>CALJOK010000027.1 GCA_937981555.1 uncultured Saprospiraceae bacterium
AAATTGGTTGTACCGTTTAGGTAAATCAACATACTCCGATCAATCGTCATTTGCTTTGTCAATTCTTTAAAATCGCCTAATGCAAAGCTTCGCAATTTTTCGAGATATTGCCAATTCATATTCGCATGACCTGCTTCCGAAATCACGAAATGGTTGTGCCAAAAGAGCGTCAACTTCTCTGTGATCGTTTGATCATTTTTATTCATTTGCATAAACCACCACGCCCAAAGTGTTTTTGATCTGGCAAAATAAATTCCCGTTACATCTCCATCTAAAGGTTTGTCCACCCAAGTTTCTCCAATCCCAGCTTCAGGGTCATCTTCAAAATCATAATAGATAGGTGGATCAACAGCTGCAGGTTCTGCAAAAAGAGTAGCAAAAGTTCCCTCAAATCCTTCATCAACAGCTTGCTGAATACGCGTTTTGGTTGGCCCAAAAATGGTGCGTCGCAAAAGATGTGCTGCTTCATCGAAAGTCCAAGGACCAGTATATGGTGAAAGCATATAAAATAGATTTTAATTGTTTCGAAATAAATTCGGGTAGATTAAGATGGGTATGTAATTTTTAAGTAGCAAAAAATGTACCCTTTCAAATGGTTTTATTGGGAAAAATATTTTCCAAAATAATAAATTGTTTTTTTTATTTAGAATAAACAGGGAGAAAGGTTTTGAAGTGTTTGATTTTTGGCAGAATATTTCTGTCATAAAAGTGAATCAAAGGTTTTTTATGATTGTACGTGAATGGAGGGGAATCTATCCTAGCTGTATTTTAAGCTTTGTAAATCCTTTGGATGCATAGTTGTGTCGATTTTTTTCAGATAGAAAATCGATTTTTTCTACTTTGTAATGTGTCAATTTTTTGTGATTTAAAATCAGCTAATGAAATTATTTTACCTTTTACTCTTAATAAAGATTGGGTTTTTTATCTTTTTATTTTTCTATAAAAGAAGGAAAAGCAAAAAGAGTGAACTTCTTTCCCAATTAAAAAGGGAATGGGGGAACCCTAAAAAAGATTATTTCAACTTTGATGTAATCAGTATTTATTATGATCATTGCAAGGAAGATTGTTTTCAAAAAATTGGCGATAAAATGCTATTGGACCTTGACCTCGAATCTGTCTTTCAAGAAATAGATCATACCAAGAGTAGGATAGGTCAACAGTACTTGTACAACGCTTTTAGAAAACCAAAGGGATCAAAAACTGAGTTGGAAAAAATCGATGAGGCAGTTGAACATTTTTCTAAGAATCCAACTCAAGTATTTGAACTTCAACAATATCTTGCTTCTCTTGATGACTACGAAGATTACTATTTTCCCTTTTTAATTTTTGGCGAACTACCTGAAAAATTAAGTTGGCTTTGGGTGGTTACTATATTGCAAGGATTGACAATGGGGAGTATAATTTTAGCTTTTTTCAATCCTGTTTTTCTCCTAGTTTTGATTGCTATTTTTCCTATAAATATTTTTCTTCATTATTGGAATAAAAAGAAAATTGGACGCAACACCAGAGTATTTAATCGCCTTTCCAAAATCTATGATTCAGCGGAACAAATTCATCAAATAATTGATCCTAAATTTGTTAGCATTTCTTTGGAAAAGGATTTGGCTGAAGTGAAAAATATTGTCAAAAAAGTAGCTTGGGTAAAAGTAAATAAATCAATTCAGGAGAATGAAGCTTTTGCATTGGCCTGGATGATTATTGAATTAATTAAAATAGTTTCGCTAACAGAATTCAGTACGTTTTATAAAGTGATAGAAGATATAAATACCAAAAGAGAAAGCTTTCATCAACTATTTAAATTTATTGGAAAGACGGATTTTATTTTGTCCATTACTTCTTACCGTTCGAGTTTAACTTCTTTTTCCAAACCAGTTTTTACCGAAAATAAAAAAGAGATTCAGGTGGAAAAAATTCGACATCCACTTCTCGAAGAATGCGTAGCCAACGATTTACATTTAGAAAATAAGTCTTTATTGTTGACCGGTTCCAATATGTCAGGCAAGACAACTTTTATTCGTTCGGTTGGCGTAAATGTATTGTTAGCACAAACTATTTTTACTACTCTTTCTGAAAATTATCAAGCCCCCTTTTTTAAACTCGCCACGTCAATTAGAATTTCAGATGATATTTCTGAAGGCAAAAGTTACTACCTCGCAGAAGTAGATTCGATCAATGAATTATTGGGAAATGCGAAGATCGACGAAGCGCCATTTTTATTTATTATCGATGAAGTATTCAAAGGGACAAATACAATTGAACGGGTTGGTGCTGCTCGGGCAATTTTAGAATTTTTAAATCAAAAAAATCATTTAGTGTTAGTTTCAACTCATGATATTGAATTGACCGATTTATTAAAAGGTGGATTTGTGTTGTATCATTTCCAAGAGCAGATTCAAGATGACGAATTATTTTTTGACTATAAATTAAAGAAGGGGATTTTGCAAAAAAGGAATGCGATTCGAATTTTGGAATTAGCTAAATACCCTCAAGAGGTGATTGATAATGCGAGAGCTACTGCTCAATTTTTGGAAAATGAAAAATCGGAAGACATTTAATTCGCATTCCTTATTTGACTTCTTCCCCAATCATCCAAAAGCAAAGAGATCTTTTGTTTAGTGAGCAGGAATTAAATATCCTATTCAGTTGAAGAGATTATATTTTAATCATCATTCTACTTTGTGTTAGACAGCGAGGGATTGAAAATATATTTTTATCTAATGAAAAAGGCTTTGGTAATTATTTTTTTATTCTTTTCTTCGACACGTCTCCAAGAAGAATTATCGTTCATAGGAACCCATCGTCTTTCCTCTGTTCTATAATGCCAATCTTTATCTTTTTGATAAAAAATCTGTTCATTAGCAGATTCAATAATTCGCATTATTTCATTGTCATGATAATTGAGTTCATCATAATCAGATAAAGCACGCTGTGCCATTTCAGAGTAGTGTTCATTTAAATCCAAAAGCAGGGTATTCAATTTTGGGTCTAGCTCCTCCGCCTTTAATCCAATTTCTTTTGCTTCCTTTAATGTGATTGGATAGCTATGTGAAGGGTATTCAGAATTAAGATGATGACTAATTCTAGCCGCTTCTTTTTTATCCTTTAAATGAAATGAAAGAATATCAGTTGTAATTTTTATGGATAATGAACTAGCTCGATCAACCGCACCAAAAACTAGAGGATGAATATGGTCGTACAACTTTACATAAGGATTGATTTCATTTTTAATCTTAGCTTGATCCCATAAACGTTTCACTCGATCTAACTCATTTTGACTGACACTTACTAAATCATTATCCTTGTCAATTGGAGACAAGTCATGGGTAATCGAAGTATCAATGGCAGTCAAATATGAAATAGGTCCCATTTGGATTAAGTCAGCTCCAAGTGCTAACATGGTTGCAGCGGAAGCACATTGCAAAGGAATGAGAACCACTAATTCTTCATAATATTTTCTCAATAAATGAACTATTCGCAAAGCTGCTTTGCCTGAGCCGCCACCGCTTTTGATAAAGAGATAGAGCTTTTTTTTCTTTTTCTTTTCTCGTAATAATCTATAAAAAACAACTAAATCATTTCCTGCCATGCTACTATTGTAAGAATGCCAATAGGTCAAAAAATCTCCATCAACTTTACGTTCAATTGATTTTATTATTTTTTGTGTTTCTTTAAAGAGTACAGGCGGTTTCTTTACATTTACTTTTTTCTTTGCCATCTTAGGTTATATTTTTTGTATAAAAAAACTAACAGTTCTTGGTGATATATAATTCCAAACATAGGTAAAATTTTTCTTTTTTATTCTGGATTAGAATAAATGATGCAATCGAAAATGGATAGAGTATTGCAATCGATCCTTTTGTATTTTAAAATATTTATTGGAACCTCTGAGAGGTTAGTTGATTTGAAAAATTGAAAGTTAATTTTCTCAAAAAAATCCATCACCCAAATTAATATTGAGTGATGGATTTTTAATTATTCATATTAGATAAAATTAAATTTATTATTGACGAAATTCAATTTTAAACCGATCTTGATTTTTTTTATATTTAATATAACAAATGCTTAGAGTAATGATTTTGAAATTAAATTTAAAACATTGATTGGCTAATATTCCTTAGCGATCAGTTTGATACGCATTAGGACATTTAATATAAAACTAATAAAATATGAATGCTTTTTCAGAACAAAAAATAGAGCGATTAATTAAGCTCTCTCAAGCTAGTCCAAGCTTGCCAGATACTTTTATTCCATGGGAAGAATCTGTTGAACCCAAAGATAAATTCATTCCAGATTTTCTTACTTCATTATACGACCATCCACTTTATGACAGCTTGACTGCTACGCAAAAAGTGGAATTAGGAAAACATGAAGTCGTTCAAGTGATGTACTCTTATGCTTGGTCTGAAAACTTAGCTTGTCTTTTTTTTACTAAACATTTATTGACTTTGGATACCACTTCGGTGGAACATCGATTCTTGCTACGGGAACTTATCGAAGAATATCAACACCAAGAAATGTTTGCTAAGGTCATCAAAAAAATGAATGGAAAACCACTTGCGCCAAAATGGTTTCATCGGTGGCTTGGGAAAATGACCGCTAATTATTTTCCTGCTGATTTGATGTTTATGTCTGTACTTGCGATTGAACTTATTGCAGATACCTATGGAAAAATTCTTAGAAAAGATAAAGCGGTATATAATGTATTAAGAAAAGTTTCTGAACTGCATAACATCGAAGAGGGAAGGCATATTCATTATACCAAAATGTGGTTGGATCGATTCACTCAAAAAGCAGGTCTCTTCAAAAGAACAATTTATGGAATGGTGATTTTGCTAAATATTTATTTTATGCGAACCCTATATGTTCGCAAAGAAATATTTGAAAGGATTGGAGTGGATGATTCCTCCCAATATTTTAAAGCAGCTAATAAAAACTATTCTTCCAATTTTGCTAAATATTGCTTAGATGATGCGATTAGTTTTACGAAAGAAATTAATGCATTCAATCCAGTTACAAGATTTTTTTGGAGAAGGATTCTTAAAGCAAATGTTTAAGAAATAACTAATTGCATGGTGTAGAAATCTATTTATAAAAATGGGAGCGTCGCTCTGCTCTGCAAATTTTCAATTCAGAAATTTTTCTACCAAGGGGAATGGCGCGCTGCGCCGAAATAAACCAAACTATTCGAATGGAGCATAGCGACCACTCCCTTGGTAGAAAATAAATAAATCAAAAAAAATGTGATGCAGAGCGACGCTCCCATTTTTATAATTTTCATTTTACACAATGAACTAAATTTCACCTAAAGCCAAAATATGATAAGATCAAAAATTAGTGAAATTGCTGCTTACCTTCCAGAGCGAAGAGTTTCCAATCAAGAATTAATGGATGCGGTGAATCAGAAAAAAACATTTTTACCTGATGGTGTTTTAGAACGTTTGTTTGGAATTCAAGAAAGAAGGTTTGCTGCAAAAAATGAACAAGTATCTGATTTAGCGGTTCAAGCTGCGCTAAAAATTATTGATAAAGTTGGAAGAGAAAAAATAGATCTATTGATTTTTGCAGCAGCTTGTTCAGACTTGATTGAGCCTGCCACTTCTAATATTGTTCAAAGTAAATTAGGGTTGCGATGTCCATGTATGGATTTGAAAAATGCTTGCAATAGTATGGTGACTGCTATGCATACTGCCGATGCTTTTATCAAAGCAGGCATCTATAAAAACATCTTAATTGTCAATGGAGAAAAATTAAGTGATGCGATCAATTATGCGATCAAAGATATGGATCATCTAAAACGAGCAATGGCTTCGTTTACCTTAGGTGATGCTGGTGCAGCAATAATTATGTCAGTCTCAGATGATGAGTCGGGCTTGTATCATCAAGAATTTATGACCGAAGGAAATCATTGGGAATTGTGTACGATTCAAGGAGGCGGATCTATGTTTCCACATGATAATTCTAAATTATATTTTGAAGGAAAAACAACAGAGTTAAAGGAAGCAATGATTGTTCATTCCAAAGATTTTGTGTTGAAAGCATTCGAGCGATGTGATTGGGCCATTGATTCTATTAATCATATTTTTACACACCAAGTTTCTAATCAAACTTTTAAAGTGATTGCAGAAAATACAGGATTGGACAAAGAGAAATTCGTAAATACTTTTGAGAAATATGGCAATACCGCAGCTGCTTCTATTCCTTTATCAATCGTGTATGCGAGAGATAATAATATTTTGCAGAAAGGAGATAAAATTGCACTAGTTGGTTTGGCAGCCGGACTAAGTGTTTCCGTTCAAATGTTAATTTGGTAAATATGAAATTATACTCGAATGAAATAATTGAATTGCTACAGCAACTTGATGCTAATCATGTTTTGTTGGAAAATGGTAAAGAAAAATTTACCGTAAGTATGTTGTTACAAGAAAGTCAAATTCTTGCGGCAAACTTGCGAGAAGAAGGAATGAAGGAAAAAGACAGAATTGTCATCGCTTCCGCAATGGGGACAGAATTTGTACAAATTATGTTTGCAACCATGATGTTAAAATGCGAAGTCGCCATCATTGATCCTGAAATGGGGAGAGAAAATTATAAACATAAATTAGAACAGTTTAACCCTCAATGGGTTTTTCTAGATTCAAGAATTGCACTATTGCAAGAGCATCCAATCCTTCGGCTAATTTATTTTTATTGGAAAAAAGTAGGCTTGTATTTCCCTAGGAATAAAAATATCAAAAAGATTTTGACTGGCCCGAGGTTACCTATTTTTCAAACTTATATTTCGATCAAAAAATTATTGCAAAGTAGCGGAAAGGAAATTATCACTTTGAATAAAACTAAAGCATTACCTTATTTGGTCACTTATACTTCAGGCACATTGAGTGAACCAAAAGGTGTTTTGCATACAACTGAAAGTTTGCATGAAAGTATTCAATTGATTGCAGCATTAATTCGTTCCGAGCAAAAACAAATTATGGCAACTCACTTGCCTCATTTTATGTTGATTGCAGCATGTGCAGGAGTGGCGACTAAACTTTGGGGAAATACTTGGTCTCCCAAAAAACGATTAACTTTTATTGAGGAAGAAAAAATCTCCATTCTATTTGCACCGCCAAGTGAATATTTGGAACTGATTAATTATTGCGAAAAGAATAATAGAAAATTGCCCAATTCTTTGACTCATGTGTTATTAGGTTCAGCTCCAGTTCATCAAGTTTTTTTAAAACGACTAATAAGATTTCTTCCAGCAGAAACGAGGATAACTTGTCTTTATGGGATGACCGAAAATTTGGTAGTCACTTCCATTGATGGTAGAAAAAAAGCAACGATGTCTTGTAGTGGCGACCCATTAGGTTATGCAGCGAAAGGTTTGCAAATACAAATTGCAGAAGACGATGAAATCTTATTGAACTCTAATCAATTGTTTTATCGCTATTGGCATCTTGAAAAAAGAAGTGAATGGCATCCAACGGGAGACTTAGGCTACGTAGATGAAACGGGGAATTTAATTCTGATGGGAAGAAAAAAAGATATGATTATTCGAAGGAGTTTCAATCTTTATCCTGCACTTTATATTCCAACGATTAAAGAAATTGAAGGAATAACTGATGCCGTGTTGGTTGGGAAATATGATGAAACTAAAGCAGATGAAGAGGTACATTTATTTATTGAAAGTGAAATTTATTTATCCAAAAAATATATTCGAAAACAATTAGAATCAGGGCCGTTTTCGATTGACAAAGAAGCATGGCCGGATTTTATTCATTTTAAAAAAATCCCAAGGAAGGGGAGACAGCAGAAAATTGATCGGATGGTTTTGATGGATTATTTGGATGAGTAGGAGAGGGTTTTTTGAATATCGAATAACAATTTCAGAACAAGGATTTGAGAAGTTTACGAAACTTCTCATGGTAATCTTGAGGAACCTCGTCAAACTTCTTAAATATCAAATCCTTGTTCTGAAATCGTTATTCAAAAAAAACGAACTCTTTTTTAACCAAATTTCCTTAATAGAATTGGTAGTAAAAATAAGTCTGCAAGAACTGCCCAAAACATAGTAAAACAGATAAGTACCCCATGGTAATACGCTTCTTTAAATTCTGAAAGCAATAATACCCCATAGCCCGAAATAAGAATAATACTGGTAACCAAGATTGCTTTTCCTGCTTCCATTATCGTCTGATGAATCAATGCTTCTTTTGTGATTTGCTCTTTTTGTTTTTGAAGGAAAGCATATTTTTTTAAAAAATGAATCGTATCATCTACTGCGATGACAAATGCGATGGTAAAAATAATGGCTGATGATCCATTTAATTCGATACCTAAAAAACCCATCACACCTGCGGTCAGAATCAAAGGAAATATATTTGGAATCAAGGAAATAATTCCAATTTTTAAACTTCTAAATAAAAAAGCAATGATGAAAGAAATCAAAATAAGTGCAAATAATAAACCTTTAAACATAGAATCAATCATTAACTCATTGGTGCGATCTATCAACGCATGTCGTCCGGTAGAATGAATTTTAAAATTTCGGTCTTCCAAGTTTTTGGCAACCCAAGCATTTAATTCCTGATTGATTTCTTGCATTTTTATACGACCAACATCGGTCATTCTTGCGCTGATTAATCCTTTGTTCAAGTCTTTATTTACAAATGGATTTTTAAATCTTTTGCTTAGTTTTTCTAAAGGTTTAAATTTTGAATCTTCTTCGGGTAAATGATATTGACTTAGCATCGGACCACTTTGTGCATCATAAATAGTTTTGTAAAAAGTAGTAGGTGAAAATACTGTACCTATTGGTTTTAATGAATTCAAATAGGATTCAATTTGGTCAATATCTTTTAAGACTTTGGGTTCATTAATTTGATGGCCATCTTTCATAATCAATACTAATTCCATTGCTCGAATACCTGAGAATTCATTTTCAAAAAATAAAAACTCTTTTTTCAAATTTGATTTTTCACTAATCGCATCCAAAATTTTATTATTAGTATTTATTTTTTGCATCCCAAACAAACCTAAAAATAACATCAGCATACTGCCTCCAATAATATATTTTGGATGGTCTCTAGAAATGAAATAAGCTTTATTTAGAAACTGATCCCAGTTCCTTTTTTTTAAATTAATAAATCGAACAGGAATGTAAAACAAGATGATCGGTGTCAAAAAGATGGCAATAAAAAATGCAAGTGCAACACCAATTGCAGCATCAAATCCAAAGGTGTGAATGTGTGGAATATCCGAAAAAGAAATACTTAGAAAACCAATTATGGTCGTCAAAGAAGTCAGAAAAAGTGTATTCCTTAATTCAGATAAACTATTGGCAATGGCCATTTTTTTCTTAAATCCTTTGAGCAATTCATCTTGATATTTGGTATATAAATGAATTAAATCGGACATGCCGACTACTGCCATCACGGTTGGATACATCAAGGTAGAAATGTTGATGTCTCTACCAATCCATGCGGCATAACCGTAGAGTAAAACTAATCCAGCCATCACACTAATGGTTGGAACAAGTGAGGCTATGACAGAACGATAAAGCAACAACAAAACAATGGAAACTACCAAGATGAAAATAGGAATCAATTTGATGTTTTCTTTTTCTAAAACTTTTACATAAGTTGTTTCGGTATAAATTTGACCGCCAATTTTTGGTTTTGATAAACCTATTTTTTCAGAGGAGGAAACTATTTTTTCAATTAATTCATTGGCTGTTTTTGCAGGAATATTTCTTTTGGTTTGGATGACTAAACAAACTGCTGTTCCTTTTTTATTGACCAAAATTTTTTTTGTTCTAGGGTCTTTTAAAAAACGATTTTTGACTTTTGAATAATTATTTGATGGAAGAGAAAGCGTATTTTTTTGGATATAACCGAACGGCGTTTTTCTGACATCTTGGAAATTATTAATTCCTGTAATTCTTTTTACCGATGAATCTCGAACAAGTGAATTGCTGAAACTATCTAACTTAATTAAAAAAGAGGAGTCAAAAACATCAGGAGAGTTTTCAAAAGCTACGAGCAAAAAATCAGCAGCAGTTCCAAATTCTTTTTCGATATTTTGATAGAAGGTTACGGTGGAATCCTGTTGAGGAAAATAATCATCAAATTGGTAATTAGCTTTCATCGTAGGAATCTTCCAAACTGAAATAGCTAGTAATATTGAAAAACCGATAATGATGAAAACTCTGTATTTTATAATATTTGTCAAACTGAAGATTTACTTTATATTTTTTTGAAAAACCTTTTTTGCTAAATTAAACCTTTTATTTTATAATCATTATGAAAATATTAATAACGGGAACGACTGGATTTATCGGAGCACATTTGCTTCGTTATTTTTCTAAAAAAGGTCACGAAGTCTTGGCTTGGTCACGACCAGAAAACCCTCCTGATGGACTCACCGATTTTGGAATTTATCAATCCGTTGACCTACTCCAAAAGATTCCTAAATTGACAGTAGATGTTTGTATCCATTGTGCAGGTTATGCTAATGACGAAGGAGACTGGGATACCTTTTATCAAAACAATGTAGTGACTACTATAAATTTATTTAAAGCGATTCAGGCTCGACTGTGGGTAAATATTTCTTCCGCTTCTATCTATCCTTTAAGTGATAAATTGATTAGTGAAAATGATGTTGATAAAAATAACTTCCCATCACTTTATGGAAAGTCAAAATTTTTGGCAGAAGAATTTTTGAAAAAAGAATGCTCATTATATCAAACCATAATTAGTTTAAGACCTCGTGCAGTTTATGGAATGAATGATAGAGTACTATTGCCTCGGATTTTAAATTTGGGTAAAAGTGGTGTAATAAAATTACCAGGAGGAGGAAAGGTGAAGTTGAGTATGACGCATATTGAGAATCTAATTCATGCGGTAGAACTTTGCTTAACAACAAACCTAAAAGGGTTTTATGCTTTTAATGTTGCAGATGAAAATGCTTATGTTTTGAGTGAAGTGATGCAAGAAATAAATGAAGATTTTTTGAATAAAAAAATAAAAATAAAATGGGTCTCTCCGAGCATAGTTCGATGGATGATAAAGGTTACCTCATTTTTTGGGTTTCCTTTTCCATTGACCATGCAAGCTTTTGATTATATCACCACTCCAACGATAATTAATATTAATAAAATAAAAAAAGAGCTAGGATACCAGCCAACTAGAAATTTCTTTGATGAAGTAGCGAAGATTTCCTCATGGGCAAAGTCTATCGACGAAGATAAAATGTATGGAGGTGACAAAGCATTAGCTTGGGTTAATTATGATTCTGTACATCAGTAAGTTACATCACTTCTTTTCCGATCACCCAAAAGCAAAGTGATTTTTTTTTCACACGAGACCTGCCGCTAACTTTATTTATTTTAAATGGATTTTGGCTAGTTCGCTTATTCCAAATATTGTGTTTTTTTCCTTTTTTAGTGTCAAAGGTGATTCCTTCATTACCTGCTCCGTTATCATCCTTAATCCATTCGAGGGTCAATAAAATATCGTGATTGATAATTAATTCGTAAGGAGTAAGATCCACGGTAAGCACTCCTTTTTTTTGCGGAGCAGAAATAATTACATTTTCTTTTAAAATATTTTCACCAATTTTTCCTTTTTCGAAATGATAAATATTTACTCGAAAAAGTATACTATCACCTTGCGCATGGTTAAGTTTGAAGTTGGCACTTTTAAGGTAGGTCTCTTTTTTGATACGAATGGAAGATCCAATTTCACATCCTAATTGTGCATTTCCAAAACCAATACTTAAACCACGATTCTTATTTTTTTTGCCAAATAATTTTTCTTTATCAAATCCAATAGCGGTTAGATTGATTTCTTTTATCTCATGAATTTGTTGTTCGAGAAAAATATCGCCATTTTGTAACAATTCATTTACGGATTTTTTTTGAGTAAAAAAACCAATGGCAGAAATGGTGACAGTATCTTTCGAATCTTTAAATTTGAGAGTGTAATTTCCTTCGTCATCGCTGACTGTTCCTTGTGCATTTTTTGGAATTCCAATGTTGACGTAGGAGATAGGTTGTGTGGTTCTTTTGTTTAGAATTTTACCGTTGATTGTGGTCTGTCCAAAAATGAAAAATTGAAAAGAACAGAAGAGTAAAGTGCAACAGAAATTTTTCATACTTTATTTTTTGGTGATAATATTTTTTGTAATCGTTCAATTAAGTAAGTTACTTAATTGACGATTCATAAAACTAAATGTTACTTTTTAGAAAAGAAAACAACTAAAATAAAAAAACCTCTAACTTTTCAGTCAGAGGTTTTTTTTATGCTTACTTAAGAGAAAAAATAATTAACCATTTTCCTTCAGCGTCATCCGCATTCGATTATCGTCAGGATTTCGATCAATCAATTTATTGATTGGATCAATTCCAGCCTTAGTTGGTTTCTCCTTTACCTTGATTTTAAAATTCATTTCCTCTTTCGTGATTTTATGTTTTTGCAAATATAAAATCTTGTCTTTTCCATTTTCGTCTTCTCCGTAAACACCAATGTCAATCCAATCATTCACTTCAATTGATGTTTCATTTCCAAGACTATCTGCGCGGTATTTGATAGAAGAAATATCAAGGTCAACGAGATACTCCTCCCCAGATTTTTGGTAAGTAGCTTCCTTCGCTCTATTTTCAAATAAGGTAATCGTCTCAAACATATCCTTAATTAAATATTGCATACTATCAGGCGTCACCTCTCTAAAGTAACCCAACAAGTTAGCAGAGGTAATATATTGATCCTCTCGATATGCCCAATCTTTGATACATCGTTGCAAGGCAATATTTACACTATCTTCCGAAATATAATCTTGCAAAGCATACATTACAACAGCTCCTTTTCGATAATGAATATAACCTTGGCGTTCAACTAGCTCAAGCGGTTGTTCTTTTTTCTGCTCTCGTGAACGACCTCGTAAATAACTATTCATTTCAAATTTTAAAAACTTTTGCATCATCTCAGTAGGGTAAGTGTTTTTCATTACCATGAGTGCAGAGTACTGCGCCATCGTTTCTGAAAGCATAGCATTTCCTTTTACATTAGCTTCCGTAACTTGATGCGCCCACCATTGGTGACCGACCTCATGAGCCGTCACGTAAAATGGAAAATCAATATCATCTTCTTGAATATCCATGATAAAACCCATGTCCTCAGAGAAAGGAACGGTGTTTGGAAACGACTGTGCAAACGACCGATATCTTGGAAATTCCATGATCCGCAATTGACGATATTGGTAAGGGCTAAAGTTTTTGGAAAAATAACTTAACGACTCTTTCATCCCTTTCATTAATCGATCAATATTCAAGTCATGGCCTTTATGGTAATATACTTCCAAGTTTACATTTTCTCCATTTTCTGAAGTCCAAGTATCTTTGGCAATTTCATATTGAGCAGAAACGACAGAGAAAAAACCTAAGATGGGTTCGTCCATTTTGTAATGAAAATATTTACGTCCGTCTTCTTCCCATTCTTTTTGCAAGTAACCTGGAGCGATAGCAATTTGGTCAGGCGAAGTACTTAAGATCATTTCCAAGTTGAGTCTATCGGAATCATCAGTCAACAAATTTTGAGCAAGTCCGACAGGATCATTTCGTTCTCGTTGTCTTTCTTTTTCTGGAAGGTCTTGCTCTTTTCGAGTATCATCATCTCCCAATTCAAAATTATCTGAATAACCGAATGAAGGGAAATAGGTGTTGTTGAAAAAAGTACCATTGTTTAATACTTCCGTATTCGAACCACTCTCAACAAATCCTTTGGTATCAAATTTTGTAACAAAATCCATCTGCAAAGAATCGCCAGGAGCAAGCGGTTTTTTCAATTCATAAATGAAATAATCAAATTCTTCAAATGCCTCTTTGATCGTCGCATCCGTTCCAAATTTTACAGAATTGGTAATATTCTTATCAGGGTTATATTGAAGATGAATTTGAGAAATAGTTTCATCCGTTTTATTTTTTAACTGATATGTTCCTCGCGCCTCAAAGTCTCTGGCCTTAGGGAAGATATCAATTTCGAGATAAATATCTGTAATCTTTGGCTGAGCAATGTCCTCATATTTTTTTAATGTTTTTTCATAATCCGCCTGGCTTTTTTCATCTTGGTCAGAGTTGGTATATTTATTTTGAATATTAGTGTTATAATAAATGTAACAACCTGATCCCGTAAATAGCATCATGGAAAATAAACCAAAAGTTAACAACGGTTTAGTTAGTCGTAATCTACTTTTTTTCAATCTCATCATAAATGCAGTTTCTGCTCCACGAGTAGAAAATAACAATGCGACCGCAAATAAAAGTCCGGCAAATCCAAACCAATAAATATTGAACCAAGAGAAGGTAGGTACGTAATGTCCATAGCCATTCATGTCAGAAAAATTACCTAAACCTGTACTTCCAAATTGGAACATTCGATGTTCTATACCTAGTTGTCCAAAGACCATCGTTGCAATAAAAAATACAACAAATGCAGCATGTCCAACAAATTTATGATTGGTCAATGACTGAAATAAAAATCCTAAAAAGGTGAATAACAACAGAAATGATAAGGTATCAGAAAACAATGTCTTGACATAAAGTCCTATTTGAAAATCAGTATAACCACTCATCGCTTGTATCGTCATTCCTGTCAACATCAAGATGGCCAACAAGGAAATAAACATATAAACCATGGCAAAGAATTTCCCAGCAAGGGTTACAAAATTAGGGTAGGGAAGTGCATCGTAAATTAGATTCATTTTTACATCACGTTCCTTCCAAATCAATTCACCGGTGTACATCACGATAATGATGATAAAAAATAAATTAAATGATTGAATCAATTCCAACATGGAATAAGTAGTGGGCAATTTAAAAACGCCATAAACTTTTCCCCAATGTTGTGCATTGTTGAGCATGATCGCGATACCTGCAATGAGTATCGCTATAAATGGAACTTGTTTGAATATCCATTTAAAATAAAACCAAGACATGCCAAACATCTGTTTGATGTTAGTTGCAAATCCATCGTGTTGAGTGACGGAAGGAATGACCGTTGACGAAGCAATTCGTTTTGGTTGGCTATCCTTAGTTGCTGCAGCTTTTTTCTTTTTACTTTTTCTTGAAGCAGAAAAATCGAAAAAGACGTAGGTCAAAATTAAGGCGAGTAAACTCAGTCCCATCCAAATTAATCTATTGGTCATCATCAATCCTGTCAAAGGAACAACTTGCGAATTCTTTTCCGCTACCGTCCAATATTGCGTAGCATAATTATGTGTGCCTACTGCAAAAGGGTCCATTAATGCTGCTGTGGTTTGACTCTCCATATCAGAAAGAAACTGAACAGAAATTAAATACATCACAAGTATTCCAACTCCTTGCGTAAAGACCACTAACATTTTTTTACTCAATGCTCCACCCATGAAAAAGATCCCAGACATGATAAATAAGTTGGGTAAAACTAAAGTGAAAAATGGATGCAAATAGTTCCAAATACTAAACGGTAATAATTTGTCAGGATCCACCCAAGGTGATAAATGTCCTAAAGCCATTCCCCAAATCATTCCACTAAAAACAAAAACTGCGGTCAAAAAAGATCCTAAGAATCTTCCCGTTAAATATTGAGTTTTGGTAATTGGAGTAGTGAAAAAGAGAGAAGCTGTTTTGTGTTCGTAATCTCGAATGACGGGTGTTCCCATAATTCCTGCTGCTAAAAGCAAACCTGGAATGGCAGTAACAATCAACATCATAAATGAAATGTTATGCGGTGCATTTTCTTTAATTTGCCCTGCTGCACCTCCGATAGTTAATTGATCCCAAGCAGCTGCAAGGAATGGCAATAAAAACATAATAGCAAAATATATATAAGTAGCTGGACGTTTCCAACGATATTTTAATTCAAATTTAAAAATTTCCCAAGTCATGATATTTTGATTTTTAGATGAAAAAATAAATGAAAGATGATAATGATTTCTACATTATCGCATTTACATTTTTTCCAAAAATCTCAGAGAAGTAAACATCTTCCAAGTCCGGTTCCACAACTGTGAATCCTTCACCTGGTTGCATATCGCTAAAGACATGAATGATTGGTTTCCCTGCACTTCTTCTTTCAGAAATGACGTTGTGGGTATTTTTATAGTTTTCAATTTGGTCTTTGGTAATTTGTTTTCTCCAAATTCTTCCTTTGATGTTTTCAAGTGCATCAGAAGGAGTGCCAGTCAATAAAACTTCTCCTTTGTTGATGACTGCCATATTCGTGCATAATTCTTTGACGTCTTCGACAATGTGAGTGGATAAAATTACAATAGTATTTTCTCCGAGTTCACTCAATAAATTTAAAAAACGATTTCTTTCTGCTGGGTCAAGTCCTGCGGTTGGTTCATCGACAATAATTAATCTTGGACTAGCAAGCAAAGCTTGTGCAATCCCAAATCGTTGTTTCATTCCTCCAGAGTAACCGCCAAGGTTTTTCTTTCGATCTTCCCAAAGGTTGGTTTTTACTAACAATGCTTCTACAATTTCTTTTCGTTCTCCTGAATTGGTAATTCCCTTAAGTACTGCTAAGTGGTCAAGTAAAACTGCTGCTGAAACTTTTGGATATACTCCAAATTCCTGAGGTAGATATCCTAGGATTTTTCGCACTTCATGTTTTTGCGTCAGCACATTCAAATCACCCAACATGATACTCCCCGAATCAGGTTCTTGCAAGGTGGCAATCGTTCTCATCAAGGTAGATTTCCCTGCACCATTAGGCCCAAGCAAACCAAACATTCCAACTGGAATCGTAAGGGTGACATTTTTTGAAGCTTGAACTCCGTTAGGGTAAGTTTTCGAAAGATTGGAAATTTGTAAATCCATTTTGTTTTTTGTTTTGTTGATATAATATTTTGAAAAGAAATAAAGCAGAGGAGCAATCATTAAAGATTGAATTTTTTCTTCGAGTAAAATAAAAAAAATGTTAGACTCTACCTATTTCAAGACGAATGGGATGTTTTGGTAGAGGAAAGGAGATTGGGATGGCATTTAGTAGTTTGGAATAAAGTAGTATGATAGAAAAAACCCTCTGATTTTCTAATCAGAGGGCTTATATTTTTTACTCAAAAATCCTGTTCTAGAATTTTTGTAAAACTATTCGTTTCGCCAAAACAGCATCATCAACTGTAATTTTTACAATATAAACTCCATCCGTGAATGAAGATAAATTGAACTCCAATTGATTTTCAAAAATACTTTGTTTTGGACTCGTCAAAATTTCTTTACCTGTGATGTCATAAATGCGAACTTGCACTTCACTCACTTGAGGTAATTCTAGATTGATCAAGAACATTCCGTCTGTTGGATTTGGCATCATGGTAATGTGTTTATCCAA
>CALJOK010000028.1 GCA_937981555.1 uncultured Saprospiraceae bacterium
CACGTTTTAGGAAACCATTTATTGCAAAATCATACCGATCAAAAAGATTTGACGATGCGACAAATTGTTCGCTTAGGTGATAATGAAATGGTGGCAGTTCGACAATGGGTAGAAAGTATTTATGAAAAAAATATAGACCGAATTCAAAATGAATTGGCGGAAGCAGTTCGATTAACTGATGCTCGCTGGGATGATATTCGTGATTTTAGTTTTGATTTTTTTAGAGAAAAGATAAAAGAAGAACATTGGTCACCTGAAATTTTAGTGAGTCTTTGTGATAGTGTCAAACCTGTGGTGCAGCAATTTGGAAAAGAATTAATTACTCGTTTTTTCAAAGAAGAAAATGGCGAACAATTTTTGCTCCAACTCAGTCAACATCCAACGCAAGAGTTGCAGTTTTTTGCGACGAACTATCTTGAACGATTTGCTACAGACCAACCTGAGCATATTGAAAAATTAAAACATTATTTCATCACAGTCTTGTCAGGTGTCAATAAATCACGAGTTGCCAAAAAACGAATTTTTGAGTTTTTGAAAAATGAAGGAATGAAGCGAGCAGGAACTGCAAAGATCGTAGCAGAAGTTTTGGAAAGGCAATCCGCGACGATGGCAATTGGAGACAAAGCAAAGTGCATCCAAATCATGCGAGACTTGCAAGTTCATTTTGAAGGACTAGAAGTGCCAGTAGAAAAAATAGAATTTGAGGACTATCCTATTTCGTAAAAATCAAACAAGTAAAGCATGTTATTCAATTACAAATATAGTGGAAGTTCAAAAGTAGAAAGCAATGCGAATTCTACGGGGATGTCTTTTGCGCCTGACACTTTTCGAGAGCCTACTTTTTTCAGAGGTACTTTAGGGAAAAATATTCCTTTCCGAGAAGCGATTTCTGCCTTGCATGATGTAGTTGTTTCTGATATGAGATACCAACCAAAAGACCGGGAAGAGTACAAAACTTGGGCAGCTAAACAAGAGGAAAATTACCTCCAAGAAATGATTGCTCAAAATGAAGAGACTAAAGCAAAAATTGGATTGGTGCAGCGAGAGTTAAATGATATTTACAAAACTTCGAATGAAGTAATGAAGCCATTTTATACTGCTCGACAAAAGTATTTTAAATATTTATATAAAAAGGATAGAGATGCTTGGTTTGTTTTAGATCCAGTAATTACGGTTCATCCTGATGAAGTTTTTTTTGAATGTTTTAGTCAAGACGAATCTTCATATGGACGATTAGGATGTAGTTACGAGGTATTTAAAAACATCAATGAATTTGAATGCGGAACAACGAATATTGATTATTCAGATGCATTGTACAAAGAGTTTCAAAAAATTAGAGATTACAAAACAACAGACTTTGTTGTTGATCCATCTGGTTTTCAAGTGGATACTCAAAATGAAGATTCATTTAAGGAATTAAAAATTGACTTGCCCGATAGTTGGGTTCGAGGGTTTTTGCAAGTCAGTTCTGCGATGACTTTGGATGCGGTGGAGTTTGATTTGCACCCGATGGATATTCACAATTTTTGTTTTATCCTAAAAAGATATAAAGAAAAAAAAGGCCCACGTTCAATTCGTTTTCACTTAAAACCAAATGAACCAGTACGAGTAGTTTTTGAACCATGGGGATATGAGTTAGTTTGTTCCAGAAGTATTTATCATGGAACGAGTCCGAAGGAAATTCGGATTTGGGGACGACGAAGGTTATTGATTTTGGAGCGATTAATTCCCGTTGCCAAAAGTTTTAAAGTGAAATTATTAGGAACAGGTTTGCCTTCCTTTTTTATCGCAGATTTGGGTGATATGAATTTTACTTTAGGTTTGTCAGGTTGGACAAAGAACGATTGGTCACGTGCAGGGAATTTTGATTTAATGGCACCACGAGCTGATGTTGATCTTTTTACCAAAACAAAAATATTCGAATCACTCAAAGAAGATTGGTTTGCTTCGGCGGATGATCTTTCTCGAAAAATAAATTTGGATCGTTCAGTAATTCAAGGTGCATTGTCATCTTACACGCAAGCGGGAAGAGTGATGTTCGATATGAATAAAAAAAAATATCGAGTACGAGAATTGAGCAAAGATCCTTTACCATTTGAGCAGTTGCGATTTTCGAATGACCGAGAACAAGTAGCGAATGAATTATTAGCAAAAGGAAAAGTCAAAACTATTATCGAAACTTTGCCTGGCCACAATTTAAAAATGAATGGGGAGGTGCAAGATCAAGACAAAGTTTTTCAAACGGAATTAATCATCGACAGCGACCAACGATTGGTGGAAGCAAAATGTCAATGTCGATTTTTCCTAAAGAATAAATTATACAAAGGGCCTTGTGAACATATTTTGGCAACAAGATTAAAGTTTAGTCAAAGGCGATAAATTTGGATTTAACAATTTTGCAAAAGAGCAAAATTTCAACTATAAAAAAAGTAACCCGATCAAGAGCTTGCTATTACGGTTGGCGTTTCGCCATCCATGCACACAACTTTAGCATACATCATCGGCTGCCTCTTTACATTGCGGTCTTTCAGTAGGTAATGCGTTTTCGGTTTGACTTCCTTGAAGTAAAACTGCACTACCTACTGAGACCGCTTGGAGTTGAGTCATCCGATTCTGAGCTTCTACGAAGTAAACATGAACGGTTACTTTTTTTGATAATTATCATTCATTGAAAAATCTCGTGTCAAGTTAAAATGACCAATGTAAGTATTGATCTTAAATTTAGCTTGACTTACAACACGAGGTTTATCAATGAATTTACATTGATTGGTCGCATCATTAAAGAACTTGCTATTACGGTTGGCGTTTCGCCATCCATGCACACAACTTTGGCATACATCATCGGCTGCCTCTTTACATTGCGGTCTTTCAACTAGTATAGCGTTTTCGGTTTGACTTCCTCGAAGTAAAACTGCTATACTAGTTGAGACCGCTTGGAGTTGAGTCATCCGATTCTGAGCTTCTACGAAGTAAAAAAATGATGCGATCTACCGTGGCACGATTCAAAATCGTGTCACGGTTAATTTTTACAACAATACATTTACAATTTTTATAAAATGAGCCAACAACCTCGAACTCGACAAGAACTTTACGATTTGATTCGTTCCACTTCAAGGGAAGAATTTATCTTGACAGAGATGAAGCGACTAGGTTTTTGGAAAACAAATACAGAAAAACCATCTCTTCCAGAAAAGATAATGGAACGACGAGCAGAACTCAGTTCAGAGATGAAAGTATTGGTGGCTCAAAATAATAAGGTCAAAAATCCTGAAAAGTTACTTCAAGAATATCGTAAAAAACGCCTGCAAGAATCCAGAGAAAAACAAAAAGCAAATCGTGAAAAACGAGAAGAAGAACGTCAAGCCAAAGCTGACAAATGGAAATCGAGAAAGGAAAAAGAGGTTTTATATTTAGGGGAAGATATTTCTATCGGGCTCCATTTTACAGAAACGAATAATGAGCAATTAGAAAAATTTAGTTTGCCTAAGTTTTCGAACGAAGAAGAATTGGCAACTGCAATGGATCTCAAAATTGGACATTTACGTTTTTTAGCATACAATCGAAAAGTAAGTAAAGTCTCGCATTACAAAAGATTTTACATGCAAAAAAAATCAGGAGGCAAACGTTTAATCTCAGCTCCAATGCCTTTGTTGAAGCATGCGCAATATTGGATTTTGGAAAATATTTTGGATAAAATCCCTACCCACGAATCTGCCCATGGATTTAAAAAAGAACGATCGATTGTTTCCAATGCGTTACCACATTTAAAACAAGACGTTGTGGTTAACCATGATTTCAAAGATTTTTTTCCAACTGTAAATTTTAAAAGAGTCAAAGGTGTTTTCCATAATTTAGGTTACTCTGAAAAGTTAGCTACTATTTTTGCCGCCCTTTGCACCGAACCAGATGTTGATTTAGTAAAGATGGATGGTATCAAATATTTCGTTGCAAAAGGAGAAAGAGTTTTGCCACAAGGTGCACCAACAAGTCCAGTTTTGACAAATATTCTTTGTTATAAAATGGATAAACGATTGGCAGGAGTAGCTAAAAGTTTAGACTTTAAATATACCCGCTATGCAGATGATTTGACCTTTTCAGCTTCAGGTGATGCGGTCAAAAGTTTGTATAAATTATTGTGGCGAATGAAAAGTGTCGCAACGGATGAAGGGTTTAATTTGCATCCCGACAAATTGCGAATCATGCACAAAGGAGGCAGACAAGAAGTGACTGGAATTATTGTAAATCGAGAATTAGGAATTTGTCGAAAAACGTTACGTAAGTTTAGAGCTTTGCTTCATCAAATTGGGAAGACAGGTTGGGAAGGAAAAAAATGGGGAACTTCTCCAAATGTTATAGAGTCTGTTTGGGGATATGCTAATTTTGTTTTTATGGTAAAACCTGAAAAAGGAAAAGCATTTTTGGAAGAGGTTAAATCTTTGATGAAAAAAACTGGAGTGGAAAAAGCTATTTCTAAAAACCCAATTACTTTAGAAAAGAAAATTAAAGAAGAACAATCTAAGATCAAGAAAAATAAAGAGGAAGGAAATGATAAGCCAGGGTGGAAGATGTTTTAGTTTTTTTCTAATTGGGTAGTATTCTCCACATCAATATTCGTCAACACCGCCATACAAATAAAAAAGAACGACCCAATCTTATCCGTCTCAATCATATCATTAATCAACAACAAGCAATCAATAATAATCACCGTCAATATTACTGTCATTATAATATGTTTTTTCATTGGATCTGTAGTCTTATGATAGACCGTTTCCCCTCGAATCAAAAAGTAAAAACACATCGCCAAAAATAAAAACGCTCCAATAAATCCTTGCTCCACAATCAACATCAAATAGTAATTATGAATCCCTGATTGTTCAGGGTTATCGCTTACATAAGTTTCAAAACTAGTGACGGTGTAACCTTTATAAAATCCATAAAAATTCCCTGGGCCAAAACCAGTCAACGGTTCTTTTTGACTCATTTGATAACCTGCGACCCAACGATACACTCTTTCCATCGTCGAAATATCTTCTCCTTTTGCAGTAGCTGAAATCAAATTGTCAAACTGGTTATGCGTAACGGTATTTTTAAATTCAGGTGCATAATCCATGTAAGAATTATCGGTGATCAAATGTACTACGACTCCCAATGCAATCGCAACCGCTAATCCAACTGCGACTTTCATCAACCGAAAACGAATAATTTGCACCGCTGCAATCGCAATCGCAATGCCGACATAAGCTGCTCGCGTGTACGATAATTGCACGGCTACCAAACCAATCAAAAGTGCTCCAATCAAAAACCACCAAGTCTTAGAATATTTAGGATACCATTTTTTGATATACCAAATGAAGGGTAAAAACAATGCAACAATGCAACCATACATCACATGATTTCGATAAAATGGACCAACACAAAAGTTGATTTCTTTAAAGGAAAAACCAGTTGCCGCATGCCGAATCATCACATAAAATATCGTTGTAAAAATAGGGAAGAAGAAAAACCAAAATACTTTTTTAAAATCCTTAGTCGTTTTGATGAGTTGTCCTGCCATGAAGTAAAAGACAAAGACATACCAAAATTTTGCGAGTGAAAATTTTACTGAAACTAAATAATCATAGGAATGAAGAGTCGTGATAAATGTCCAAAGTAAATGCAAAATCACGAATATCGTAATTGGATGTTTGTAAAATTCTTTACCTATGTTTCTTAAGTTTTTAATAAAATACAAAAGATAAACGAGCATCAATCCAATAATCAAAAGCTCAGGGGGGAAGTCTGTTCCAAGCCCTCCAGGCAAAGTCATTTCTACCGAAAATGGAATAAAGAATAAGGTGAGGAAAAATAATTTTTTAAAATCAACCACCGCCATAAATCCAATCAAAACGACCACAGGCAATGCCACTAAATAATAAAAGTCAGTTGCCGCTGCAATAAATAAAGACAACAAGATGACTGCTCCAAAAATTGTAAATAATTTTTTAGAAACACTTTCTGTCGATATACCTAGCAGCTTTGCAAACATCTATTAATGATTGGTGATTTGTAATCAGTTGACTAATCACAAATTACTCCTGACTTAATTTTTTCCAATCCACGTCTTTGTAATTTTCCAAAATCAAAACGCCAATCAAGCTTAAAATAAAAGCAATGATTATCGCGCTGATAGTTATTAAGGTACGACCTGGGCGAGATTTTACGACAGGGACAGTTCCATTTTCAACAACCATGATAGTCGGGATATAAGAATCATAACTTGCTTTAAGTTGTTTGAATCGCTCCCTATCAATGCTGATTTGCTCTCGTGCTTCTTGGTGCTCATCTTCTAATTCATTGACCAATGACATTCCACTATTAAAAAGAGCTAAGTTTTGTTCCAGACTTTCGACTTCTTTTTCAAAACCCCTTACTTGTGCTCTTATAAAAATTGCGGAGTCTCTCGCCGCACCTCTACCTGTGTTTAAAACTTCTAACTTTGCTTTTGCACCGATCATCTGACCTCGTTGTTTAGCAACCATTTGTGCCAGTAGCTCACCTTGAGTTTCAGTATTAAAAACTTGATATTTTTTTCTAACCTTTGAAAGACTATCTCCTAGAATATATAGAGATCGTTGTTTTTCTTTAATAGTTTCTTGCAATGAATTCATTCTTTTGGAATGCCCATCTTTGATCAAAGTTTGTGCAATTTCGGTTGTCCTAATTCTTGCCGCATTTACGATTTCGGCAGCTTTAATACTATCTCTATCTTCTACCGCGATTTCAATTGCTTCGTATTTCGTTTTTTCTACATTATATAATTTGCGGAACTTCTTACGAACTTTATCCTTTGATTTTCTTTTACTAGGATCAATGTCATAATGATCATAAAGTTTAAATTTACTAATCAGATAAGTTACTAACTCATTTGATTGTGCAATTGTCAAAAGTCGATCATTGTCAGTATCTTCTCCATAAATATCTCGATCTCTTTCGATCTCGCCCACCGCCTCAGGTTTCCCCAAGTCAGGACTTGCAGCATAAAAAACTGTGGTGGATTGATAATAGTCGTTTAAGCCAAACCAAGTGATGAGAGCAGTACCAATTCCTGCAATTAGACAAATTCTTATGATAGGTTTTCGCCATCGCAAAAAGGTAGAAATGACGCCAAGTAGGTTCTCGTTATTTTCCATGTAAAGTTGTGATTATTCCGCAAAAGTAAATCTTTCAGAGGAAATATTTACTCTTTTTTGTTTTGATAAAAATTGCAGGATTTTTCGTCCCAAAATTTATTCTTTTCGTTTTATAAAAAACGGAAAAATATCAAGTAAAATATGTTAAATAAAATTTTAACCTTCGATAATATTAGTAGCGGGACTCTCCCGAGTCCCGTAATGAAACGGGACTCGGGAGAGCCCCGCTACTAAAAAAAAAGCTGCTACAAATCTTAAAATCAGTAGCAGCTTTTTTTATAAAAAAAAAAGAAATTAAGCTTCTTCTCCATCTTCTTCGACAATGATTGGAGTCAACATTGGCAAATTAATTAATTCTGCCTCTTCTTTGTTGATACTTCCAAATCCCCAAAATCCACCTGAAGCTTTAGCTACATGTTTCGCAAAAGTGGTGAAACTTCTGTACATCTCAGCACCTAACTCAGGCGTTAATTTTGCTAGAATCGGGTTTAATTTTTCCAATCGACCTGAAAGATCCGCATTTCTTTCTGCGGTGTCTTTTGAAACAACGTTTAACCAACGATTCAATCGCTCATGATAATCTGTACCTACTTTATCATAAAAATCTTGCATGATTTCTCCTCCTGAGAATCCTCTGATCCTAGTGATTTTTTCTGATTGTGCTAACTCTTCGCCTTCGATTTCTCCGTCAGCTCCTGCGATTAATAAAGTAATTACTGGAATTGCATCATATAATTCTTGCAATTCGTCAGCTGGTAAATTATTTAATTGATGTAACATTTTTTAATGGTATATTTTATTAAAAATAAATTCTGATTTGAGAGCGCAAATATAATTGAAATTTTAGATTGATAAATAGTAAATTCGATTTTTATAAATTTTTAATAAAAATAAATTATGAGCAATAATCGAGAATTCGACATCATTTTTTGGGGAGCAAGTGGATTTACAGGAAGATTGGTTGCTGAATATATGTTGCAAAAATATGGTGTAAATGGTTCTGTAAAATGGGCCATGGGGGGAAGAAATGCGATAAAATTAGAAGGTATCCAAAAAGACTTAGGTGCGGAAGAAATTCCACTCGTCATTGCTGATAGCCAAAAAATGGATACACTTGAACGAATGGTTCAACGAACGAAGGTAATTTGCACAACTGTTGGTCCGTATGCTCAATATGGTTCGCCACTCGTCGAAGCATGTGTCAAACATCAAACTGACTATTGCGATCTAACAGGTGAGGTACAATGGATGCGCAAAATGATCGACCAACATCAAGGGACAGCTCAAGCAAATGGCACTCGAATAGTTCACACTTGTGGTTTCGATTCGATTCCTTCAGATATGGGTGTTTATTTTTTACAAAAAAAATCAAAAGAACTCACGGGGGAATATTGTCAAAAAATTAAACTTCGAGTGAAGGCGATGAAAGGAGAAATGAGCGGAGGTACTTACGCAAGTTTGAGTAATGTCCTAGTCGAAGCAGAAAAAGATAAATCAATTTATGCTACTTTATTTAATCCTTATGGATTGAATCCGAAGGGAAAGCAAAAGGGAAAAGATGGCGAAGATTTGAAAAGTGTAAAATATGATAAAGATGCGAAATCTTGGATCGCTCCATTTATTATGTCAACTATTAATACTCGAGTTGTTCGGCGGAGTCATGCATTACAAGATTTTCCTTACGGCAAAGATTTTCAATATGATGAAGCGATGATGACTGGCCCTGGAATTTCAGGACGAGCAAAAGGAACGATGTTGCTCATGGGAACTGGGTTGATGATGTCTGCAAAACCTGAATCTTTTATGAGAAATACGATGAATCGATTTTTACCAAAACCAGGAGAAGGGCCTTCGAAGGAAAAACGGGAAAGTGGTTTTTACAAAATGTTGCTGATTGGAGAATTGGCTGATGGAACAATTGTTCAAGGAAGTGTGACGGGTGACCGAGATCCAGGATATGGATCCACGTGTAAGATGTTGGCGGAAAGTGCGGTGTGTTTGGCTTTGGATAAAAATAAAACACCAGAAGTTGCGGGTATGTTGACACCTTCGGTTGCTTTTGGAAATGTATTGTTAGAAAGGTTAGAGGAGAACGCAGGTTTGCAATTTAAAATTTATGAAAATAAATAATAACTTATGAAAGAGAAAGATTGTTTTCAAGATCACATGCCAGGCAATGTTTGTTTTGGTTGCGGAAAAGATAACCATCAAGGTTTAAAAATAAGTAGCTACTGGGAAGGCAACGAATCAGTTTGCGTTTGGGAATCGCAAGAGAAATATCAAGGTTGGAAAGGAATTTTGAATGGAGGAATTTTAGCGACGTTGATTGATTGCCACACAATGTGTACTGCCATGGCTGCAACTTATCAAGCTGAAAATCGCTCGATGGAAAGCGAACCAATTTATCGATATGCGACTGGAACTATTTCGGTAAAATATTTAAAGCCAACCTCTAATACGAAGCCGATCGAACTACGAGCAAAAGTCACCGAGATCAAAGGTCGAAAAGTGGTGATGTCTTGTATCGCAAAATCAGATGGTGAGATTACTGCGGAGGCAGAAGTAATAGCAATTCGAGTTTTTGATAGTAGCAAGGATGTGGAAAGTGTTTTTGGATAGAAGAGGTTATTCAAATTTTAAAAAAGTAACCTCCTAATTTTTCATTAGGAGGTTCTGAAGGAAGAATAGTAATTCTATCGCTTTCCTGTTCAACTGAATTTCTTAATCATTTGGTTCAAAAAAAACCCAACTCCCAACTTAAATATTGGGAGAGGATTTTATTGGATTTGGGGTTGTTTTATCATAAATAAACTTTTCCTAAAAACTAGGGTGAGTTTAATTATTAGATTGTAACAATAAAATTGAATGAAGGAAAAATGCCTTGTAAGATAGGGGTAACTTGAATCTTGGAAAAAATCAAGTACCTCAAGGCAATGATGCCTTTCAATTAATTGTTTTCATTTGTGGTTTTTTGATTTTCTAAAAATGTTTGTTTAATCCTTTAATTGGATAAGACAAATTTAGAAGGATGAGACCTTTTCTGTTAGCATAAATCTTGCAAATATCAGCACAAACCTTTCAATTTTGAAAAAAATGAAAAAGAAAAGCCTTGTAAAATGGAGATTTACAAGGCTTTTTAAATTATTGATTGAGTTTTTATTTTCAAGAAACCAAGGTTTAAACATACCAATATGCCCACGCAAGAAGCACCAATTGCAAAGGAAGTCGCAACCAAAGAAACCAATTTTTGATTTTCATGCCAGCTCCTTTTGAAGTCAACATATAAATATTGGCGGGGAAAACTGCAATCAATAATAGAATGATTCCAATAGCCGCTGCTGATCGAGTTTGAGGAATGAGCAAACCAATTCCACCTGCGATTTCAGCAACCCCAACAATTGTATTAATGGTTTTTTTCCAAGGCTGTAAGGCTGGAGGAGTGATCTTATAGAAGAACCATGCTTTTTTGAAATGAGAATATCCAGCGTAGATATAAAAGAATGCCATTGGGAAGAGTAAGATTTCTTTGATTGTCATAAGTCGAGTTTTTTGAAAAATATGTTCTTAGATAATTTTCTAAAAATGAAAAGTAGAGAAGTATCTTCAAAAATCCCTTAAATTGAGTTAACTTTTTCTTTTAGTATTTTTAAAAATAAAACTTACCCCAAACCAGTTTTATATTAAGGAAGTTGCTTTTTTTAATCAACAAGATATTTCCAAACAACTTCCATAAAAACAAATAACATTTTCGATGAAAAAAATATACTTATTTTTTCTTTTGTTGGTGAGTTCAACTTTCCTTTTGGCGCAAGATGATGAGGCAGATGCAGATCTTGTTTTTGATAATTATACTTATGTCGATTACATTAAATCAGTCACCCTTCATCCTCCAGGATTGATTATTAGTAACCCAATTATTCAATTAGGAAGTGGTGCATTGAGTTTATCATTTGACGATTTGAAGGGGGAGAGTAGAGAATATATTTATTCTGTTGTTCATTGCAATGCAGATTGGACACCTTCGGAGTTGACTCCAATAGAGTTCATGGTAGGTTTTAATGAAGAGCGAATTCAAAATATAGAATTTTCGATTAGAACCTTAATTGATTACACTCATTATGAAGTGACAATTCCAAATGAGGATTTTCAATTCAGTAAATCTGGAAATTACTTATTGAAAGTTTATGATAATGAAGATGATAAATTTTTGGTTTTGACTAGACGATTTATGGTGGTCGAACCTTCGTTTAGTGTTAGAGGTTCAGCGAATCGATCTTCTATTGTGAAGAAAGGACAAACTCATCAGGAAATAGATTTTGTGATTTTACATAAAGGTATTCAAATCAATAATCCACGAAAAGAAGTATCCGTAACTGTTTTGCAAAATGGAAGATGGGACAATGCAATCAGCGAACTCGAACCTCAATATATTAGTGGGAACGAATTGAAATATGAATTTTTGGATAAGATTTCATTTCTCGCAGGGAAAGAATTTCGCTATTTTGATTTGCGTTCTTTGCGTTATCGAGGAAATGGAATACGTGGAATTGAGGAGTATAATGATGGATATGATGTTACGTTGATTCCCGATGAAACGAGAGCGTATACGTTAAAGTATAATCAAAGGGACATCAATGGAGGCTTTGTAATTGGGAATGTGGACAATAATAACAATGGCGTTAATTTATCATTCTCAGATGATGATTCTGAAGAAGCACGAGATACAAAATTGGCACTTTTGGCGAGACAAAATAGAGAGAATGGTCTAGCTAATGGAATTGAAAGTGATTATGCTAATGTGCTATTCTCGATGAAAATGAATGAGCCATTTTATGATAAAGATGTTTATATTTTTGGAGCGTTGACGGATTGGCAAATTAAGGATGAATTTAAAATGGATTATCAAGAAGCAGTAAGAGCTTATGTGGCGGATGTAACTTTGAAGCAAGGTTTTTATAATTATAAGTATGCGGTTGTTCCTCAAAAAGGAGATAAGATTCCAAATCTCAGCGAGCTAGAAGGGGATTGGTATGAGACGGAAAACCAATATACAGTCTTGGCTTATTTTCGACCTTTTGGGCAAAGGTATGATCGGTTGATGGTGGCGTATAATATTGACTCGAGGAGGAGGAGGTAAGTCCCGATCTCTAAAGGGGAGTTTTGGTTTTCCTTTTAAAGTGATTTTTTCTTTCATTGATTTGGCATTCTTCTTTTGAAAAAGATTGGGGAACTATTTGTAAAAATAGTTCCCCAATCTTCATTTGAGCTATAATCTTAAATCAATGAAAGTAGCTTTCTAATTGGAAGGAAAGCTGAAATTCCCCTTTAGAGATCGGGAGTTTCAGTAAACCAACTTGCATACATCACATAATTATCCGCGATCCTTCCAATATAATGTTTAAAAGTTTCAGGAGTCAGCGCCTTCACTTTTTTAGCAGGAACGCCTGCGTAAATAAATCCGGATTCCAAATGCGCTTTCTCCAAAACGACTGCACCTGCTGCAATCAAAACATTAGATTCCACCACCGCATCATCCATGACAATTGCGCCCATTCCAATTAAAACATTATCAGCAACTTGACAACCATGCACAATCGCATTGTGGCCAACGGAAACATTATTTCCCAAAATGGTTTTGGTTTTTTGATAAGTACAATGGATAACAGCGCCATCTTGAATATTTACTTTGTTGCCAATAACGATACTATTGACATCTCCTCGAAGAACTGCATTAAACCAAATGCTGCAATCATCGCCCGTGACGACATCGCCAACAATGGTGGCATTTTCTGCGATAAAACAATTTTTACCGAAGGTGGGAGAAATTCCTTTTACTGGTTTTATTAAAGCCATAATTTATTTTTTATTATTATATAATCCATTAAAAATACTTATCCAAGAAAAAAATAAAAATATAAAAGGGGTTTCATATTTTTGTTTTTACTTAATGAAGTTACTTTTTCTAAAAAAGACTAAATTAGATTATATTTTACAAAAACATAAAGTTGGAAAAAGATAATGGAAGACTTTCAAAAAGAACTCAACAAAGTACTTAACAAATATCAAGATTTTGAGCGTATTCAAAAGCACTTGAAGAATTTGGATATTCAGCTGAAAAGTGGTTATCGAGAATTGGATAAATTTGAAAAAATTTTAGAAAAGCATGGGCAGGATGTAAAGCAATTGGAGCGCTTGAGTCTCAAAGGTCTTTTCCATAAAGTACTCGGAAGTAAAAAAGAGCAACTCGATAAAGAGCGACAAGAATATCTTCAAGCTGCACTAAAAAGAAATGGGCATAAAAAATCTCTGGAGCTACTGGAATATGAAAAAGGAGTACTTGAAGAAAAATTAAAAAAACTGCAAGACATCCCTGCTCAAGCAGAAATGATGATTCAAAAAAGAGAAAATGATTTGATGCGGAGTGGGACTCCTGTGGGGATGCGAATTTTGACAATTGCTAAACAGATTGATGCCAGTCGACATTTAAAAAGAGAGATAAAAGAGGCATTGGATGCGGGAAAAGATGTGGTTGTAATTTTGGCAGAGATGGAAAATTATTTGCGAAATGCTCGTAATTGGGGGAATTGGGATATGATGGGTGGTCGTGGAATGACGACTTATGTGAAGCATTCCAACATCGACCGAGCTCGTGCTCGATTGCATAAAGCACAACATTTATTAAATCGTTTTGAAACGGAATTGAGAGATGTGTACAATCCTCGCCAATTAAATCTTTCTTTGAATTTAGATTCGTTTACTCGATTTATTGATATCTTTTTTGACAACTTAATTTCCGATTGGGTGGTGCAACAGCGCATCCGAAATGCTTTGTCCAATATTGTTTCGGTTAAAGATCGAACAAGCCGATTGATTGGAACCTTGGAAATGGATGATAAAGATTTAGTGGTGAAGATGAAGCAATTGGAAAAAGAAAAGAAGCAGTTGGTGCTGAATTTTAAAGGTTAATTTAGTGGACTTTTCAAGTCCCGTGTACCTTACAGGAGTTGAAAACTCCCACTTCGAATTATTTTAACGAAACAATAACCAAACCTCCTGCCAAAAAGCGTCCATTTGGAATGTTTTTCGTTTTTAAAAAAAGTAAATACTAAAATCTAAATTATTCAAACTATGAAATGGTTATTGGCTACACTTATTTTATCTTTTATTGGTTTTTCCAATCCAATTTTTTCTCAGGATATTAAAACGTATTTCGAAGAGAATGAACTGAATCCAAAATCAACGGACGATGGAGTTTTTTATTTAATCGAAGAAGAGGGGAAAGGCGCAAAAGCGAAGGTAGGTGATTATGTGAAAATTAAATACCGAGGAATACTACTTGATGGGACTGAATTTGATATTTCGGAAGAAGATTTTCCATTTGTTTTTCGAGTGGGCCATCGTCAGGTGATTAAGGGTTGGGATTTAGGTTTGCAAGAATTTCAAGCAGGTAGCAAAGGCAAATTATTTATTCCATCAAAATTAGGTTATGGCAAAAATGGAATTGCTGATGTAATCCCTCCGAATACAGATTTGATATATGAAGTTGAATTGTTGGACATTATGAATGCTAAGCAATACAATCAATATATGAAGGAGTTGGAGGTAAAAGAACGCCAACGATATGAGGAAAAAAAGAAAGAGCAATTTGTTACAGACAAAAAGATTATTCAAAAATATGCTTCTGAAAATAAATTAAGAACTAAAAGGATGCCTTCCGGTGTAAGTTATGTTTTGACCAAAAAAGGGAAAGGACCGACTGCGAAACCTGGTGATTATATCGAAGTAAAATACAAAGGTCAATTAACGGATGGAACAGTCTTCGAAGATTCATTTGGAAAAAAAGCAAAACCATTCGAATTTGTTTTAGGGAAAGGAAAAGCCATTCAAGGGTGGGAGGAAGGTTTGAAAAATTTCAAAAAAGGAAGTGAAGGTTGGTTGTTGATTCCTTCAGCATTGGCTTATGGTCCTCGCGCAATTCGAGAAGGTAAAATAAATATACCAGCCAATTCTGTTTTGGTGTTTAAAATAAAAGTAGTGGACTTGAAGCAGAAGGGGAAATGATGAATTGATAATTCAAGATTAAGGATTATCTTAATTGAAGGAATACTTAATCTTGAATCTATCGGTTTCCATTGTCTTAATTCATCGTCGCATTCTGCTCTTTCGAAAATTGAACTCCGAATCCTTCCTCAATTTTCGTCGCTTTCAAACTCACAAAATTAAATCTTGCTCCTCCCATACTGATCGATGCTAAACCTAAATTGAGATCAGTAAAATACATCACTAACGTAATATTCCCATCTAAGAAACAAGTGCCGTGAATAAAATTTTCTTCCTCAATTTCAGTCATTCGATAATTTGATATTTCACAATTTTCTCCATAGAATTTTTTTCCAGTTCCTTTGATAACTTTAGGAAGCATGTCATTAATAGATGTTTTTCCTCGATCATAAAATGCAGCATCTTCTGCAAAATTTTGAAAAAAGAAATCGAAAGTTTCACTAAAATCTTCTGAGGAGATTAGTCGTTGTTTTAAGGTGTTGAAATTTAAATTTGTCATCTGGTGTTTGTTTTCTCGTAGTATAAAACCCCGCCCCATAAAGGGGAGTTTCCATTGTGTTAGATTGGAAATATTTCCTTTTAGGATAATTTTGTGCGGTGGTTTTTTGTTAAAAAATATGTTTGTTTATATATTTTAGGTATGTTTTTTTTGCTAAAATTATTTTATACAACTACTCATCTTCAATATTTTTCCCTTGGGAAAAGTTAATTTGAAAGGAAACCCAAAACTCCCATTTAGGGGCGAGGGTTACTGCCTACGTCTAGGAATCAATGTTGTCGGATACGCCACCAGACTCTCATGGCCATCTTTCCCAACTGCCACCACCCCAAACAAATAATTATCAATCACCACATTTTTCAAGGTAGCCTCAGTAACTTTTCCTACAAGTTTTGAAAATTGCCATTGCGGCGAAGTCGTATCTCTCCAATATATTTTATAGCCAGCTACATCCTTATCCTTCACCTCTGACCATCGCAAAGTAGTCGAAGGTTGCACCGCACCACCAATCATCACCCCTTCAGGAGCAGGAGGTGCCCAAGCCAGCGCAGCTAAATTAATTGCATTTACGGCTGTCAACTTTGAAGCATATTCAAAGTTGACATGTTCTATAACGTCGCCATATTTGATGCCATTTTCTTCTCGTATATCTTGATGTTGTTGCGTATAATTTTCATGCGTTTCCATGATTCGAATTCCAGCAAATCCTTCATCATTAAATGGACGATGATGTCCACCTCGACCAAATCGATCCAGTCGATAAATCATTTTAGGTTTCATCATTGGCATATACGTCGAAGTCATTCGATGAACATAACGAGCGAGTTGTCGAGAAGGACCATCCACTTCACCACCATAGAATCGATGCCAGATTCTTTGTTGTTCATTCAAGTCCACCGGCGTTGGTTCTGAAAAAATTCTGAAACTTCGATTATCAATTACACCATCAATTCCTTTGATATTTCCAATCATATCATTATTCAAAATTCCGATGATATTCCATTTTTCTTCTTTTGCCACTTTCGCCATATGCTTGCCTCCAAAAAGTCCTTGCTCCTCACCTGACAAACCAGTATAGATCACACTATTCTTAAATTTATATTTTGTCAACAGTCTTGCAGCTTCAATTGTCCCTGCCATTCCCGAAGCATTATCATTAGCACCAGGCGAATCATCTTTTCCATTTAAAGGATCAGAAATTCGAGAGTCAATATCGCCCGACATAATAACATATCGATTCGGATGATCCGTTCCTCGTTGAATCGCAACTACATTGACGACCCAAGTATCTTTATCAAATCTTCGATTACCTTCTGCAGGAACTAAAGACCTTTGATAAAAAACTTCTAAGCAACCACCACAGTCTTTTGAAATTTTGTCAAACTCTGATTTGATCCAACGACGAGCTGCACCGATTCCACGAGTTTGGGAAACGGTATCAGATAAAGTATGTCGTGTTCCAAAATTGGCTAGGATTCGAATATCTTTTTCGATTCGATCCGCAGAGGAATTTTCGATAATGTCATAAATCCTAGCATCAGTTTGCGATTGGACGAATAAAGGGAAGAGTAACATTAAAATTAATGTTACCAATAGATTGGTTGATTGTTTTCTCATGTATTAAATTTGATTTAGACAATTTTCATGTTTTGATTTCAATTTTGATATGACCTTGAAAATTGTCTAAAAGCGTTAAACTTCTATAAAAAATTGATTGAATTTAGTCAAAATACTTTTAAAGCTTGAACATTTCCTTTCTAAATTTGTAAATTATTTTTTTTTAATATGTCGAACAAGAATTATTATTGGGCGATAAAAAAAATGTAAATGAGTATATTTAAAAATATAAAAACCCAGATTTCGAAGGTGAAAAGCAAAGCGGAAAAAGTAGGGAAATGGGTAAGCTTTGCGCAACAAGTTCGGCCGTCGAAAGACTTTAATGAAAACCGATTGCCATCTCCTCCAAATTATTCTAGTCGTCAAAGTTGGGCAGCACATCCTGAAGTGGAAAATAAATCAAGCTTCGTTCCGCTCGGAGTAGAAAAGACAAAACCCGAAGATTTAAAAGCAGATGTTTTCTTTATTCATCCAACTACTTTTTTTGGCAATAAAAATTGGAATGCATCTTTGAGTCATCCGGTGGCGAATACGATTGTGGACGAAATCATCATGTCGGGACAAGCCTCAGTTTTTAATTCATGCTGCAGGATTTTTGCACCTCGTTATCGACAAGCGACTTTTTATTCTTTTTTGGAAGGAGGAAAAAATGGACAAAAAGCATTAGATGTTGCTTACTCTGATGTAGCTCGCGCCTTTGATTTTTTTATCAATAATCTGAATGATGGGCGACCATTTTTTATAGCAAGTCATAGTCAAGGCACCGTTCATGCAATTCGATTGTTGGAAGATAAGATTGATAAAACGGATTTGGTGAAAAGAATGGTGGCAGCTTATACGATTGGTTTTGAATTTCCAAAAGTAAAATTTGAAGAGGATTTAAAAAATATCAAGCCGAGTCAAAGTGCGACGGATACGCAATGTGTGATTGCTTACGATACTTATATCGATGGAGCAAAACCACTTTCTGTACTCGATAGAACTCAACTCCCTTTTTCCAAAGAAGATGGAACATGGGAATGGAAAAAACGAGCAAGCCTAGCTACCTTTTCAACTAATCCGATCTCTTGGAAATCAGGTGATGAATTGGCTGATGCGTCACAACATTTAGGTGCGGTAAGTAATGAGTATGTGAAAAGTAATTTTAAATTAGATAGTTTGCTTGATAAAGAAGTGGCGGAAATTGAAGCGGCAAGGTTATCTTCTATTTATGAAAATGAAGTTTCTGCAAGAATAGGAGAGGATGGATATTTGTATATTTCAAAACCGATACATCGACAATTTAGAATGATGTTGTTGCCGGGTGGGAATTATCATAATTATGATTACTCACTTTTTTATATGAATCTAAGGGAGAATGCGGAGGTGAGATTGGAAGCGTTTTTGGGGAAATAAGAAAAAGAAAAGAGTAATTAATTAGGCATTAATTACTCTTTTTTTTGAAGTAGAAGAATTACTTCTCTTTTGCAAAAATAAAAACTCATTTGTCAATTCTTTGGACATATCTAATATTCCTGATAACTGAAGATGGAAAGAATGATCTATAGAATCCAAATCTTCCATTACATCTAAATAAATTTTACAATTATCAGCATGTAATTTAATTCGATAATATAAACTTATTAAATCATTGTACAGGTTCACAGAAAAATTAGAAAGAAGTGAATAGTGTGATTTTCGGAGAGATTTTATTTCATCTTGTATTATTAACAAATCAGATTCAATTGCTTGTTTTGTTATATCAAGATTTCTAATTGAATCAACAAAGGTTGATTTTATTGAAAAAGGAGGAATGGACATAGTTTTATTCTATTGAGTGTTTTGTGTACGATAGTTATCTACGTTATAAATGATGTGTTTGTTTCATTTTTTATGTTTTCTTTTGAAAAAAAAACTACTTACCCCAACAAAGGACAAGTAGTTTTTGTAAATATAATGTTATAAAAAGTCTAAGCTTCGCAACTTGCGCAAGTCACCATGTTAGCAACGAACTCTTTTGAGACACTTTGACTTCTTTGATAATACAAAGTTTTGACTCCTAATTTCCATGCTTCGATCAATAATTTATTGACATCTTTGATTGCCAAATTCGAAGGTATATTCAAATTCAAACTTTGTGCTTGGTCAATATATTTTTGACGGATTGCAGCTTGTTGTACAATCTCCAATTGACTAATTTCTTTAAACGTTTTAAAAACTTCTTTCTCCTCAGCAGTCAATGCATTCATGTGTTGAACACTTCCATGATTAAGCATAATACTTCGCCAAGTATCTTCAGAGTCGATTCCTTTTTCGATTAGCAATTCTTTGAGGTATTTATTTTTTCTCATAAAATTACCTTTTGCCAAACCAGCTTTATAATAATTGCTGCTAAAAGGCTCGATGCCAGGAGAAGCTTGTCCTAAAATTGCTGAAGAAGAAGTTGTTGGAGCTATTGCCATCAAAGTAGTATTTCTTCTTCCATAGTCTTTTAATATTTCAGGTTCGCCATAAATATCTGCCAACTCTTTACTTGCGGTTAAGGCTTGCTTCTGGATGTTTTTAAAAATAATATTCGTCAAACTCTTAGCTTGTATTCCTTCAAATGGGGTTCTGTTTTTTTGTAAATAAGAATGCCATCCCATTACTCCTAATCCCAATGCTCGATGTCGTTTGGCGAATCGATTGGCAGAAGCCAAATAATGATTGTCTTCTGTTTTAGCAATGAATTCTTGAAGCACCGCATCCAAAAAGTAAATCGCTAATTGAACTGTATTGGTATCTTTCCATTCATCATACAATTCCAAATTCATAGAAGACAAACAACAAATAAATGACTCTTCCTTAGTCGAAGGCAAAGCAATTTCTGAGCATAAGTTGCTTGCATTGATGGTTAAATTTTTATCCTTGTAAACTTCTGGTTTGAAACGATTGATATTATCGCTGAAGAAAATATAAGGCAATCCTTTTTGTTGACGACTCTCTAAAACTTTCGCCCAGATTTCCCTCTTATCTCTATCGCCATCTATCATTTCTTGCATCCAGTAATCAGGAACACAAACTCCTGTGAATAAATTTTGAATCGGGTTTCCGATATTTTTGATGTCCAAAAATTCTTTGATGTCTCCATGGTCGATATCAAGATATGCAGCGAATGCACCTCGTCGAACACCACCTTGCGAAATGGTATCCATAGCTGTATCAAACAATTTCATAAAACTTACTGCACCACTACTTTTTCCATTATCAGTCACAGCACTTCCTCGTTCTCGCAACTCACCAAAATAACCAGAAGTACCTCCACCTATTTTAGTTTGCATAATGACCTCTCCCAATTTATGAGTGATTCCTTCTATCTGGTCAGGCACATGCACATTAAAACAAGAGATCGGCAAGCCTCTCTCCGTTCCCATGTTTGCCCAAATGGGAGAACTCAAACTCATCCAACCATTTTCAATTAATTCAATAAATGGTTCAATTAATTCTGGTCTATATAATCTTTTGGCAGCAGCAGTTGCTACTCTTACGATAGCTGTTTTTACAGTTTCGCCTTTGAGTAAATAACCTCTATTTAATATTTGTTGACTCTCTTCATTAAGCCACCATAGTCTGTTGGTTTTCTTAGTTTCGACTTCTTCTTTTTCTAACAACATATTTACTTTTTTCATTTTTTTATCATTGAACAATTCCTAAGTGTAACTAGTGTATTGTAAATTAAATAATAGATGTTGGTTGTTTATTTTCATCAACGGCAACAAAGGTGAAAAAGCCGGAGATAGATTTTTTCCGACTTTCATGGTACATTTCTTCTTTATAAATATCTACTTTCACTTCCAAACTGGTCGTTCCAATTTTTACTACTTTTCCTACCAATTCAATAATCGTATCAGCAGGAATAGATTCTTTGAAATCAATTTTACTTGAAGATACGGTCACTACTTTTTTTCGACTAAAACGGGTGGCAGCGATAAATGCAACCTCATCCATTAATTGCATGGCAGTTCCTCCAAATAAAGTATGATAGTGATTTGTCGTGTTTGGAAAAACGACTTTGAAAATTTGAGTCTCAGATTTCTCAATCCTTTCTTTATATTGATCCATGGAATTTATTTTTTAAAATAAATCATCAGCTGTGATACTTTTATCATGCTTAGTATATTCTACCGGACGCTTAGCAAAAAAATCATCTAAGCTATTGGCGAAAACTTCTTCTTCAAACCAAGCCATTGGTTGATAGTCAAAGTCAGAGACGAAAAATATTTTTGACAAACCAATTTTTTCCATACTTTCATCCGCTCTGAATTTCATAAAATTGATTAAGTTCTTCTTCGTAATATTATCAATTTCTCCATCTTCAAAAATCCAATCTAGTAATTCTCCTTCTACTTGAATTGAGTCAGATACAATGTTTCTAATTTCTTCAATTGTTTGTTTATCAAAGAAATCAGGAAATTCTTCTTTGATTTTATTCACGATATAAATACCTGCATTGGCGTGAACTTGTTCGTCCACAGATGTCCATGCGATGATATTGCTGATGTTTTTCATTGCACCTTTAAAGCGAGTAAAAGAAAGGATAATTGCAAATTGACTAAACAACGAAACGTTTTCAATCAAAATGGAAAACAAGATTAGAGAGAAAACATATTTTTTTTCGTCTGTTGATTTGGTGTGAGCCAATGCTTCGGAAAGATAATCAACTCGCTTTCTAATGACAGGTGTTTCGATTAATTTTTCAAATTCATTGGAATAACCTAAGACTTCTAATAAACGAGAATAGGCTTCCGAATGACGAAATTCACACTCTGCGAATGTACTTCCCAGTCCGTTGAATTCTGGCTTAGGTAAATGGTGATAAAGATCGCCCCAAAAAGATTTGACAGCTACTTCGATTTGTGCAATTGCCAATAAACTTCTCTTAACAACTTGCTTTTCATTATCACTTAAATGAGAATGGAAATCTTGAATATCTGCGGTAAAGTCTACTTCGGAATGTACCCAAAAAGATTTGTTGATGGCGTCTGTAAATTGTAATACTTCAGGATACTCGAAAGGTTTGTAATTAATTCTTTTGTCAAAAATACTCATGTTTACTTTTAATTTTTTTTATTAAAAAAGAATAAAAAGTAATCGACAATTGACAAAGATACCTCTGCAAAATTAGCAACACTAGTGGAGCTAGATATGTCTGATCAATTACTTTTTATGCGAAAGTAAAAGTCCCACAGTTATAGAAGGTAGTCTGGCTTAGTTGGCTAGGATTAGCCATTTTTACAGTTGCGCAACAGCTCGTGAATTTCGCACGATTCCCCTTATGAACTACTAAAATAGTAGTGATATAATGTGGTTATTTATTAATGGCAAATTTACATTTATTTAAAATTAATCCCGTCATAAAGATTTCCACATAGTGTGGATAACCTTCCGCAAACATTTTTATGGACAAAAAGTTTTTAATGAGCGTGGGTTTTTTTATTTTTTTTGAAAGAGAAGAAAGGCTTCTTTAAATTTTTCAAAATCAGCTTCCGCATTTTTCCCAATCAATTTAAAATCAATTTTTTTAGAAAACCGCCCAAGTCTTCCAGACATATATTCACGCCACAAAGTATTTTCCATCAAAGCATTTTTTCCTTTACTCTTAATGATCATTTCAGGGTTGTTGTTGTTAGAAAAAACAAACTCAATTGAATCAGTCAAATCTATCAAAATAAATCCTTGGAATAAATTATAAGTTTCAGTTTTTGTTTTCTCCAAAGAAAAATTTTGTGCTACATCGTAAAGAATTAAAAAATCCTCAGCAGGTTGAATTTGTCTTTTTTCCCATTCATCAAGTCGGTTTTTTGCCCACTCCTTTTTCATTTCAAAATAATAGGTATCAAAATCTTCTGGAGTCTCTTTTTCTCTTTTGAAAAATTCATCTGAATGATCGGTGCAATGATTTTTAGAAGAATGGTAAATGCAAAAACCGATTTGATGAGCGGTATTTTTAAAAGCTATCCAAGAAGAATCTTGTGAAGTTGTTTTTTTGTTTTGACCAAATGAATGATTGGAAAAAAGAAGAGAGCAAAAAATAAAAATAAGATATTTCATAGGTGATGTTTTTTAGAAATAACGTTTTTCTATAGATTTAATTTTTAATTGTAGAATTCAAAAAAGAGCTTACTGAATAAAATCCAGTAAGCTCTTTAACTTTTTATAACGCTATCGCTAATACATTTACGAATTACAATTGCTCCGTAAAATACTTCACAAAATCATCCATCGACATTGCTCCAACATCTCCTTCTCCTTGTTTCCGTACGCCAACCGTTCCTGCTTCCTCTTCTTTCTCACCAACGATTAACATAAAAGGAATTTTCGCAACTTCATTGTCTCGGATTTTTTTACCAATTGATTCTGTTCGCGTATCAATGATTCCTCGAATATCATGAACAGCTAAAGCATCTTGAACTTTATATGCGTACTCATTATATTTATCACTCAATGGCAAAATCGCAAATTGTTCAGGTGCCAACCACAATGGAAATTTACCACCACAATGCTCAATCAAAACTCCCATGAATCTTTCCATACTTCCAAACGGTGCACGGTGAATCATGACAGGTCTATGCTTTTCATTATCTGCTCCAACATATTCTAATTCGAATCGCTCAGGCAAATTATAATCTACCTGAATCGTTCCCAATTGCCAACTTCGACCCAAAGCATCTTTTACCATAAAGTCTAACTTAGGACCATAGAAAGCAGCTTCACCAAGTTCAGTAATTGTTTCCAAACCAACCTCTTGAGTTGCTTCGATAATCGCACGTTCTGCTTTATCCCAATTTTCATCAGAACCAATATACTTCTCTTTGTTATTTGGATCACGCAATGAAATTTGAGCAGTTACATTTTCATAACTAAATTTTTTCAAGACATGCAAAGTCAAATCTAACACATCTAAAAATTCCGCTTTCAACTGATCAGGCGTACAAAATATATGTGCATCATCTTGCGTAAATCCTCGCACACGAGTTAACCCATGCAGCTCACCAGTTTGCTCATATCGGTAAACCGTTCCGAACTCTGCAATTCGCAAAGGCAACTCTTTATAAGATCTCGGACGATGTCCAAAAATCTCACAATGATGCGGGCAGTTCATCGGCTTTAACAAAAATTCTTCTCCTTCTCTCGGCGTATGAATTGGTTGAAAACTATCCTCTCCATATTTTTCATAATGACCTGAAGTCACATATAAATCTTTCTTTGCAATGTGCGGAGTAATCACGGGTTGGTACCCTCTTTTGATTTGTTCTTTTTTTAAGAAATCCTCCAAACGAGTTCGCAACGCAGTTCCTTTTGGTAACCAAATCGGAAGACCTGCACCTACTTTTTCAGAAAACATAAACAGCTCCATTTCTTTACCTAACTTTCTGTGGTCGCGTTTTTTCGCTTCCTCCAGCATGTGTAGATATTCTGTGAGTTCTTTATTTTTTGGAAATGAAACTCCGTAAATCCGAGTCATTTGATTTCGAGTATCATCGCCTTGCCAGTAAGCACCTGCGACCTTCATCAATTTGACCGCTTTGATTTTGGAAGTATTCGGCATATGAGGTCCTCTACATAAATCGACAAAACCACCTTGTGTGTAAAGTGTCAATGCTTCATCTTCTCCTCTTTTTTCAATCAACTCAATTTTATATTCATCGCCTTTATCTTGGAATAATTTCAAAGCTTCTGCTCTTGAAATATCTTGACGAACGAAGTCATTTTTTTGACGCGCCAACTCCAACATCTTATCTTCGATTTTCTTAAAATCATCAGAAGAGATTTTGTTATCGCCTGGATCTACATCATAGTAAAAACCATTTTCGATTGCAGGGCCAGTTCCTAATTTGATTCCAGGATAAACTGCTTCCAAAGCTTCCGCCATCAAGTGAGCCGATGAGTGCCAAAATGTTTTTTTCCCTTCCTTGTCATTCCAGGTCAATAGTTGCACAGTCGAATCTTCAGTAATCGGACGCATGGAATCCCACACCTCGCCATTCACTTTTGCGGACAAAACATTCCGCGCCAATCCTTCGCTGATGGATTGTGCAACTTGCATGGCAGTAACTGCTGAGTCGTATTCACGAACACTACCATCTGGAAGAGTAATTTTAATCATTTTATTGTTTTTTAAATATTTGTCTTTGTTTACGATTTCTCTATTGGAAAAGTTCTTTTAAAGTGCGCAAAAATAAGGGTTTTTACTAATATTCAAAAGAAGTAGGAAAACTGCTTGAAGAAACTTTTATTTAAAACTATTTTTAATAAAGATTGTTAATTCATGTATATACATCTATTTTGTAAAATATTCGTGAAACGACTCCCTGAGTCGTAATTTATTTCATAAGTCTTTTATGAGAAACGACTCGAAGAGTCGTCTTACTGAAAAAATAAAAAATTATGTCCGTTCAAGTAATTCCAAAAGAAAATCAAGGTTACGGCGCATTCAACGGCGGCGAAATTATCGAAAACAAGCCCATCGGATTTCCACAAGATGGGGGAGAAGGGAAGCCTTTTTCCAACCTATTTTATTGGGCTTACGCAGAAGCAAAAGTGGAAAGCACGATTGGTCTACATCCACATCAAGGATTTGAAATTATGTCATTTGTGTTGAATGGAAAAATAGAACATTTCGATACTCAATTAAATGACTGGAAATCTTTAAACAAAGGTGATGCTCAAATTATTCGAGCAGGCAAAGGAATTAGTCATGCAGAAAAAATGGGCGAAGGTTCGGTGATGTTCCAAATCTGGGTAGATCCAAGTTTGCAAAAAACAATGCAGCAACCTGCTAGCTACGATGATTATCGACATGAAGATTTTCCAGTAAAAACCGAAAATGGGATTTCCATAAAAACGTATTCAGGCGATGGTGCACCTCTTACGATGGATGCTCCAGGAATGAATATTTCGGAGTGGAGTTTTGGAAAAGGAAGCTTTGGAAAAATGACAGATGTAGAGAAAATCTATTCTATCTATGTTTTGGATGGAGCAATAAAATTGAATGGTGAACAAGCAACACAAGATGCTTTTGTGATTGTTAAAGATACGAACGAAATAAAAATTGAAACTGAAGAAGAAGGAAGAATTTTTGTTATTGCTTCGGATAAAAAACTAAACTATCCGACGTATGCTGAGATGATGCAGGCGAAAATGAGGAGATAGAAAAAAGGTGATGAGTTTTAAAACTCATCACCTTTAGTTAGTTTACTTCACTTCAAAAGTGACTTTCAAGTTTACTCGATAAGCAGTAACTTTTCCATTTGATACTACTACACTTTGACTTTGAACGTAAGCAGACTTAATGCCTTTTACATTTTTGCTTGCTCTTGCAACGCCTCTAGCTGTTGCGTCTTCCCAACTTTTTTTCGAGTCTGATAAGATCTCGATGACTTTCATAATTGCCATAGTAATGTTAATTTTTAAGGTGTTAAAAAATAATAATAAATAAAAAACGCACCAACCGATTTTAAGTAAGGTTGGCGCGTTTTTTATTTTACGCACTTATAAGTTTTTTGTTTAGAAAAATACTTTAAAATTCGGTATTTGAAAGTTAGAAAAAATAAATTAAAAAGAGGTTAGAAATATTATTATTCCTAACCTCTTTTTAATTTATTTGGCAGCTAATTCTTTTACCTTTTCAAATAATTTTATCTCATCACCTGAGGAATATTTTCTTTTGTGATAAGCGATATCTCCATTCTTATCAAAAATAAAAGTCTGTGGTAAACCATTTAATTCACCTGGCATTACAAGCCTAAATTCACGATTGGTATCATGAAATGTTTCCCAAGGCCATTCTTCTTTTTCTACTCTTTTGATGAAATTATTATAATTCTTTTTAAAATCAGTTGAAATAGCTACAAGGTTAAAGTCAGCTTCTTCTTTCCAATTAGGATATACTTTTTTGATCGCACTCATTTCCATTCGGCAAGGATAGCAAGTCGTCAACCAAAAAAGTACCACCGTTGGTTTTCCATTACTCTGTAATATTTTTCCCGAATTCAAAATGTCTTTTTCCGCATTTGTCATAGAAATATCGAAAGGGAAAGTGCTGTTAATCTCACTTTTTGGACGAGCAGTACTGATGATCATATTAGATCTTCTTGGAGGATTAGTATCTCGGTGGATATTTGTTGTAGGCGTTAAAGAAGCCTCTGCAACTTTTGGAATGGCATCTGTATTCGATTTTGCTGCGGTTGAAACATCTTTATCTGAACAGCCAAATAATAATACAATTATTAAAATGGGAAATAAATTTTTCATGTTTTTTATTTTTATCTGAACCATGTCATGGCTAATTTTTGAATTTAATTATTTTGTGGCTTGAGCAATTCTTTCCAGTCCTTTTTTCGCATTTTCATAATTAGGATTGAATTTTAAGATTCGTTCATAGTCTGCTTTAGCCGCTCCAAAATCACCTTTTGTTTCATGAGCAAATGCTCGATGATAATAAGCTACTCCAAATTCAGGATCTACATTTACTGCAATATTAAAATTTGTGATAGCTTGGTCAGTTGAATCTTTTTCTAAATAAATTACACCAAGTCGATCAAATGCTTCTGCATATTGAGGATCTATTTTTATTATTTTTTTCAATAGGGAAGAAGCTTGATCTAACTTGTCATTATCATGCAAATATGACGCCTTATTGTAGAGTACATCTGCATTTTCAGGAGCAGTCAGAATAGCATTTTCAAAATATTGCTCGGCTAAAGGATTTCCATCTTCGGCAAATATTTTACCCAATAAAACCCATCCGTCCGTATGATCAGGATCGAGTTCTACACATTTTTGAAGTGATCTAATGGAGGCATCTTTATTTCCCATCAAAGTATGATTCAAACCAATCATGAAAAATCCTTCGGGATTGCCAGGTTCGATTTTCATAATTCTTGCGGTAGACATCATGGAGGCATCATACATTTTTAGAATCTGTTGAATTTCTGCCAATTTCAACAAAGATGGAATTCGTTTAGGGTATAAAGCTACACATCGTTTCATCGTCTGCAATGCCAATCTCGATTTGTAATAATCTAAATATATTTCTGAAAGTAAATGATGATAATCAGCATTAGTAGAATCAATTTTCATTGCTGCTGCCATATCAACAATGGCGTAATCATATCCTTCATTTTTGTAAAATGCTTCAGCTCGTGCTGCATATAATTTGGGGTCATCGGGATTTTGAGCAATCTGATCAGTCAGATTATCAATTCCTGGAACTCCTGTTTTACCTAATTGTTGAGTAGAAGAAGTTTCCTCGGGAGTAGTGGTCGTGGTTGGTTTATCATTTCCACAAGCGCTCAAGAATAAAGCGATAGTCGCTAAAAATATAAAATTCAAGATTTGTTTATTCATGGTGTAAAAATAACCTTTTTTATAAAAACGTTCACGATTCTGATTTATTGAATTTTCGGAAAAGTCAGGTTTGTGACTAAAAGGGGTTTATATATTAAAGCTTTAGTTCTTCTCAGAGAAAGAAGAGTAATAATTTTTTTTCCAAAAATTACAACTATTCACTTTTCGCTTCGTCTTTTAATCATAACTTCAAGTGAAATAACCGTGCAAACTTTGAACAATCCATATACATTAGAAGAACAAGAATTGGTTCGACGATGCCTTCGTCGGGATGATCGTGCTCAGATGCGCCTGTACAGGAAGTATGTGCAAGCGATGTATAATACAGTGGTTAGAATGGTTCCGAACAAAATGGATGCTGAAGATATTATTCAAGAAGTGTTTGTAAAGGTTTTTCAGCAATTGAATAAATTCAGAGGAGAATCAACTTTGGGAGCTTGGATAAAAAGGATTACGGTCAATACTACTTTGAATTTTATTCGACAGCGGAAGGAGATTAAATTTATGGAAAATGAGGAATGGGATCGCTCTAATTTATTGCAAGAAGAAAAAATAATAGACCCTGAATTTTCGATGAAGCAAGTACATCATGCTATCAAAAAATTACCAGATGGTTGTCGAGTAGTATTAAATTTATATTTGCTAGAAGGTTATCAACATCAAGAAATTGCTTCGATTTTGAAGATTACAGAATCAACGTCCAAGACTCAATACCGAAGAGGAAAGCAACTTTTAGCCAACGAATTAAGAACATTAAGATAGTCCAAACTAAATCAAAAGAAATGGATTTTTTAGAAAAAAGAATTAATGAACACCGAGACGAATTCGACGAGATCGAGCGAGTGGATGAAGGTCTACTTTGGCAAAATATCCAAGCAGATTTGGGCGATACGACTCCAGTAAAAAGGCTTCACTCCAGTCGGTTTTTACAAATATATGCAGTTGCTGCTACAATAGCTTTGTTGATGATGGCAAGTTGGTTTTTTTATAATAATCAAAATGCTGAACCAGCAATGGCAACTACCGAAGAGGAAATACCACAAAAGTTTTTAGACTTTCCTGAGGAAGAAAATTACCAACAATTGGTTGCTGATAAAAAAGAAGAAATTGATTTTGATGAAATTAATAAATCAAAGTTTAAAGATATTTTTCATGAATTAGATTTATTAGAAAATGTTCATGATGAATTCAAAGAGGACTTGCCGATTCTTTCAGATGAGGAAAAAGCCATTCAAGTTTTACAAAAATACTACGAGCGAAAAATCCGAATATTAGAACGATTATCTAAAGAAATAGAAAAAAAGTCACGTGATGAAAAAAGAGTTAATGAAAAACCTATGTAAAATTATTTGCATGGTTGGATTGATCTTAGTTCATTTTAATTTGTCAGCCCAAATTGAAAAAACAAAAACTATTGATGAATCATTTG
>CALJOK010000029.1 GCA_937981555.1 uncultured Saprospiraceae bacterium
ACGCCAATCGAGATTATTATTACGGAGATATTGAGGCGAGTAGTTTAAATAATTCAGTAGTATTTGCAGCAACCGAAGCAGGTTTGTTAAAAAGTGAAAATGGTGGAGTTGATTGGTCGATGAGTCCACAACTCAATAGAATCGATAATCCTGGCACTCGACCTTATTATTTAGCGGCATCGAAGTCAGATGTAAATGTATTGTTATCAACTTTTGGGAAAGAGGTTTATCGTTCAACTGATGGAGGAAATTCTTGGATTGTAGCATTTGATAATTCAGCAGGTGGACCGAATCATACTTACACGAGTCAGTACACCAATAATTCAACTTTTGGTATTTATCAAAGAACGTATAATTTCTTCGGGCTCGAACAAGACCATGATGATAGCAATGTTTTTTATCTCGGATTATTTAATTCGAGCAATCAACCTTGTATTTATAAATCAACAGATAGCGGCGCAAGTTTTGATTTTTTAGTTAATTTAAATACGGCTACTGGAATTTCACTTTCTACCAGTTTGCACTTTCGAACCATTCCTGCACAGCCTGATATGTTTTATATTTTCGGTCAATTTGCTGATGGAAATATTTATCATTTTAATGAAGATGGAACATTAGCGAGCGAAATTGTTTTAGATTCTTATGTGGAAGCGGGCGATATAAATTGGTTGGATGAAAATAATGTGTACACCGGTTTTTATGGTGCAAGTTCAATTATGAAATCTACTGATGGTGGCGCCAATTTTACAGACATGACAGATGGTTATGGTGGTTGTCCAAAATATGTACATCCTGATGTTCGAGATATTGATGTGGTGGGGGATTTGGTTTTGATTGGGTCGGATGGAGGAATGGCTTTGTCGAAAGATGCGATGGTAACTGTGGAAAGTGTGGGACGAGAAATTTCTTCGATTGATTTGTGGGGATTTTCGAGTTCGCCACATTCGGATATTGTATCCGCAGGTTGTGATCATGGACCAACTAAGATTCGAAGATTTGCTGGAGACAATGGTTGGATTAGTCGAGGTGGAGGAGATGCAGGACAAACTTCTGTCAACCAAAGTAATGATCGGTGGATTTATTTCGATCATGGTTATGGTATTTTTAAAACTGAATTAGCTGCTGATAATTCCTTTGCATCGACGGAAGCAATTCAGCCAGATATCAGTTTGCATCGAGTGACTTTTCATCCGAATTTTTATCAAACTGCTTTTGGCATTTCAGGAACAAAAGTGGAAGTGACGCACAACAATTTTACTTCTTTTGAAACCTTTTATGATTTTGGAGAAACAGTCAATCGAATACTTTTAGCACCAACTGACACGACAGTTTTTTACGCATTGTTAAGTAATAATAAAATTAGAAAATCGACTGATGCAGGTGTAACTTGGTCCATCGTAACACCTTCTACTACTGCATCATCTGGGCAGTCAAATATCGTCGACATTGCAGTTGGTGATGATCCAAATCACTTGTGGGCTGCCTATGGAAATTGGCAGAACGAAGCAAAGATTTTGCAATCAATTGACGGTGGAGAAACTTGGAATAACATTACTTCTACAAATTTACCAACAACGCCAGTTTCCCAAATTGTTTATCAGCGAGGAACAGACGGAGGAGTGTATTTAGCCTTTGCTGGACAATCTGGTGTTTTTTATAAAAACAATAATTTAGCGGAATTTCAAGCACTTGGTAATGGTCTTCCTATGCTCGGTTATATTCGAAATATTTATGCAGTTCCTGCCAAAGGGAAATACAGAATGGGGAGTTCAAGAGGAGCTTGGGAGCATGATTTATTTGAAGAATCGCTTAATCCGATTGCGGATTTTTCAGTTAGTTCGAATAAAAGTAAATGTGGTTTAACACCAATAAAGTTTTTTCAAAATAGCGTTCACTCTTCTGGGAATGCAACTTATGGTTGGACTTTTGAGGGTGGAAATCCAGCTATTTCAACTGATCCAAATCCTTCTGTAACTTATGCAAACATTGGGTCTTATGCTGTGTCATTGACCATAACTGATGAGTTTGGAAATAGCAATACAAAATTAATGGAAGATTTTATTCAAGTGCAAACTTCTATTTGTGAACCTGATGATATAGCTGGAAAAATGATTGACTTGCCAGTTGGAGCAACGAATCGACCTGCGCTTTCGGAAGTGCCAATTGAGGGAAATGAATTTACGATTACGACTTGGGTAAAGTTGCATGAATTGCAAAATAGCTTTGCTCAAATTGTCAGTACCAATGCTCCAAATACTCGCTTCGGTTTAGGTTTTGCTTTTATGAATTACACGGCAAATTCCAATTTGATCTTTACTTCTCCAGATGTGAATTATTGGGAAACCTCTAGTTTAAATTTGCAAGTGAATCAATGGCACTACGTTGCGATTACTTACACGCCAACTGAAGTGAAAATTTATCTCGATGGCCAAGAACCTTGGATTAAAACTGGCAACTTCCAAGCGGTAGATTTTTCTCAATCTCCATTTTATATCAATAATGATATTCATAATCAAGGAGGAAATTTTCATGGGCAAATTGATGAATTGGCATTTTATAATTACGCCTTGACGCAAGAAGAAATTCGAGAGAAAAGACATTTAATAAAAAATCCTACGATAGAAAATGGCTTAGTTACTTACTATCAAATCAATCAATATGATGCTGATGAAAGCGCACTTTACGAAGTGATCGGAGGACACCAAGCGACGGTTTTAAATTCATTGATTGATGAGGTATCTCCAATTCCAGTTGCGACGGGAGTAGTTGCTCGTATAGAAAATGTGAGTAATGGAATGTATGATTTTGTAGGAACAGATGCCGTCATTGAAATTCCGAATGGTACCACTCCTCCGAATGGAGAAGTAGTGGTAACACGATTAGATTCCGCTCCTAACAATACACCTACAACTGTTCCTGCGGTCACGCCACAATATTGGGTGGTCAATAATTATGGAACAAATGACATTGGTTTGGAGGCGACTTTAAAATTAACGAGTACCGATTTTGTCAATGCTGATTTGATTACAAATTATAAATTACATATTCGACCGCCCAACGAAATTGGACTTTGGGGAGAACATGAAAATGCAACTTCTGTTTCCCCTTCGACTGATGAAATGGTTTTTACGGAGATTGGATATTTCGAACAATTCATCGTAAGTGATGCGATGGAGACGAGTATTGAAAATATTCCAAAGGAAAAAATAAATCCAATTATTCAAATTTCTCCCAATCCAGCGAGCGATCATTTGATGGTTTTATTTAATGATGAAGCGAAAGGGGAATATCAATTATCCATTTTTGATGCGGCGGGAAAAATAATACAATTGCAAAATGTAAATGTGATTGGAGGCAGTTTGGAAAAAATAGATTTGACAGACTTGTCGAGTAGCGTTTATGTTTTGTCGGTGCAACAGGTTGGGGTAGAGGCGGAGAGTTTTAAGTTTGTGAAAAAATAAGAAAATGATAATAAGATATCGGATACCTTTAAGGTATCCGATATCTCTATTACAAAGTTTTCAAATATTCTACCAAGGCCCAACGATAATTTTCCGACAAAGAATCTGCAAAAGTATGTCCTTGATTTCCATAACCTGGAAGCGTCGTATCGTAAGTCATTTCTCCTTTTCCTCTATTTTTATTTTTGTATTCCCAACCTATTTTTTCCCAATCATATTTTCTAGAATCCTGCGACCTTTTCCATTTTTCAGGGCGAGCACTACTTTTTAAAACATGATAAATTGTAGGGACAGAACCATTGTGCAAGTAAGGAGCAGTTGCCCAAATTCCATCTAAAGGTGGCGCGATATATCCACGCTCAGGTTCGAACCAAGATCGAGGTTCTGATTGAGCAAACCAACTTTTATTGTACCAATCCACAATTTTACTATCCGCTCCATAGCTCGCATAAAGCGGGTCAGTACCTATTTTTGTAATCGAAACAACTTTGTTCGGATACGTTTCAGGTTCATCATAAGTGCCGTGACAACCTTGGCATTTTTTTTGAAAAACTTGCTTGCCTTGCGCTGCTAATTTTAAATCAATTTTACCAGGATACTTGGGTGGTTCAATCGAATTAATCCATGCAGCAATGTGAACGAATTTCTCTTGAGCGACTCTCGCTGAGGTACTATCTTTGATACCCAAGACAGAAGCTTGAAATAATAATTTGGTAAAATCACCACGACCAACTGCTGTGTAGTACAATGCATTTTTCTTTTGCATATGCCAAAGCGCAGGAATATCGCTGGCTATATTATAATCGCGCACATCATATTGAGGCACAGAAGTATAACTCAAATCTACAGGATCTCGATAACGCATGCAGGCTTCTGCAATTCGTGCAGCAGGATTGACGCCAGGATTTTCAGTATGAATATAAGGCGCCATGAGTTTGAAGTAATTGCCGAAATCATCGAAGGCAGCAATCGTTGTCGAGTCATTTTTATATTTTTTTCGTACTCGCCAATTCATTAATTTGGCAGGGACGGTCAAGTTTGTTTGATTATCGTTGAGTGAATTTCCAAGACCTAAAATTACCTTACCATCTACTTTTCCAGCATGGCAACTAAAGCAAGTTCCGTTCATCACTTCGACTCCTTGCACCGTTTCAAAAACAGCAAAACCATATTCAGATGCGAGTCCTGATTTTCTAGCAAATTTCTCCCGATTGCGTTCGACTCGTTTTTTCATCAAGTCATACGGAATGCCCGAACCTAAATATGCACCATGAGTCAAATAGTAAAAACCACTATCTGGATCGCCTTCAAGATTTTGAGGGTAGGGAGAAATGACTTTCGTTTTCCAATCAGTATTTTCGACGATAGGAGGTAAGTCATATTTCTTTTGGCAGGCAAAAAATAAAACGAGGAAGGAGACAGAAAGTAAATAGTACTTTTTCATAAATAGTTAAACAAGGAATTTGACATTAGGTTCTTTAATTTCTGAAAGTTTTTTTTTCATAAAAGTTAATTAAAATGATAAATGAAAAAAATGAAATTTTGTGATTTTTAAAGAAAATAGTTTTTATCAAAAAAATGATTGGTTTGGTTTTTGAAAATATTGTAAATAATCACGCCAACCAAAAAAATACTATTTCAAGTAGTATTCAAATTTTTCCAAAAAAACTTAAATTCTTTTTCGATGAAAACTCTATTTACTTTTCTATTAATCCTCTCTTTTTTATTTCCATCTTTTGGCGTTAGCGATTATAAATCTAATGATGATTTATACGTTTGGGCTATTTCAGGATTGAATTTGCGTACTCAACCTGATGCGAAATCTAGTAAAATAGTTAATATTCCTTATGGCGAAAAAGTGAGAGTAATTGATGCTCAAATCAATACACGTCAGTTTAGTTATACGATGAGTAAGAGCAGTTCAGTTGCTTGGCAAATAGATGGATATTGGGTGCAAGTTAGATTTGGTGATGAAGAAGGATATGTTTTTGATGGATACTTAGGGAAGTTTCCGACGATAACTAAAAGTGCTGAGACTATTCCATACTTGACGCTGAAAACATTTCAAGCCTATGGAAAGGAAAATTGGGGAGGACTCAAAAATGAGAAAAAAGAATCCACTTTAGACTTTGATGATAATGCAAGAGATCCTGACAAAGGACTTTCTTCGAGTTACCGGCTTACTTTCAAGAACGGTTCATCTTATGAAGATGTCAATGAAAGCTTCTCAGGCTATGTTAGTATTTTCATCAAGGATATTAGCTTGGAGGAAGGCTACCTTTTTCTAAACGCTTTGATGGGGATAGAATATAAACAGAAAATGAGAAAAGGTATTGAACGTGTTGGAGAAGGGATTCATCTTGCTGCTGTGGAGGAAAATCAAGTTAGATTTACTGGAGAAGGGATGAGTACGATTATTCTAAAAAAAGTGGAAGGAGGGATAATAATTCAATCAGGTGGAGGATGCTAGGTTTGTAAGAGTATATTTACAAAAATATAAAAGCCATCAATCATTATTTGATTGATGGCTTTTTACATTTTTATTTTCCAGACAAAGCCAAGGTCAATCCTAATATCGACAACACGCCAACTTTACTCCACTTCGTAATTTTCCAAAATTTTGCATTATTCACATAACCCGTCAACCGACTTGCCAAAATTGAAATTAAACTAAAAATCACCAAGGCCTGAACCATGAATATCAAGCCAAGAATAATCATTTGGACAGTTATATTAATTCCATTTGGACTGATAAATTGAGGAAGGAAGGCGATGAAAAATAGGGAGACTTTTGGATTTAAAACATTCATCAAAAATCCTTTTCTAATCAATGGAAATAGTTGGAATGTTTCTTCTTTTGATTTTTTTCCCAAAGTAACTTCCATTTTTTTTTCTTTGGTCGCCATAAATGCTAAGTAAAACAAATAGGCTGCACCTAAATATTTTATGACAGAAAATGCAAGGGCTGATTTTTGGATGACGATGGAAAGTCCTGTCGCCGCGGCCAAGGTATGAATTAAAACTCCTGTGCAAAGTCCAATGGAAATGGCGATTCCATTTTTTTGGCCTTTAGTGATGCTTTCTGTTAAAACAAAAATATTATCAGGGCCTGGCATAAAAGTTAATAAAACAGAAGCCAATAAAAAGGAAAGAATAAGTTCTATTTGCATATAGCGTTTTTTTCAAAATTAGTTAATTTTTTTTACTGAAAAAAGATAAACAGTATTTTCATTTTTATGCTAAATAGTTTTTCTTTTTATTTGGTTAAATTTACGAACAAGCTCTAAATTTGCTTTTCTTTATTTAAATTTTAAAAATGAATACCATTTATAATACATTTCGTCCTAGCGGTTTTGGGACAATTAGTGCCTATCTTTTTACAGAAGATCCTAAAGGTTTAATTGATTTTTTGCAAAAAGCATTCTATGCGGAAGAGGTTGATCGAACAGTCGATGAAGAAAGTGGAGTGATTAGAAATTGCATTTTAAAGATTGGGGATTCTTGTTTTATGTTGAGCCAAGCTGCTGGCGATTTTATGGGCATGCGAACTGCATTTTATTTATATACGAATGATCCTGATGCCTTACAAAAGAACGCTCTTGAGAATGGAGCGACTGAAATTTTTCCACCTGCTGATATGGATTATGGAGATCGACAAGGAGGAGTGATGGATCCTGCGGGCAATTATTGGTGGATTTCGAAAAGGTTGGTGGAAGAAAATTATTAATAACATTTCCTACGTAGCGGTCTGCTAAAGTAGACTGCTACGTGTTATAAATACTCTATGTAAAACCATCGAAAAATGAAAACCAAACTTAACCTTCAAGTCAAAAGTTTATTTCTTCCTTTGCGTACTACTTTTAAACAAGCTTCTTCTGTTCGGAATGTGGGCGAAAGCATTTGGTGCGAAGCTCGAAGAGAAAAGATAATTGGCTTTGGCGAAGGTTGTCCTCGAATATACGTCACGAACGAAACAGTTAAGACTGCACTTGATTGGATCAATCAAAAAATTCCAGAGATTCAAAATGAATGTTATTCACTTGATGCACTAAAATATTGGATGAATGAAAACCGTGTAGAGATTGATAAAAATCCCGCCGCTTTTTGTGCGATAGAAACTGCGCTGCTTGATCTTTTTTCCAAAGAAAAAAATACAAGTGTTGAAAAATTGTTAGGTCTCGAAAGTCCTGAAAGAATTTATACTTACACGGGCGTTTTAAGTGATGGAGGAGAGGAAAAATTATTGGCTCATGCAACTCGATTTTTGCAAGGAGGTTTTACTGATTTTAAAATTAAAGTAAACGGTGATCTTAAAATTGATCAAAATAAAATTGAACTCCTTTTTGATTTAGCAAAAAAATATAATATTTCTAATCTTCGAATTCGACTCGATGCGAATAATCTTTGGGCAGAAAAGGTAGAAGAGGCGATTGCTCACTTAAGCGCATTAAATCTTTCCATTTTTGGAATTGAAGAACCAGTTGCACCAAAAAATTATAAAGCACTTAGTCGTATTTCAAATGAATTAGATCTATCGATTATATTAGATGAAAGTCTTTGCACGACTTCTGATTTTGAAAAGTTAGATCAAGTCGATGGAAAATTTATTGGCAACTTAAAAGTGTCGAGATTGGGTGGAGTCATCCGTTCACTCGAAATAATTGAAGCACTCAAAAAACGAAATCATCAAATCATCGTCGGAGCACATGTTGGCGAAACTTCTATTTTAACTCGTGCAGGAATGTGCATAGCTCAAGCAGCTGGCCAATATTTAATTGCTCAAGAAGGAGGTTTCGGCGAAATACTTTTGGAGAGAGATGTAGTTCAACCGAGTTTAATTTTTGGAAAGCTAGGTCAGATTAATTTATTGAAGTTTTCAGGCAAGTGGAATTATGGTTGGGGGTTTTAAAAAAAACACTAAAATAATAGAATTTATTATTTGGAAATAAAATCAATTTAATGATCTGTTTTAAAGGGTTTTGTCGAAATATGAGTTTCTTTTTTTTTGGAAAAAATGAAAATATGTTTTTCCTGTCTAGCCTAGAATAAATTACTTTTGAGTTACTTACCAAAAACTGAAAAAAATTCCAATTTCTTATTTTTATTAATTTTCAATTCTTTTAAAAAAGATACGGTCAAACTTTTACATTTAAAACAAACACTTCATGAAAAGATTAACACTTTTAGTCATAGTCGGCATTTTATTTTTTCCAAACCTTATTCAAAGTCAATGTGCTCCAATCATTCAGGGATATACCAATATTGGAGAACTCAATGGTCACAATTATTATCTTTCTATAGATGATGCAAAACCGACAGATGCGCAAGCAGCAGCGGAAGCATTAGGTGGATATTTAGCAGTAATTGATGATGCGGGAGAAGATGATTTTATTTTTCAAAATATAAATGAATTGACTTACATTGGATTAAATGATGCTGATGCTGAAGGAACTTTTGAATGGTTTAATGGAGATCCTGTTGGGTATATTAATATTGATCCATGTGGATTTTGTACGAGTAATTCTGAGAACCAAGATTATGTGGTGAAAGAACCTTGGGGAGGAGGAGGATGGAGTTTTTCCAATTTTTGGAATGCTCGAAAATTCCTTGTGGAAATTCCTTGTGGAACTGTACCAACAGGTCTGCAAGTGAACTGTGATTTGAATATTGATCCAAATGATTTACAAGTTGAATCTTCTGACCCTACTGGAAATATAGTGAATTGGACACCGCCAACTGCGACGACTGATTGTCCAGGTGGAATTGTATCAATTGAACAAGTTAGTGGACAACCATCTGGAAGTTTTTTTACAGCGTGGATTGATAATTATATAGTTTATATAATTATCGATGCTTGTGGAAATGAAAAGGAGTGTTATTATGAACTTGAGGTAGATGGTCTTTATGGAGGCATCAATTGCCCTAATGATATTATAGTTGACGCTACTTCTGCCGATGGAGCAATTGTGAATTTTGATCTTCCAACTATTTCTCCAACGACTTGTATTCCTGGAACACCGAATCAAGTTTCAGGAGCTCCGAGTGGAAGTGTATTCCCAATTGGGACAACTGAAATTCAGTTCGTTTCATTTTTTGGAGGTTCGACTACTTATTGTCAAAATGGAATTTCTTGTAGTTTTACGATAACGGTTAATCCCACAAATACAGGAGGAGGATGCCCTGGAGATTTTTCAGGATTTACAACACTTGGAGAATTTGGCGATAGCAAATATTATATTTCCAATGATGTCTCACGGCCTGTGGATGCGCAAGCCGTTGCGGAATCGAATGGTGGATATTTAGCCACGATTAGTTCGCAAGCGGAAAATGATTTTATTCAGCAAAATATTTCAGACTTGGTCTATATCGGTTTGAATGATTATGATTCAGAAGGTGATTTAGAATGGTTTAATGGGGAAGCATTTACCTTTGACAATGTAAACCCATGTGGTTTTTGCAATGAAAACTCAGCTGACATGGATTTTGTGGTTATGGCACCTTGGAATGGAGAGTGGAGTTTTTCTAATTTTTATAATAATAGAAAATACATCATGGAAGTTCCTTGTGGAGGAAATTCTGGTGGGGGTGATTGTTCATTTATCACAGAAGTAGGAGTGAATCCAAGTCAGATTGAAATAGTGAAAACGAATGATGGTTATCAAGCTCAAGTTTTGACTTCTTCTTTTGATATTGATTATCGAGAAGTTGATTTAAATGATAATGGAATAGTAACTACTATAAATGATGTTGCACCAGATATGCCTAATTCAAGCACCTACCTTAAAGGTGAAAATTTTTATGTGACTTATCCAATGTCAAATGGGATTAGTTTTGACTTGTCTGGCTATGGGGTGGATGGAACACCTATGTGGAATTCAACTTTTGACATCAATACAATAGACCCAAATGCAGATCAATTGGTTAATGTAAAATTAGTTGATGTCGGCGATGGAATTATGGGATTTGGTGCTTACCATTTTGGCAATGCCGGTACTTGGAGAAGATTTGTAATAAAGATAGATTACAATGGAAATGAAATTTTTCAAAACAATATGAACGTAGTAACTGAATACCCAACTTATCAAGGCATACAGGCTGCTGTTGATGGAGGTCTTTATTATACTAGAAGAAGTGATTCAGCTACGGGGTATTTTGGTAGAATAACAGGTAATGGAAATTTTGCTTGGGAGAATGTCGTGATCGGAGATTTGGTGACTAATAAAATGTTCTTAGTTGGGGAAACTCCAGATGAACAGTCTGTTTATTTGTCAGTTGCCAATAATAATAGTTATAAGGCATTTGTCCGTAAATATAATGTTGCAACAGGTGATGAGCTTTGGGAAGTTGATCTTAATAATGTTTTTTCACCCGACCGATTTGGCTCAACCTTCGGTTATCGAGGAGCAGCAGTTACGCCTGATGGAGGAATCATCGCAGCTATAACATATTCCGAATTGGGAACTTCTTATATTAATGGTACAGAGTACGGACGACTGGATGCCAACGGAAACTTAATGTGGTGGCATGATGCACCAGTTGGTTTTTTTGGAATGCTTGCCAATGCTGCGCTTGCTGATGGCAGTTTGTTTTTTACAAAAAACAATGCAGGAAATTCTACCACCATTATAAGAATGAATGATGATGGAACTTTTGATCCAGCTTGTGCGAATGGAAACTCGCCAGATTTGGATTTGGCTAATTTGAGTTTCGTCAGCTCGATGTTAGAAGTAGGGCAGACTTATAATGCTGAATTTCAAATTCACAATAATAATTTGGCAACTGCGACTCAGTATGAAGTAGCTGTTTTTATGCAAGAATATGATTTTTCAAATCCGAACCCTACGGAGCATTTTGTTAGTTCGCATTCCTACTCAAATACTGAATTTGGATTTTTTGAAACAAGTGTAGATTTTATCCCACCTAATATTCCTGAGGGACAATATAAATTAAAATTGGTGATAGATTATGGAGATAATGTTTCCGAGTCGGATGAAAATAATAATACGATAGAAGCTATTGGTATTTTTACTTTGGAAAATAATGGAGGTGGTGACTTGTCTGATTTGACGATTTCTAATTTGACGAATTTTCCTAACTCAACTGAAACAGGTGAAGTGGTTTCCTTTAATTTTGACTTAAATAATATAGGCACAATTACGGCGTCTGGAAATTACAATATCAATATGTACATTTCTACCGATGCGACATGGAGTGCAGATGATCTGTTGGTAGGTGAAGTTCCAACTGGAGATACACCCGTAGGAACTATTGCAAATGTTCCTGGAGCGATTGCAGTCCCAAATCTTTCTGATGGAAATTATTTCTTAATTATTGTCGCTGATGACTTTGACGACATCGAAGAATCTAACGAAAATAACAATACACTTATGGCTGCATTTGAAATCACTTCTGGTGGAGGTGGTTGCCCAACTTCGTTGCCCGATTATATTTCAATAGGCGAATTTAATGGGTCAGCTTATTTCCTCTCTAGTGATGTAGCTCAACCTGTGGATGCACAGATTGCTGCCGAAGCACTCGGTGGAAATCTGGCAACGATTGATTCACAAGCGGAAAATGATTTTATTTTTCCTAACCTTGGAGAACTAGTTTACATCGGTTTGAATGATTACCAAACAGAAGGTACTTTGGAATGGTCGAGCGGAGAACCAGTTAATTTTACCAACTTCGATATTTGCGGTTTCTGCAATGGGAATGCTGACAATATGGATTTCGTAGTGATGCATAGTTGGAATGGAGGATGGAGTTGGAGTAACTTTTTTAACTCCCGTAAATATATTGTTGAGATTCCTTGTAGCCCAACCTTGACTAATCCGAATGTCAATAATTCGTTGATTGCTCAAGTGCCTAATCAACTTGATTTTGAAGAATTAATGATTGAAAAATTACATCCAAATCCTGCGATGGATTTTATTTACACGACGATCCAAAGTTCAATTGAACAAGAAGTGGAAGTGCAAATATTTGATGCAAGAGGCGCCTTGATGAAAAATGAAACATTACTTTTAGCAAAAGGTAAAAATGTAACTCGGATTTCTATTTCGGATTTGCCTGGAGGATTTTATTCCGTTTATATTCCTACTGCACAAGGGAAGAATTCAACTAAACGATTTGTGAAGGTGAGAAATTAATAGAAAGTGTTTTATAAAAAAAAGGGAGTAGCTAGTTTGATTACTAGTTGCTCCCTTTTTATATTTAAGATCGAAATTCTACAAAAAAGTAGTTTTTATTTTAAATTGTTTTTTGAAAAAAAAATAGGAACAAACCTTTATATTAAAGGTGTTTTATAAAAATAGTTGTTATTTTTTTTTGGAAAAAGCGATAATATGTACTTCACTTATCTTTTTTTGTCTCTTACTTTTAGAATAAGCTTTTCAATGAAAATATATAGAAACTAAAATTATCTCATCCCAAGAATTATTTTTTCATTTGCCTAATTTCTTTTAGGCGCAAATACCCTATGCTATGAAATTAATAATTAACCTGTTTTTCATTTTTTCATTTTTCATTTTTTTACCAAAAGGTCATTCCGAATCCGAAAACTTCTTATCTAACAATTGTAATTTTTCCATTGCTAATGGTCAAATTGATTGTACCGAATATTTACCCAATGGAAATTTAAGAGTTGTCGTAAATAATAACAATATATTGACGGAACACGAAATTGACGAAAATGGATCAACTGTAGCCAGTCAAGAATTAGGCTTTGCGGTAGAATCTATTCTCGAAATTGAAAACAATATTATTGTAAAAAGAGATGCTTCTGGGAATATCGTTTCTCAACAAGCACTAAATGCAACGCTGGTCGGTGAATATTTTTCTTTTGAAAAAGTAATTGAATTCGATGGCGGTTATATTATTGCTGCTTATGAAAGTGAATCAGTTGATTGGACTTTTGATCCAGGATTAACTTTGGTAAAAACAGATTTGAACACGACGGTTTTAAATGTTTTTCAAATTGAATCAGAAGGACAACCTCAATATACGTTTGTACATAACTTAGTGAAAATTGAAAACAATCGATTTGCGATTATTGTAAATCAACAGCTCGGACAATATTTTCCTGAAACTAATTTCTATCTTTTTGATGCTAGTTTTGATCTCAAATTTGAGAAAGAAATAAATAATTTTAATCAAGGTTCTTCAACTTTTCCAAATGCAAATTTAAGACAAACAGCTTGTGGGTACTGGTATTATCGTACGGTAAACGGAAGTGAAAATTGTAATTATAGTTGTGTGATTTCTAATTCTGATATTTATTTTAACCTTGAAAATGATGAAATTATAAATTATAAAAACAGCGGTACAGCAATTGGAAGCATCGCAGGAGACGTGACTTTTTCTATTCCTACCACCTATATTTCTAATTACGGATCTTCTTCAACGTATAATGATAGCGGGGTTTTAAAGGCATATTATCGTTCAACTATTCCTGGAAGTCCGTCTTATCAATTGGTTCATTTGGATTCCAATGGAGATACCCTTTGGCAAAAAACACCTGATGAAATTTTTACTTGGGTGGAATTTGTAAAAATTGGAGCAAATTATTTTTTGCTTGATGGAGAAGTTCAAGGATCTTCTAACTCGGCGATTACCTTACAACAAGTCTCCGCTCCATGTCCCTCCACTAGTAACACTTGCCCAAATGAAATTGCTGATTTTACTTTCCTCGGCGAATTCGAAAACAGTAAATATTTTTTGTCCAATGATGATTCTCCACCTAACAATGCGCAGATAATCGCTCAACAAAATAATGGTTACTTAGCTGTAATTAATTCGCAAGCAGAAAATGATTTTCTTCAACAAAATATTTCTGAAATGACTTACATCGGTTTAAACGATGTGGATTCGGAAGGAAATTTAGTTTGGGGAAATGGCGACCCACTAATTTATAACAATATAAACCCGTGTAGTTTTTGCAATGAAAATTCTGATGAACAGGATTACGTAATTATGGCACCTTGGGATGGTGCATGGAGTTTTTCTTCTGTTTGGAATTCCCGTAAATATATTGTTGAGGTTCCTTGTAATAGTTCGTCAGGAGAATTTGAAATCACCTATGATTGTCCTGCAGAATTTCCTCAATCAGGAATTTGGGAAGTACCAGTTACGCTGGCTAATAATACTGCAAATCCATCTAATCCCTTTTTCCTATCATTGTATTTAGAAGGAAATGGAACTGGACCAAATCCACAATCGCCTTTTGCTACGGTTACTGCTCCAATCTTGCAAGCAGGAGAATCGACCACTATTATTTTGGAAGCTAATCTGCCTAGCATCAGTTATTATTTACCCAATCGAAAAACTTTTCCATCATTTTATATTGGAGAATTTACCTATGGAGATTTCTATATTTCTCGAAGTGCGACCGTTCCTCAACCAACAGTTCCGTTTGATTTTTATTGTAAAAAATATACGACAGATTTAGCAGTTGCTATTCAAAATTCAGTTCCAATCTTCACTCCGAATAATGAAGTTATTTATACTGTTGAAGTAACTAATAATGGTGATGAGGATGCTTATAATATTCAAACACAATTATTAGAATCCATGGCATCTTCTTATCCTATCGGAGGGACAGTTGATTATAGTGCTGATATAAATAATTTGAGTGCAGGTAGTTGGCAAAGATTATCAGGAGGGAATTATGTCTGGTATCTTTCAGAATTAGGAGTGGGTGAAACGGCAACTGTGGATGTGATTTATCACTTGGATGATCCATTGGAATTTGGAGCAAATCTGCCTGATGATTTTACTGTAAATGTGTCTACGACGAGTGGACATTTAATTGATACAGATGATTCTAACAATACTTCTACATTTGTTTTTGAAAAAGAAAATTCAGGTGGCGGAGACTGTCCTGATGTGATTGCTGGTTTTACTTTGCTTGGTGAATTTGGAGATTCTAAATATTTTATTTCCAATACTGCTGCACAACCTGCTGATGATCAAGTAGTTGCGCAACAAAATGATGGCTACCTCGCAGTAATTAATTCTCAAGAAGAAAATGATTTTCTCCAACTAAACATTTCCGAAATGACTTACATCGGTTTGAATGATGTAGATTCGGAAGGAAACTTAGTTTGGGGAAATGGCGATCCACTCAATTATAACAATATAAACCCGTGTGGTTTTTGCAATGAAAATTCAGATGATTTAGACTATGTAATTATGGCTCCTTGGAATGGCGCATGGAGTTTTTCTTCCGTTTGGAATTCCCGTAAATATATTGTTGAGATTTCATGTGATAATATTCCAATGCCAACTGATTTTTGTGGTTATTTAAATGACTATTCAATTTCATCCACCGAAAATTTTAAAAATTATTCCCTCGAAGAAACTCCATCAGGTTTAGTTTTACAAACTGCTACTCAGGAAGATATGGGGGACAATAATAATTCTATTTTTGAATTTGCAAATATCAATAATGATGGACAAGCAACAGGAGTTTCAAGTTTAACTTTACCCGTTGATAACAAATCAAAATTTGGAAATTTTGGCTACCGCCTTGAAGAAATTACTTCTACTCAATTTCAAATTGTAGCAGTCAATTCAGATAATGGAAATATTTGGGAAAGCATTGTTACACTCAATGTATCAGATAATAATATTGACGAATTAATCTCCATTGAAATCAAAGAAATGGAAGACCATTTGGTGGTAGCTGGGAGTTATCATTTTGGAGGAGTGACTACGCCGACTTGGCGATCATTTTTAATAAAGTTGGATTTAGATGGAAATGAAATTTGGCAAAATGTTTTTGATGTAGTGACTTATTATCCAAAATTATTGGTGCACGGTGCAGCTACGAACGGAGGTTATTATTTGGATTTAGATGATGTAAGTGATGGGATTAATTATTTAGTAAAAACGGATGAATTTGGAAATCCAGTTTGGACTGAATTGGTGACAATTATATTGGTAGTTGAAGAAATTACTTTTGCAGGGGAGTCGCCTGATGGTTCTGGAGTGATACTAGGAGTGCATAGTCAAAATACGAACAAAGGAGAAATTATAAAATTTAATATAAATACAGGAACTAGAATTTGGACTAAAAACCTTAGTCCTCTACTCTCGGGAGGTCAGGGAACTGTTGCACAAGGTATCAATGGTGTTGTCGCAACCTCAGATGGTGGAGCTGTTTTTATTGCTGATTTTTTAAGTTATAGTTTAATGACGCAGATTTATATTTATGGTCGTTTGGACTCCGATGGGAATGAACTTTGGCATTATAAAATTCCTGATGAATTAAGAGATCATCATGCTACTTTAGAAACTTCAGATGGTGGTTTGGTTTTTTCAAAATACAATGAAGAGAATCATACGGTCGATATATTTAAAACAAATAGCAATGGACTTTTTGATCCGATTTGTAATGTGGCTGTTTTTTCAGATTTGTCCTTATCAACTTTAAGAGGATGGCAAGGTGGATCAATTGCAAATGGAGAGACAGAACTCATTGATTTTAAAATCCATAACAATGCTCTTGCGGATGCGGAAAACTATGTGATTAAGGCATATCTTTCGACAGATAATCTATTGAGTGCTAATGATATTTTGGTCACCGCTTTTGGATATTCCAATACTCCCTTTGGAGTGCATGAGGTGACAGAAGCATTTCAAATTCCATTGGTGCCAGAAGCGGAATATCGATTGCTTTTGGAAGTAGATGGGAATCAAACTATTGCTGAAACAGATGAGGAAAATAATGTTTTACCTTTTAGTCCATCTCGATTGATCACAGGTGGACCACTTTTAGAATTGCCTGATTTTCGTCCTGGGTTTTTGAATGTTGGAGGAAATTTTGGTTTAGAAACTCCTCCAGGGAATTATACTTATAATTTTGATTTGAGTAATATTGGCAACATTTCATCCAATGGTGGAACTGCCAAAATCTTTCTTTCGCATGATACAGAATGGTCACCAGATGATATTTTAATTGGGGAAAAAATAATTGGGAATGTACCTGTTGGAAGTTCTGTTTTGCTAGAAGAGCCGATTGATGTTACTATTACGAATGGTATTCCTCTAGGACTTTATCGAGTAATTTTAGTCATTGATTCGGAGGAGGAAATTTTGGAATTTGATGAATTAAATAATATTTCGACAAGTGGAATTACAGTCGTTCCAACATCCAATTGTCCAACCGACTTGCCTAATTTTGATTTCCTTGGAACATTTGAAAATTCAAATTATTTCCTTTCTCATGATGCAGCACAACCTGTAGCCGCTCAAGCGATTGCAGAAAATAACGGAGGATATTTAGCCACCATAAAATCAGCAGACGAAAACGAATTTATCTTTTCTCAAATAAATGAGATGGTTTATTTCGGACTTAATGATTTTGAAATGGAAGGCAGTTATGACTATTTTAATGGAGAAACAGTTAGTTGGGTAAATTTTGATATTTGTAGTTTTTGCAATGAAAACTCAAGTGAGATGGATTTCGTCGTCATGCATAATTGGAATGGAAAATGGAGTTGGAGCAATTATTACAACTCACGTAAATATATTGTTGAAATTCCCTGTGGCTCAACGGTGACTAGTCCAACTATCAATAATTCTTTAATTGCTCAAGTCCCTAATCAACTTGATTTTGAACAATTAATGATTGAAAAATTATATCCAAATCCTGCAATGGATTTTATGTATACGACCATTCAAAGTCCCATGGAGCAAGAAGTGGAACTACAAATTTTTGACGCAAGAGGTTCATTGATGAAAAATATAACAATACATTTACAAAAAGGAAAAAATGTAACTCGGATTTCTATTTCAGATTTGCCTGGAGGATTTTTTTCCGTTTATATTCCTACTGCACAAGGGAAGAATTCAACTAAACGATTTGTGAAGGTGAGAGGTTAAATAGGAAGAAATAAAAAAATGAGCAACTTGATTTTCGAGTTGTTCATTTTCTTTTGAAAAAAGTGATAACTTTCCACTTCTAATTTATTCATCAACCATCATTTATCTTGAATTCAATTTTCACCATCTATGATTTAAAAAATGCGATTCCTAAGATTGGGAAAGGTCATCCTTTTTTGCCCGACCGGAAATGGTTGGAGGAAGACTTGGAGGGAAAGCTATATGAAATTGTAAACGAAATCAATCAAAATGGGTGGGCATTTAAATCCATTGAGAATTATACGGAATGGCAAGAAAAAGCAATTCCTGCCATCAAAATGTCCACTCCTGATTGGCTAGTTCATTTTGTGATTTTGGAAAAAATTGAAAAGAGTATCCAAGAATTTTTTATTCCAAATACTGCTTTCCAAATTTCAAAAATGGATGAACTCATTGATCAATGTAAATTATGGAAAAAAGAAAATCCAACTGCTTGGGTTTTACAAACTGATATTAAATTCTTTTTTAAAAATATTAGACATGATTTATTATTAGGTAGTTTGGAATCGAAATTGTCAACGCAAGTATTTAATATTTTAAAGCAATATTTGAATGCCACTTTGGATGCTGAAAAAGGTTTAGAGAAAAAAGGAATAGCGATAGGAGCAGAGTTAAATTATTTATTGGCTTCAGCTTATTTGTTGCCAATCGATGCTGCTATTTTTCATTCAGAAAAAGTGATTCATTACGCCAGATATGTAGATGATATTTTAATTTTTTGTCAAGATGAACAAGAGGGGAGGAGAGTGCAAAAAATGATTGAATTGGAGTTGGAGAAAATTGGTTTAGGATTAAAATTTTCAAAAACTAAAATCCAAAGTGTGGAAGAAGATATCCTATTCCTAAGACAATTATTATAAAGAAAACGACCACTAAACATATAATCTAACAGCCCCAAAGGGGCGAAACATCACAGCCTATGGTGAAGCCATAGGAGAGAATAAAAACAATCTACGTCAAGCACCAACGGTGCGCAACATCTCCCCCAAAATAAAAATGTTTCGCACCTTTGGCGCTTTGTCATATCACATGGATTAAATTTCCTACGGCTTCGCCATAGGCTGTGATGTTTCGCCCCTTTGGGGCTGGTAGGTTATATGTTTAGGGGTTAAAAAATAAAAAAGAGGTGTTTCTCTCTTTTGAGAAACACCTAACATGTTTACATTTTTTGTTGTGGAATTACTTCCTGTTAATTTGAATTAAAATACTCGGATCCGTAATTTTTTCATCGTCAGCTAGCAAAAAAGCCTTACTCATAATCACCATCAAAGTTTTATCTCCACCTTCAAACGGTAACCATATTTTCTTTTCCATTCGACTATTACTAGCAGGGACGATACAAAGGTATTGGTCATTCGGTTCCATCAAAATGTTACCACTTCCCAAGTTGATTTTATAAGTTCGGTAAGTGCCCACGACTTTCAAGAAATTACCTTCAAAAGAACATTTTTTGGCAATTTTAGTCATTGGTAAAAGTCGCTCCAACAAGTCTTTTCTAATGTCAGCCATCGCAGTTTGAGATCTTTTTCCAAAGGAAGCATCTCTCCAATAATTCATCAAATCACCCGTTTGGTTTTGATCGAAATATGGGTCAATTCCTAAACCTGCGACCGCAACAAATAAATCAACATCACGCATTATTTCCGAAAGAATGACTGGTGGAATATCCTCTAATGGTACTTTTTCTTGTTGGTAGTATCCATATCCTTTTCTGTTAGGATCTAGTTTCCTAAATTGTAAATCTAAAGTGTCACAATCAGCATATAAAACCCCTCCACGAATGTTGAGAATTGCGACTAATTCTGCACTAGGAATAGCAAATGTAGGTGCTTCTTCATAAGTCATTTTCCATTCCCTATTTTTTCCTAAACTGTACAACGTATTTCCTCGAAGGTGATGCCCTGCGAAGCGATTAGAATGGTCATACGTAAGTTCTTCCGCAGGGGTAAGCAAGTAAACTTCTCGAAAGGCTTGCTTAAAAGGTTGTTTGATTTGTTGGTCAAAAATTCGGTTTCTCCAAGCCAAAGTTTCTTCCACAGAAACCAAGGAAGGATGCCAAAGTCGAATGGAAGTGTTTTCTTTAAGTTCAACGTTATTTTCTTGATAATCAATTAGTTGTGAATCTTGTATCATAAAAGAAGTGATTACTTCCTTGTCTTCCATAATCCATATTAATTTCTCAGAAATCACTCGCAACAATCCATGATTCAAAATAAATTCCTTCCAATTATCTATAGACCAAGTTCGTTGTTGAAGCCAAGATTTTTCAAATTTTCTTGCTTGACTATTGAGCGTTTCTACCACACTTTTCCCTTCTGCTTTAACTGTTTTTATCTCTGCTGGGAAGTCATTTTTTAAGTGAGCAGGAACTGTTTTTTGGATTTTACCAGAAGGCATTTCCCAAGTGATATTTACTTTGAATCCATCTAGTTGTAACAATGCTTTTACATCTCCAATTTCGATGGTTTTTTTACCATTGATTAGATCATGGTCAGGCACCGAACGATCTGCCAATTCTTCTGGAGAAAACTGTTCCAGTAGTTTAGTGAATTTCTTTTTTCGAGCGGCAATGGCACGTTTATAAACAGAGTATTTTGCTTTCGCTTCAATATTATTGATGATCCCAAATGCAGCTAAATTGCCAATATCAGCAAGTGTTTCCAAAGCGATATTTCCAAGTTTAGCATTCAATGGACCTCCTGGAACTTTTTTATAAGCACGGTTGGCAATCTTCTGCAGCATATATAATTGACCATTGCCAGGATGTAACCTACTGAGCCAAGTCAGACCTTTCAAAGCACATACTTTTTCGGTGTCTTGAAACCACTCATCTCCTACGACAAATTTTTCTAAAATCATTACTTGACCATTCTGAAAATCTTCTTTTCCTAGTTGATCGACAAGTTCAGTTGCTAGTTTTTGCCAAGTTTTGGAAGGCTTCCGATTTTCGGGATAACGTAGAGATTGGACAAGCAATTTAGTCCAAACTGGAAGGTTGGAAAGTTTGTCTAATTCCGCTCGAATGACTCTAAATTTTGGATCTTTTGTTAGATCGATTTGGTCCAAATCAGTTTTTAATTTTACAGGTTTTAATTCTTCAATTCGTTTGACAAAAGCAATTACGGGTTGATTTGATTTTGCAAAATTTATGTTGTCCACTCCAAAGATTACTTCCTTGTGTTGCGTGTAAGTTTTTTCATTGACCAAAGTTACTCGTTGATTAGCCCAATTCAAATTGTCAGTTCCATAGAAGTCAGGAGAGCCAGATTTATTGATTAAAATAAATTGGTATGGAATTTCATTTTCAAATAATAAAGTATTGATTGGATGCATGATGTTAATTCCCAAACCGTTGGCCGTTTGCAAATCGTACTGTTCGCCTTTTATTTGAAAACGAACAAATTGCATCTTGTCTCGATCTTTATAAAATTTGACAATATCAACATCTGCCACTTCTTGCAATATTCTAAAGAATGGACGCACTTGTTCAGGACTCATACCTTTATAAACACTTTGCGAATATCCAGGTTGAATCGGTTCGAAACCACTATGAGTCAATTGATTGATTGTCGCTGTTTCACTTTCTTGAACTTCTCTCAGTTGAGCAAAATCTTGGAGTAATTTTAAAATATTTTTGTCTTCAATATGCTTGCCTTTGGTCTCAGGATAATAGTTCCAAAGTGCTTCCAATGTTTTGATAGAACCATTTTCTAACAATGCTTTTGCGGCGGTGATAATTCCTTTGGGGAGTTTGATGGTTTCATTTGGTTTGAGGCAAAAAGTAGTAAAATCAGCGATTTGATTTTCCGTCCAATTTACTTTTGCTAAAAGTAAATCTAGGTATTTGCTTTGCCTTTTGTAGGTCAATTTATTAAATAATTGAGGCTGCTCATTGATTAAAACTAGCTTACAAAAATCAATTAGAACATCATCGGCTAGTTCAAGTGCTTTTGGAAAAAAAGAAAATTGATCTGTTGCAAAATCCTTGAACTCTTGCCATTCCAGCGAACTATTTTTTTCTTTTGCCTCTTCTTCTGCTACTTGATAAAAAGTAATTGCTTGCTCCGTTGCATCGGAATAACCAAGATTACTTTCAGTCAATAATATTTTAAAAAAGTCAGGAGTGTATTTTTTAAAATAACCTTCCTCTTTCAAAACTACTCTTGGGAAAAAATCTAAATCTTTAAATGATTTTTTAAGCTTTCCAGCTTTTAATTTCCCTAACAAAAAGATCAGGCAGATCTCAGCTTGGTATGCTTTGGGGAAATGTTGAGCGATATGATTAGGAATTTTGACATTATAATCATGCTCAGGAAGGACAGCCAGAAACAATAAAATTCTCACATATTTATAATCTAAACCAGTTATTCGTTCGGCAGTAATATATCGTTGAAGTGCCAATTGCAAATATTGAGCGTTCGAAATTAAATATTTATAAGTTTCTTTAAAGGCTAGAAATTCTACATCGGTTTGGGTAAAAATTGATTTTTCAGAATGGACTATTTCAGTTAAAAGTTTAGCCATTTGCTGGGAAGAGTAATCGCCCATTTTACTATTAAAAACCCGATTACCCAATTCCATTGTTTTGTACCAATCCTTTTTGGAAAAAATGGAAGAGAGAAAAGATTTCTTTTCTTTGGCATAATCAGGCAATTCGTTTTTCTTCAGCAGGCTTAAAATAGATTCAGGAGATAACATTGTAAATGTATTGTTATAGATTTTTCGTAAAAAGGTTTTTTCCAAAAAAATGAACTGATTTTATCCACCAACTAAAGGCATCAATTGTATAAATCTTACCATTGAGTTTCCAGTTAAGACTAATTCTTCTTTTAAATCTTCTCGTTGTTTGCCATCAACAATTACAAAAAATACATTTCGTTGAAAACCAGATAATGCCTCATAATATGCTTTTTCAGCATCAATAGTTCCATCGTTTGATTTGGCAAACCTTTTTTGAATAGCATCTTGATTTAAGACTTGTTCTTGAGTGGTTTTGTAGAAAGGAGAAATGTTTCTCGTTTTTAAATCTTGATTAATTTCTTTAACTCTAGCAGTCACTTTCTGTTGGATCAGGTCGCTGACCGTAATTCGCTCTGAGGAAAAATGCATAGAGATTTCATTAATTTTTCCAGTTCCGAAAACTTCTTCTTTGATGGTAAGTTGAAACATGACAAGTTTGTTTTGAATAAAAGAATAAACAAATGTAGTTAATTTGGTTTGTTTTACATAAAGTTTAATCAAAAAGGTTATTTTAATGATGTTTTGACGCTATTTTTAAAATAAATCTAATTGATTAACCTCCATAAAACTAAAGCTAAGAACAAAAGGATATGAAAATAATAGTGGAGAAGTAAATGGCGAAGCTAATTTATTTTTAATTCTTGCATCGGGTGCAAAAGCAGCATGCATTTCATAGCCCCAACTTTCAAGTTGGGGTTATGAAATCTTTGCAATTATTATTATTGATTCTCCGATAGCTTGACCAAGGAGAATATTTTTGTAAAATATTTATTCCACAAGATTAAAAGTTACCAATTGAGGTTTACGAAGTGTGAGGTATTTTGGTGAAAAAAGAAGCGATTAGTTTAGCGAGAGGAAGTTAAAATTTAGACAAGCTCTATAGGAATTGAAAAAAAATAGACTTTATTCTTAGAAGTTTGATATTCAAAACTCACTAGAATAAAGCCTATTTTTTATAAAACGTTGGTGGCTGAATTTTTTAATCTAATTATAGCTTAATTAATTTTTCCACTAACAATTGATTTTGAACATTGATTTCCATTATGAAAACGCCCTTTGGCAAATCTGAAATATCAATACTTTGCTGGCCTTCTTTCCACTCTATTATTTTTACCAATTTTCCTGTTTGATCTAAAATTCTAACAATTGCCTCTTCTTGCAAAGGCAGTTCAATATTAATTTTATCAATCGCAGGGTTTGGAAAAATATCGAACCCTGTACTTTTTACTTTAATCGTTTGTACCGATGAATATTCAAATGCTCCATCAAAATCAACTTGCTTCAACCTAAAATACAAGATGCCTTCTGGTGGATTTTTATCCATAAATTCATATTGTTGAGATTGAGAAGTACTTCCAGCACCTTTTATATTTCCAATCTTTTCAAAAGTTCTTCCATCAGTACTTCGTTCAATATCAAAACCTTCATTATTAGTTTCACTTTGGGTTTCCCAAGCGACTAAGACCATATCATGCTGCTTTCGAACTGAAAATGAAGATAGCTCGACAGGCAAAGCGACCGCTTTTCGGATATTAATTCCAACATGAATACCGGGCAATGGACTTATTGATGATCCAGAAAATGTCCATCCAACAGGTACGGATAAAGCACCAGCTGTAGTACTGGTAGCACCTCTACCTTGGAAGATTGTTCCAGGAAAAGAAAGATTATTTTGTAGGACTTGTCCTCCATTTGGAGTAGCATTTGGAGGACTAAAGCATAAACCAGTAATGCATCCAGCGATAACTCCATCATAAACCAAATCATCAACTCTACTAGTTATAGTTAAGGCGGAAGTAATAGAAAGAGCTGGAATTTGCGCTTCTAGGTAGTTATCTACTGGGGTAGTTTGATCCACGCCACTAAATGAAATAGCATTGATCCCCAAAAAGTTAGCAGTTCCCCCAGATACAGTAAATACAATATCTCCAGTTACTCCACTCGCCATATTACTCCCTAATGCTAAAGTCCATACATTATTATTAGATCCTTGCGCTACCATGGGTGTTCCATCAAAAGTAACGGTGGCTGGAGGAAGGTCTGCTCCTACAGAAACTAAAAGTAATCGGTCAGAGCCTAATGGTACAGTATAAGCAGGCAGGGTAAGACTTGCAAGGGATTGGGAAGCTACCCCGAGAGGATTCGAAGAAGTAATTTGAGCTTGGGTAAAATTGGTAAATAAGAATAGGTAAATAAGTAGTGTTGTTAATTTAGTGTTTGTCATTTTGGTGAAGTTTTTGAGCATAGAGATATCCTTTCAATCGAAATATTTTTATTTCTATTGATTGAAAACATACCTTGATAGCATGTGATTAATAATAATTAATGATGGTGAAAATTGAATTGATTTTTTCTAGGAGGGAATGAAGTCTTGAGTTCAAATAAATCGGATAAGATAAAGATAAAGGATTATTTTATAATAAAACTGACATAATAATATTTAATATTTTAACATGTGTTTTTTGTTGTGGCAAAATGATTGAAATTAACAAGATTCTCATTAATTCTAAAATTGGAATAAACTCATTTTAAATCCGAATTATTAAAAAAAAGTAATTGGTCTAAGTATTTTTATTTATGTCAAATTATTAAGTAAGGTATTGATTGTCAGTTGTTTATTAATATGATTTATTTTATGTATTAAGAAAGTTAAATTTCCCAATAAAAATTAATTTAAAGTGTGACTATTATCAAAACGTCTGGTCTTAACAATGAATTTAAATGATAAATACCTACCCAAGCAAATACACATCATAAAAAAATAAATATTTAGGAACTACTTCTATACTTATTTTTATCCTAGCATTTTTTCTAAATCTTATTTTTCTTTTTAGAAAAAATCGAATTAACACAAAACATTTATGACGTTCCCAGTAATTTGAGATAACAAAATGTTATTTCAATAATGGAAAAGTATTGTTTACTTCTAGTGAGTTTGAATCCTGATGAGAAAACATCAAGAAGTATTACTGATACAACTTAAGTGCAGCTGGTGATTTTTTTAATTCATCAGTTGCACATTTCAAAAGACAAATAGGGTGTTTTTTATAAAAGTCAAAAAGAGAGGAGAGACTTTTTGACGAAAAAAGTAGATACGCAAAACCGAAGATTGATAAGAAGTTAATCTACTAAGGGCAGCAGTTGAATTGGCATTTACTGTTGCCCACTTATTTGAAAGAGTGTTGTTTTTAAATAGCGTCAAATTAGATTTTATTTTTTGACCAAGAGAAAGTAGATGATTTTAAAAGGCGATTTTATTCCAAAAACTATTAAAATATCTACTCAGAGGCAGTTGCTAATTTAGCAGCTGCCTTGTTTTGTAATTATTATAACGCTAGTGCTAGCGTTATAATAATTTGTTTGCGTAAGATGAATAGATTTTATTCTAAATGAAATTGTATGGGAGAACGTAAAACGTCTAACGTTCAATGTCCATCAAATAAAGTCTAATAACTAATTATCATTTTTTTCCTTTTCCTTTTCCTTCTTCTTCATTCCAGGTTGAACGATTTCAAAATCCTCATCTGTCTTCGCTGCTTTGACCATTTTTTTCACATCTTCGAGCAATAGTTTTGCATCGAAAATAACTCCATCCTTGATCGTATATTTTACGCCACCTACTCTGACCACTTCATTATCTTCTGTCAATTTGATGGCACCAGTTCCGTAAAGTACTTTTAAATTTTGCAAAGGATTTTCTTCGACGATGACAAAGTCTGCTAATTTCCCAACTTCCACCGAACCAATCTTATCAGCCATCCCAAGTGCCTCCGCTCCATTTAAAGTAGCCGAACGAATTACTTCCAAAGGATGAAAACCAGCTTCTCTCAATAATTCTAATTCACGAACATAAGCAAAACCATACAACTGATAAATGAATCCAGAGTCAGAACCAGCGGTCACCCGACCACCCCGATTTTTATATTCATTGATAAAAGTCATCCACAATTGGTAATTTTTTTTCCAAGCTACTTCTTCCTCTGTTCCCCAATAATGCCAATACGAACCATGTGAAATTTTACTCGGCATATAAAAACGCCAAAGCGAAGGCATCGTAAATTCTTCGTGCCATTCCAACCTTCGCGTTCGTTGTAAGTCTCGACTCGCTTCATATATGTTGAATGTAGGGTCAATCGTAAAATCCAATTCAATCAATTCATTCATCACATTATTCCAATGCTCAGAGTGGGGTGGGGCAGCCTGCGCCCACAATCGACCTGCTTCCTTAAATCGGTGTTGTTCATTTTGATAGTTATAATCGAGTGGATAATGTTGTACCGTTCGGTCGGTAAAAAGTGCTTCGGGCAATCCATACCAATGCTCCATCGTCGTCAATCCAGCTTGAGCAGATTTTAAAACATTCCATCGAGCTACATCCATTTGAGCATGATGGCAAGCAGAACGCAATCCTAATTTTTTATTTTCATCCAAAGCGGCAGCCATAATTTCAGGCGGTGCTCCGAAGAATTTAACGCCATCGGCACCTTTTGATTTATTTTCTCGAACCCATTTTCTTGCGCCTTCGGTGGTGCTTATCGGTTCATCATTTCCCATTCCAAAAGCGGTGTACGCTAAAATCCTAGGCGCAGTAATCTCATTTTTTTCGCTTCGTTTTTTATGTTCTAAAACCCACTCCAAACCATTGCCTGCCGAGGGATCACGAATCGTCGTAATGCCATGACCCATCCATAATTTAAAAACATATTCTGCATCAGCACCTTGAGGTTTTCCGCCAATGTGTCCATGCATATCGATAAAACCAGGAAGTAAATACATTCCTTCGCAATCCAATTCTTTTCCTCCTTTTTTAAGTTGAGGACGTTTAGAGTCATCAATTTCTACGCCTGGATTTCCGACGACATTGATGCTTTTGATAATGTTATTTTCGACGACGATATCAATTGGTCCACGAGGAGGCGCACCATTTCCATTAATCAAAGTGATCCCTCGAATGATGAGTTGCGTGTGTGGCCCATCTCCCCGAAATCGATCAGGTGCTTTTTGAACTTGAGCAAAAGAGGTTTGGTAGATAAAAAATAAAAGTGCGAAGAAAAAGTATTTTTGGTTTTGTATCATGATTGTTTTGTTTTTGATAAATTTACAAGGATTATTTTTAAAAAAGGTTAGGTGAGTTTTATTTTTCACCACATAGAAAACATAGCCTTTAACCTTAATTATTTCAATAAAAAAAGAACTATGTTTTCTATGTGCCTATGTGGTAAAAAAGATTAGCCTTATTATTAAAATTATAACAATGAAATTACAAAACATCATTTTCCTGTTTTCCTTGATTACATTAATTTCTTTTTCTTGTCAAAATGAAAAAAAGCCTGCCGCAACTACGGAAGCAATTTCTGAAGAAAAAGTAAAAAAGACGCAATCAACGAATCAAGTTTTTACTTCTCCTTTGGGAAAAAAATTGACCGTTGCACCTCCTTCCAAAAAGATGTTGGAACTATTTGAAAAAGCAAAAAATGATTTTTACAAAAATTCCAAAGACTTGGAGAACATCATTTGGTTGGGAAGACGAACTGCTTATGTGGGGAAATATGAGGAGGCGATAAAAGTCTATTCTGATGGATTAAAACTATTTCCAAATGAACCAAGGTTGTATCGTCATCGAGGTCATCGATATATTTCTATTCGGAAATTTGACGAAGCAATTGTCGATTTCGAAAAAGCAACTCAATTCATCAAAGGGAAGGAGAATCAAATAGAACAAGATGGTTTGCCGAATAAATTAAATATTCCGATCAGCACTTTGCATGGGAATATTTGGTATCATTTGGGACTGGCTTATTATTTAAAACGTGATTTTGAAAAAGCATTTTCTGCATATCAAAATTGTAGGAATGTTGGTTCCAATGATGACAATATTGTTTCGAGTACACATTGGTTATTTATGATTCAAAGTCGATTGGGAAATCATGAATTGGCAAAAGAGCAATTGAAACCAATTCGTGATGGCATGAATATTATCGAAAATGAGAGTTACTATCAGTTGTGTAAATTTTATAAAAAAATGATTCCAATGAAAGATATGATGCAAGCTGATGGAACTCCTGCTGGCAATGCAGTTCAATATGGATTGGCGAATTGGCACTTCTATAATGGCGATGGCGAGCAAGCGAAATTGGATTTGGAGAAAATATTGGAAGGGAAGGCTTGGATTTCGTTTGGTTATATTGCAGCGGAAGCGGATTATTTGAAGTCTTTTTTTGAAGAGAAAAAAGAGAAATAATTTTAAGGTTAAATTATTACTCAGCAGGTGACTTGAATTCACCTGCTGAGTAGAAAACCTTTCCTGTATTTTTAATCAGCTATTTTTTTAAGGCAAAAACAATCCCAAATGAAATTCCAAATTGATTAAATTTCTTACCTAACTTTCCTGTTAAAATTTCATTGTCTCCAAAAATGATATAGCTACCATTTAGATAATTCTTATTTGAAAATGCTCCAACGAAAGCACCTTTAAAAGAAAGTCGAGGGCTAATCATTCTATGATAACCAATTTCGAGTTGAGGTAAAATTAAAATTTGACCATCATCTTTTACTCCAAATCTAGCTGTTAATAATTCTTTTGGCATTCCAGATGTTCCGCTTGCGCTAACTCCAAATCCATAACCAGGAGCTAAATTTCCAATTCCACAAACAGATAGTCCTCCAGAAATTAAATTTTTTTCGTTTGAAAATATGAAATAATTGAGTCCAATATTCAATCCTATATAAGGAAATTCATATTCTGTGAAATAGTCATTGTATCCATCCCAACCAAGTTGGCGAAAATCTTCCGTTAAGTTTAAAGTGAATTTACTGGAAGAAACGCCAACGATAATTCCTGTTTGTATTGATAATTTGGAATTCAAACGAGCATGTCGAATTAAGTTAGCTTGAAAGGAAAATGAATTGTTAGGTGTTAGATCATTCTCTTGGGTGGGATAATTTTTGGAAATAGTTAACGGTTGTGCATTCAAAACATGGAACGAGAATTCGAAACTTTTTTTAAAAAGGTTGTCTTGGAAAGTTGATTGGCCAAATGTAATAATTGGAGCAAATAGGAGGAGCAAATAGCTCAAGTGGATTGATGTTTTCATAATTTTATATTTTTTCAAATATATCAATTTCCTCCAATAAAAAGCGGAACTAAAACTTTCCGTTCTAGCTCCGCTAATATTTATTTTCAAAAAGTAATTACACTTTTCGTCTACGTCTTCTTTTGCTATCGCCGCCGCCGCTTCCGCCTCTTCTTTCACCGCCGCCGCCACGTCGATCACCACCACCTCGTCTTCGATCGCCACCACCTTTTCGATGTCCGCCACCGCCGCCGTAACCTCGACCACCTCCGCCACCAGCAGAACGTTTCTCTTGAGAAACTTCAATTGAGATAGGCACTCCTTCAAAGTTTCTTCCTTTCAAGGCATCAATCAAATCATTTTCAATACCTTCTTCAATTTCGAAGAATGAAAAGTTTCGAAGGATTTCAATTTTTCCAATTCCAGCATTTCCAGAATCCAATCCTTGATTAATTAAACCAATCAATCGACCTGGATCCAATCGGTTACTTGCTCCTACATTAATAAATAATCGAGTATAAGGAGTTCGTTGTCTATCGTCTCGACTTCTTCTTTCATTTCTATCACGACCACGATCTCCAACATTGATATCGCGAGCGTTTTTATAATAATTTAAAAATCGATTAAACTCGATAGAAACAAAATGCTTAATCAATTCTTCTCGATCTAAATCTTCAAGTTTTTCATATATCGCAGGAAGGAATTGCTCGATGGTTTTTTCATCTACATCAACAGCTTTCACTTTGTCGATGAGTGTCATCAATTGAGTTTGACAAATATCCATTCCGCTTGGGACAGGTTCTCTCGTAAATTGAATTCCAGATTTACGATCGATGTCACGCAATTTATTAGTTTCACGAGAGTGAATAACGGCAATCGAAATTCCACTTTTTCCAGCTCGACCAGTTCGACCACTTCGGTGAACATACACTTCAGGATCATCTGGCAAATTGTAATTAATTACATGAGTCAAATCATCTACATCTAATCCACGAGCTGCCACATCAGTCGCCACTAAAATTTGTATCTGTTTTTTTCTAAATTTCTGCATCACTTCATCCCGTTGACCTTGGGACAAATCTCCATTCAATACATCTGCACTATAACCATCGTACATTAATTTATTCGCGACCTCCATAGTCTCTCTACGAGTTCGGCAAAATATGATCGCATATATTTCAGGATTAATATCCGCAATTCTTTTGATCACTTCGTAACGATCTCTCGCTTGAACCTGGTGATAGATATGTTTTACGTTGGTCGCACCAACATTCATTTTTGCAACTTTGATTTCTACAGGATCATCCATGTAATCTTTAGAAATTCGTAAAACCTCACGAGACATAGTTGCAGAAAAAAGTAAGGTAGTTTTATCATCTGGAGTAGCTGACAAGATTGCATCCAAATCATCTTTGAATCCCATTGTCAACATTTCATCCGCCTCATCCAAGATAACTCTTTCGACATTCTCCAAATTCAATCTTCGTCGATTGATTAAATCTTTGGTTCGTCCAGGAGTTCCTACGACAATTTGAGCACCTTTTCTCAAGGCTCTAATTTGTGTATCAATACTCGTACCTCCATAAACTGCTAAGACAGATAAGCCTTTAATTTTTGCAGCATAATTGTTGAGATCTTTTGAGATTTGCAAACACAACTCACGAGTTGGGCAAAGGATAATTGTCTGTGTACTTCGATCACTTACATCAGTTAAGTGTACTGCCGGCAATCCGAAAGCTGCTGTTTTACCAGTTCCAGTTTGAGCTAAGGCAATGATATCTTTGTCGGAAGAAAGAAGTTGAGGAATAGCTTTGGCTTGGATTGGAGTAGGTTTTTCAAATCCCATATCCGTAATCGCAGCGATAATTTCAGACTTTAAGCCTGTTTCATTAAATGAGTCCATTAAAATTTTAATTTTAATTTCAGACCCATTTCTATAATTATACCTGTAACCTGCGAAATTAGCCCAAAATATGTTTTACCAAATAAAGTGCAAAGGTGGGCTTTTTTAATGACTAATATGCAATTTATGGTAATTATCTTTTGATTTTGGGAAATTATATTTTTTTGGATGGAAGATGAATGCCACAGATCGAGCGGGTTTTAAGGGATTTGACGATCATAAAACTATGGGAGAAAATCCGAATAAATTCATTTGATCTGCGACATCTGTGTTCTACTGCAGATCGTAAATTTAAAATTTAGACATCAAAATTATTTTTGGGTGAGCGATTTCGCTGTTGATATATTTTAATAATTTCTTCAAGTTCATGATGAATGAATTCTATGTGGTCCAGTTTTATCAAATCACCAAATTCATTATTGTCTTTCATTTTTATTTCTAATAGATGACCAGCAGACCATTTTTCGTTTTCAGGAAAAATATTAATAGATTGAATGTTCTCCCAAATAATAAAATTAGTGTTGATTGTTTGTATCCCATTTTTATTGATGATAAGTTGTGGCGTTTTTAAATCGATGGTTTTTCTTTTAATTATTGAATAGGCTATCATGGATAAAATGATGACTCCTACTCCTTTTTTTTCGTGATTAGAATTTTCTGAAAAAATCAAAAACAAGCTAAGACCTGTAAAAGTCAAGTATAAAAAATATGGAAAAATCAAATTTCTTTTTGAATTAAATACTTTCAATTCTTCAGGAAGTTCTCCACTTGGATAGGTGTAATAACTAATCTCAGGCGGGTCAAGTTTTGGTTCTAATTTTTGTAAAAGATTATTTTGACGTGCTGTTCTTATTTCAGTTTTATTAAAAGAACTTTCATCTGGCCAAATTAACTTGGCACCAATCGCTTTGCGTTTTAACTCATGTACATTTTTAACATTTGAAAATGCCCAGATGCGCCAATGAACAATTGCAATACTCCAATATAGCCAAGGGAATATAAAAAATGATAAAATGAAAATCAGAATAGGAATACCTTTATGGATATCCGTCATAAAAAGAGACGCGGATAATACGGTACCAACAATTATAATACCCCATGCAGGGTAGTTGACCATCATCTGACCTTTTTGAATTGCTTCTTTTATGGTGACCTGTTTTTCCATTTTTCTAAAATTCTGTCAAAAGAGTACTATTAGGATGTGAAGTTTTAAACTGCTCAATTTCCTCTTCCGAGATTTTTGTTTCCGACAAAAGTAAATTTAAATTTTCCATTTTTTCCAACGGTTCTAAAGTTGCAACTGCCGTTTTATTAAAAACAATTTTTTGCAAATTCTCTAAATTTCGCAGCGGGTTCAAATTTTGAATCATCGTTTCTTGACAATATAAATCTCGAAGTTTCGACATCTTTTCAACTCCTTGAAGTGATTTGGTTGGAGTACCTAAAACTGATAAAACTTCAAGATTGACTAAGTTTTTAAGAGCGGTGATTGATTCTACTTTTGTTTTGGACAAGTAGAGTTGCTCTAAATTAATAAAATTTGTTAGGATAGAAATATCCGTAAAAGCATTGTTATCTAAATGGAGACTTTTGATTTTTTTACAATTTTGTAAAGGTTCGATAGAAGTGAATTTATTATTTTGCAAAGTCACCCTTTCCAACTCAACGTTATTTTCCAAACCTTTTAAAGATTTGATTTGATTGTCTGGTGCTTTCAAATTTGTTAGTTTTTGGTTTTTTGCCAAATGCGAAAGCGAACTAATTTTATTTTTTGCGATGCTTAAATATTCAAGATGTTTCAGTTTTTTGAGTGGCTTGATTGACTTAATTTGATTGCGATCTGCTACGAGTTTTTTAAGTTTGGTCAGTTTAGCCAGAGGTGATAAATCTGAAATTAGATTTCCAGCACAAAAAAATACTTCCAAATTTTTAAATCGTTCGATTGGTTTTAGGTGAGTGATGTTTTTTCCAGTAATGGCAATTTCAGTTTCTGAAAATAATTGATCTAGTTTGGCTTGAGTAACTTCAGTTCCGAAACCGACTTTTCGATTAAAAACTAATTGCCATTGTTCGTCCAAATTATTCCACCACTTCATATCTGACTTACTGACATTGACGAAAGTGTAGTCGATTTTTCTTTGAGAAAAAATAGGAGAGGAGAGGAAAATAAAAATTAGGGTGAATAATGTTATGGGAAAATATTTGTGTTTCATATTTACTAAGTTGAATTTTTTATTTATTTTTTTCGATCCTGTGATTTAAACTTTTCACAGCAATTATATTTTTTGACAGATCAGTAATTAACCAATCCTCTTCAATCTTTCCTCCCCAATATTCGTATCGAATATTTAAAGTGGAATCAGATGTTGTTTTCCAAGTTCCTTTATAATTCTGATAAGAAATAGGAGGCGTTCCACACCAACCTGAATTTTGTCGTTTCACTAAAGTTCCATTTTTCTTGAATTCTATTCCAGGTTTTTTGCTGTCGAAAGACCGTTCCTTTTTGAATTGGATTGATTGGTTATGTTGATTAGAATAAACCCACGTACCTAATAATTTATCTTCCAAAGTATCGGAATAAGAGATAAAAGAACTCAATATTACAATGACTGAAAATAGGATTATAATTTTTAAAAGGTTCATAACTATGATGTTTTATTAATGCATAAAATAAAACAAAGATAATCATGAAAAAACTCCTTTTTACTTATCAAAAAGTTAAATGTGAATGTATTGTTATGAAATCCTATTTCTTCTTTTTTAATTTAAATCTCGCTCCAAAAACCACATTCCATTGTCCAAAAAAGAATTGCTGACTTGCTTTGTCATTTTTCGAATTGGTCGTGCGAATATCTGGCATATTAATCCAACCAACTTTTGATTCCGTTTGGATGAAAAAGTGTTTAAAAATTTTAGTGCGTAAACCAATCATCGCATCGAATCCATAACCAGAAAGATGGAATTGGTCGTTGCGTTCTTTGCTTAATAAAGTAGCATTGGTTCGAGGAAAAAGAATCCCAGTTCCGATGCCTTCCGTTAAGTGAAGTTCAAGCATCCGCCATTTCAAAATCCGATCTGAACGACGCAAGGCAACATTGATATAATTCAATCCATCGGTATGTTCCAATCGGAGGAAATCTCCTGCGAGAACAATTTTATCATTATTATAATTACCATCGTAAACTGTTTCAGAGTTTTCAATTTCCCCAGAAATATTGACCGTTTGATCGTTACTCACTACATATTTCATGTGATCAGAAGCAATTGAAATTTCATATTTTTCATGAAAAAAATAGCCTGCTCTAAAATTATATTGTGGAATCGTCACGTAGGTTGGATGAAAATAAGTCTTCAATTTAAATGCACTTTGACGATCAGTAGCGACGACATTTTCTAAATTAAAATCATAATCTTTACCTCGGAAATGAATATCAGAATCAGAAAACCATCCTCGATTCCAGCCCCAATAAACATAGAAATCACCTTTATTGTGATCGCTAGAGATGGAGTTTTGATTCTGTGAAAATCCAATTTGTGCGAAAAGTAGTAATATATTTACAGAGATGATAAATCGAATTTTTGTCAAAATATGTGATTTGAATTTTAATAAAAAAAGCAAATTTAAGCTAATTTGTAAACATGTTTTTATAATCTCACACCTTCCCATTTTGCGCCTCTAAAATCCATCAATGCATCAAAGGAAGCTTTATCATTCTTTCGGAATTCAAATGACTCTGCTGATTTTTTGTCTGAGAAAAAAACTGTTTCACTTTCAGGAAATAAGACACCGTTGTTCTCCCCATCTTGATAAACGACTAATTTTCCTTCTTCTAATTTTACTTCCAAAATCAAATGTTCAATTTCTTCAAAGTTATAAGCACCGACGTATTTTTTTAAAATATCCTCAGAAATTTCAATAGCGATTCGATTGATTTCTTTTGGCACGTCATAAGGTTTTCCTTCTAGGATTTTTTGCACATCTTCAATTATTTTTTGGAAAGGGATTGCATCGTAATTTGTCAAAAAAACGAATTTATATTTCAGCTCAGGATTGGAATGAATGTAAGCTCGTTTTCCATCCGTCCCGCCAGCATGTCCAATGACTCCGCTTTTATTTTTCAAGATGGAAACAAAAGGTTCTTTTTCCAAGTAACTGATAAAGGACATTAAATCATCAATAGTGGAGTAAATTTTTCCCATCTTAAAAGTTTCAGGCAAGAAATCTTTAATAGGAATGATGTCTCCATTGTCGTTTAGTTCATGACCGTAAGCATATTTATTTAAGTTACTATTGTCAGCATAAAAATGTCCTCCAGAGTCATCCATTTGCAGACGATCAAAAAAAATATGATGAAGGTTTTGAGAAAAAGAGGTATTGGCAATTTGACCAATCACATAGTATAAAACTTGAAAACCTACATTCGAATATCGAGTATCTGTTCCTGGTTCAAATTCTAATGTTTGTTTTTTTGCCAGATCTATTACTTGTTCATTCGACAAGTCAAATTCATTTTGTTGAAGATCAACATACTCCCGTGGGAGTCCGGATTGATTGTACATTAAATGCTCAATAGTAATTTTTTCTCCGTTTGGGAAGTCAGGAATATATTTGTTTAGATAATCGGTTCGTTTAATTTTTCCTTCTTGTTCTAATTGAAGAATACTCGCTTTAGCCATCAATTTTGAAATAGAGCGAACATCAAATTGACTGGCGGTCGTCACGTATAAACTACTATCTTTTTGTTCCGTTAGATTAAATGCTTTTTTGAAAACCTCTTCTCCATTTTGCTGCACAATGACGCATCCATTGAACTCTTTCAAGCGAGTTAATGCTGTAAAATATTCATCTAATTTGGCCGTGTTTGGATTGGAGGGGAGAGTAGTGGTTGGAGTTTTAGAAGCTTCGTTTTTGCAAAAAGTAAAACTGATGCAAATGCTCAGAAATAAAATTACTTTGAAATTCATGCTAGATATTTAGAGGTTAGATAGAACCAAAAAGACGATTGGAGACGTGAAAGGTTACGATTGAAAATTATTGATTTTTCTGTTTTTCCTCTTTCTCTTTTTTCATTTTTTCGACGATCGGCTGGAACTGTTCTTGGATATGTTCATTGAACCAGGCATCGATTAGGTCTCTTCGAAAGCGCCATTCCTTGCCTATTTTGGCCGCAGGTATTTTTCCCTTTTGCGCCCAAGTATAAATGGTTTGTGGTTTTAATTTAAGATATTTTGCCACATCCTCGATAGTCATTATTTCTCCATCCATAGTCTATTATTAATATGAAAAAAAGATTATTTGGTTAGTTCTTAAAATGTAGTAACCTGCTTTAGCAGATTACTACGTTTTAGTGTTAACCTAAAGTTGAGCAAAATTAATCATTTTTGAGAGAATCATTTTGCGTAGTTTCAATAGATTCATTTTGTGGTTTTTCTGGAATAATTTCTTTTGGTTTCTTCGGAGGATCATTTTGTGGTTTTTCGAGAGAATCATATTGATTAGGTTTTTGCTTCTTTTGAATGTTTGGTTCACCCATCATTTCTCCAAGAGATTTTATCATACTGGAGTAAAAATTCCCTTGAGTATTTTGTCTAAATAATTCAAAAGGCATGTCTTTGTAACCTACAAATGGACGAAGATTCCAAGCCAATTGAATTCCTACAAAAGCAAAAATAATTACCCAAACTCGGAAAATACTTAAACCAATTTGAGGATAAACTCCTTGCTCCGCAAATGAATTTCTTAAGGCATCCAAGACTGCTCGCATTCCGAAAAATCCTGAGAAAACGAAAACTCCAACATGCAAGAATTTTAGGAAATTATAATTATCACCTGACAATTGAAATAACAAAACGATAGGTGCAAATGCCAACATGATTGTCGTCGTCATCAAAAATCCGCTTAACATCATGACTGCCAATTGTTTGATTTTGACCTTGGATCCCAAGACCAATTGGACGATGTAAAATGAAGGGAAACAAATAATCAAAGTCAAAAAGAGTAAAGAAGTCAACTTGGCGCCAGACGATAATGCTTGCATCCAACTATTATAACTTCCCATAATCAAGCCGTAGCAAAATGAAAAAAGTGCAATGATTAAAATTTGCGCACTAATGATGTTGGAAGGGTAGGTTTCTTGTGTGATTTTTTCAAAATGTTCATCACGTTCTTGGAGTACTTCGAATGCATCTGTGAATGGTAATTTCATGGTAAATCAAATTTTTGTTTTGAGTCATGTTAATTGATTCTTGGATAAATTTTGTGTTTTAAGTCAAGTTATAATTGAAATCAACACTTTCGTTGGTCGTTTTTGCTTCCAATTTTAACTTGATCACAGAATTTTTCCAAGAATACTAATAAAATAAAGTTACCAAATAAGAATGTGAGAAAAGAATTTTTATTGTTGTTTGTTACTGTTTTATGATGTTTTTTATTGTTAAATGAAATTTAGTTTAAGTATTCTCATCAATTGATTGGATCAAATGATTTAATTTTCCTTTCATTAAATCATAATATTTAAGGACATATTTCCTATTGCCTTCAATTCGCCAGAGGTAACTCAAAAGTTTCTTTTTCTCTTTTGTAGTTAAATTTTTAGGATGATTAATTCTGATCAAATCTCCCTTTTCGTCAAAATCCATGTACTCTGCTAGGAGGTTATTTATTTCTAAATAATAATTTTTATTGAATTGCATTTCATCATAACTCTCTTCTAGCTTTTCAATTATTTCATAATAAAAATCATAAAGTGAAATAATTTCTAGTCGCAAAGAATCATTTTTGACTAAGCCCAAACCTTTTGATTTGAGTGATTCGTAACCAGATTTATTTTGAATAGAAATAAAATCTCGTAGCAAATAAAAATAATGAATAGCAGCCGAATCTTGATCGGCATTTGGGTCTTCTATTAATTGTCTAAAATAATGGCAAGTCTCTACTCCTTTATTGTGACCCATGATATTTTGTTCCACATCGGATAAATCGAGTTGTAATCCATTTTTAATTTCAGTTAGAATTTTAGTTTCAGCACGAGCTTCCCTACGGTTTTCGCCCCAATTGCTCATCGCAAATGCTAAGCTTACTCCGACAAAAATGGATAGGAATTCAAAGACATAATTTTTCCAATTATTTTGAATCGTTTTCATTTTTTATAAATTTGATAGTTTGTAAAAGTATTGTTATAGAGTTTTTTTCTCAGCGATAATTTCAATCATCATTGGACAAAAAATAGTTGCTCCATTCTTGTTTTCTAATTCATCAAAAGCAGCAAGCGCTGCTGAGGCTTCCTCTTGAGAAAGATAACCTGCTTCAATTAATCTTGGGAAATAACTATAGAAAAAAGATCTTGGCCATTGCCAAGTTGCATCTTTTGGAGTGGCTAATTTTGCCATTGGTCGGAGGTTTAAAATATTCATTCCAAGTTCTTCTGCCAATTTTGGAAGTTGTCTGCCAATATCAATTTCGCTTTCAGAATCTTTAAAACTTTTTAAGGCAGCTTTGATCGCTGTGGTTAGTGGAGGAAAATTTGGTTCTGTTTGGAAAGTGGACCAATCGTAATATTCATGGATGACCATTCTGCCACCTGGTTTTAAAGCTTTTAAAACTTTGGCTAAAATCTCTTTCGGGTTAGGTAACCAAGCTAATGCCCAACGACAATACATTCCATCCAAACTTTCCTCCTCCAATTTCATTTCATTAAAATCAGCCACAACTCCTTCTATATTCAAATGATGTAATTGAGCTGTTTTATTTAAATAGTCAATATAATTTTCGGATAAATCAATGCCAATTACTTTACCCGTTGGTCCAGTTATAAATGCTAATTCTTTGGTGCAAAAACCTGGACCACAACCTAAGTCAAGAATGGTTTGTCCCGCTCTAAATTGAGCTAAATTCCATCCATGTTGAGCTTCGGAAGCCCAAACCTGATGTTGCAAACCGAGGCGATAAAGTTCTTGTTGGTCGGTTCCTAAAATGTAAGCGTTATCTTCTTGGTTTGACATTTTGTATTTTTTTGAAAAAATGTAAATGTAATGTTACTTAGGTAAGTATTGACTTTCTAGTGTCTTGTTAAAAGCGATTCGGAATATTTTATTTTCTGAAAAATCTTCCTTTTTTAATCGAATTGGATCTGCGATGATAGAACGATTTTTTTCATCAATTCCAACTATGACGAATTCCATGTGACCATACCAGCCTTTTTCTTTGAACGGATATTTATTCTCATATTGATCTTTAGTTTCATCAGGATTTCCTAAATTTAAATATTTTTCATTAAAAAATTCTAAATTTTTATCAGTTAAAATTGCATCCGTAAATGTATTGTTATTTTTAAAGCCATCCTCATGGATGAGTTCAATTGAATAGATAGAATGTTTTAAAATGATTGTATTCTTTTCAGGAGAAGTAGTTAAGAAATACTTATTCCATTTCCATAAGAAATCTTTTTTGTCAAAAGAATATTCTTTTAGGTGATTGTCAAAATTGGAGTGAGTTTTTATTGATTCAAGTTCATTTTGATAAGGTAATCGGAAGGTAGCTAGATATTCTTTTCTCCAAATTCTATTTGAAAAAGCTTTACGAACACTACCTTCATATTGATGTACCAATAATGTTTCTAAGGTAAAACAATCCTCATCTTTTTGTGCAGAGTTAAAGTTTAAATTCTTTTTTTCGATTAAGGCATTTTCATTATATCGATCACTCATCCATTTTTCCATTTCCAGAACTTGAGCAGAGGAAAGGCCGATCAAAGGATAATCAATATATTTTGGATGAAAAATATAATTTTTGAGAATGGAAGTAGAGGCCTTTAATATTTCATCTATTTCGAAATTAGAACCGTAACGTGGATCAAGAGATTCTTTTGGTAAAATACTCATTACCTTCTTAGGATAACTCGATCCATAAACTGAAATATACCAACTCAAAAAAATCAAATATTCTCGATTTAAAATCGGTTTTACTCGAATACCAAAATGATCGTTTTCGAGAAAAGAGGGATGGTTTTTATTAGACTGTAGTCCAGTTGTTTTTTTTGAAAAATTACAATTGGAAAAAATAAAGAGGAGCAGGAGGTAGATTATTTTTTTATCCATGAAGTTTAAATCTAACGGGGATTTCATATTTTACTTTGACTGGTTTTCCATTTTTCATTGCAGGTCTGAAAGGCAATTCAAATCCTCTGCGAATTGCGGATAAAGCTTCTTTGTCAAAATCTTGCCCGAGGGATTTAGCGATTTTGGAATTTTCTAGTTTACCCATTTCGTTGACGATGACTTCTACTTTTACTGTTCCTTGAATTCCTTTTTCTCTTCCTTGGGCAGGGTAATTCATTTTGCGATACATCGTCATTAGGAATTCTTTTTCCCCAGCAATTGCTTCAGGTTTTTGATCTAATTCTCCATCTGTGAATGTTCCGTTTTGGAATATTTGATAAGTGGTTTTCTCGAACGAATTGTTTTTATTTTTGGTACTAGTATTAGTTTCTTTGGTGGAACTACAGGAGGAGGTTATTGCTAAAATAGAGAGGAGGAGTAAAAATGTAAGTGTATTGTTTTTCATGATTTATATTTTGAATTTCAGAATTGGGAATAAAAAATATTTTTTTATGAAATTTTTTGACGCTGACTTTTTTATGTTTTAATTTTCCAAAGAAAATATCTTATGAAGATAAAGAAAACAGATAAAATTATAAAAAGGCATAAGAAGTCAGCGTCAAAAAAAATTAATCTTTCAACTTATCCAAGATCGCATCTACATTTACATTTTCCCGAATCAATTCAATCGCACGTTGCGTTTTCCAAGGTGTTCGAGTATTTATTTTTACTTCGATTCTACTGATCTTTACCACCGAACCATAAGTGTCTAAGTCAGTCGCAATCACAGGAATCTGATGTGTTTCAATATATTCTTTAAAGGTATCAGAAACATGTGTCCCTGAAGTATGACGACCATCACCCGTAATGATAACTCCAGAAATAGGAGTCTTCGACAAATTTTTCAAACTCGAAATCAATTTCACTTTTTCAATAGCTTCATCTAATCTTTTGGAACTAACGACCAATAAAATATTTTTAAAATTATTAAATTCATTGATTGCGACCAAAGAACCGGCAACGATATCTTCCACTCGATTGTCCAATTGATCGTTGTTAAATAAGACCGTTCCTTTAATCGCACTAGTAACTGTTTCCATCATAGGAAACGATAACCGTTTGTCAAAAGGTAAAACGCCCATCAAATCTAAACCTAAAGTTTTGAGTTTTTTTCCAACATAATATTCTACATCTTTTATTTTCTCAGGAATCACTTTGTTGACAATTACCCCAACGATCGGAATTTCATATCGTTGAAATTGAGCGATGCTCATCGTCAATTTATCAATCGTACTTCCTATACCGCCTTCGACAATCATCAAGACATTGGCACCCAACATTTTTGCGACATCGGCATTAGAAACATCAGCGACACTTCCCACCCCTGGATGACCAGTTCCTTCATACACCACCATTTCATGTTGCTTGTTTAGTTGCTTGGAAGCATGAATTATATTTTCCCGAAATTTAAATTGAGAAGGATCTTCGATATATTTTTGGGTAACACCTCGAGCCATTACCACGGGACTGTGTAGAGATCCGTCAATTTTAAAACCTAAAATTTGGGAAAACAAAGTCACATCCTTATCAATCATTTGGCCTTCTATATAAAGGTGTTGTTGTCCGACTGGTTTGCAATAGCCTACATTATAACCATGTTCCACAATATTGGTGACAAGTCCTAAAGTAGAAGTGGTTTTCCCAACATGCTGTCCTGTTGCTGCAACGTAAAGAGGTTTCATACGTAAGTAAGTTTAGAGTAATTAAATGATTGGTTTTTTAGAAAAAATACAAATGATCGTTTGATATTTAGAAAGAGGGGTAATTTTTACAAAACTAATCAATGCATTATAATTATGAATAATATTGATACGTTTCTTCAAAAAAAAATGAATTATCGTTAAGGAAATCACCTAGTTAATTTTGCGTTGTTTTAATTAATTAGCCGTAAATTTGTGTACCATTTAATTAAAAGACTGTAAAAACCATAAAAAAGTCATTTAACGAATTACCACTTTAATACCGATAAACACTTGATATTCAGCCGTTTATAATGTATTTGGTTCGTTAAATGGCTGTTTTTATTTTAGGAAATCAAAATTTAGAAAGTAAAAAGATATATGTGATAAATGATGAGGTTTGCCTTGTCTTATCGTTGACATCTCTTTACTAATCAAAACTGTAGAAATTTAAAATAACTTTTTAACCCGAGAATTTTATTATGAAATCTTCAAATCAGAGACACAACCTTCAACCAGCAGCACTAGTTGAAAAAACGATCAGACTTGGTCAAGGAAAATTAAGTAGCGCTGGAGCCCTCGTAGTTAATACTGGAAAATTTACTGGACGTTCGCCTAAAGATCGGTTCATCGTAGAAGATGCGATAACGGAACATGCGGTGGATTGGGGAGATATTAATATCCCAATTGCGAAATCATCTTTTGATGCATTGTATGCAAAAATGATGAAGTACATGGAATCTTGTGAAGAGGTTTATGTGCGAGATGCAGCAGCCTGTGCTAATCCAAATTACCAGTTGAACGTGCGAGTTTACAATGAATTTCCTTGGCAAAACTTATTCGTTTACAATATGTTTTTGCGACCAACGGAAAATGAGTTGGCAACTTTTTCACCTGATTGGGAAGTGTATGCTTTTCCTTCAGTTTTGGCTGATGTAGCAGAACACAAAACTCGTCAAGAGAATTTTTCTATCATTAATTTTACTGAAAAGAAAATTATTGTTGGTGGAAGTGCTTACACCGGTGAAATCAAAAAAGGAATTTTCTCCGCATTGAATTTTATTTTGCCAACAGAAAATGCAGTACTGCCAATGCATTGCTCAGCGAACACAGGTGCGCAAGGTGATACGGCATTATTTTTTGGGTTGTCTGGTACTGGAAAAACAACTTTGTCTAATGATCCTGAGCGAAGACTGATTGGAGATGATGAGCATGGTTGGTCAAAGGAATCTATCTTTAATTTTGAAGGTGGATGTTATGCTAAGACGATTGACCTTTCACCAAGCAAAGAACCGCAAATTTTTAAAGCAATTAAGTTTGGAGCCATGTTGGAAAATATTGGTTTTGAAGAAGATGGTTGTACGGTAAATTATGAAGATACTTCGATCACTCAAAATACAAGAGTGAGTTACCCGATTTTTCACATTGATAATATCATGTTTAAATCGAGAGGAGACTTACCTGAAAATATTTTCTTTTTGACTTGTGATGCATTTGGGGTTTTGCCTCCGATCAGCAAGTTGACTCCTGAGCAGGCGATGTATCATTTCATCAGCGGATATACAGCAAAAATTGCAGGAACGGAAGATGGAATTAATGAGCCATTGGCAACATTCTCAGCTTGTTTTGGAGCGCCATTTTTACCATTGCATCCAACACAGTATGCTGATATGTTAGGGGAGAAGATTAAAAAAGGAAGTCGAAGAGGAGAAGGAAAAATCAATGTATGGTTAATCAATACTGGTTGGACTGGTGGAGGTTATGGACAAGGTGCTCGAATGGAATTGTCTTACACTCGTGCGATGATTAAAGCTGCCTTGACTGGAAAATTAAATAAAGTTGAATTCCATAATCATCCGATTTTTGGATTGGCGATGCCTAAGGCTTGTCCTGATGTTCCGAATGCAGTATTGAACCCAAGAGACACTTGGAGAAATGAAGAGGAGTATGATGCAACGGCCAACAAATTAGCGAATTTGTTTACGGAAAATTTCAAGAAATATTCAGATAAGGCATCAGCAGAAATTGTGAGTGCTGGACCTGCAATGGTGTAAACCCGTGTCTCCTAAAGGGGAAAGATATATTTAAAAGAATCTTAAATGCGAATGAAGTGTTATGCTTGGTTCGCATTTTTTTTTGCAAAAAGAACTCCGTACAACTCTGCGAAAAACTCCTGTTAGACTCTGGGGTAAAAAATTACATCCAATTTTATTACTTTTAGAAAAAAAACGAAAATGTTACTTGAACTCAACGCACAAAACCCAAGCGCCCGAAAAATACAAAAGGTCGTTGAGACCTTAGAAAAAGGAGGCGTTATCATCTATCCAACAGATTCCGTTTATGGATTAGGTTGTGATATTTTTAATCCAAAAGCAGTAGCAAGGATTTGTCAGATAAGAAGAATTGATCCAGCAAAAGCTAACTTAACTTTTATCTGTAAAGACATTCAGCAATTATCAAAATATGTATTTCAGATTGATAATCAACTGTTTAGGTTGCTAAAAGATAATGTGCCTGGTGCATTTACATTTATTTTAAAAGCGAATAAAGAAGTGCCTCGCCATTTTAAAAATAGAAGAAAAACGATAGGTGTGCGAGTTCCAAATAATCCGATTGCTTTGGCGATTTTGGAAGAACTAGGTCGACCGATACTTTCTATTTCTTTAAAGTCAGATGATGAAGAAGAAGATTTTATTATTGATCCATCATTGATTCATGATGATTTTCAAAAACGTGTAGATATTGTTATAGATGGCGGAATGGGGAATGATGAGCCGAGTACGATTGTGGATTGTACAACGGATGATTTTGAGATATTGAGGGAGGGGAAGGGAGTGTTGAAGTGATTTTTTATAAAACCTCTGGTTTGTAAACTATAAAAAATAATAGTGAATTTAAAGTATAGAACATTTAAAACAGCTTATCCTTTTCTTATCAAAGTTCCTTTCTCTGAATTAGAAATATATTTCGACAATAGATTGAAACCTCTGATAATTAACAATATTCTCAATTTTGAAATTGATTATCTGTATTTATCTCACCGTTATGGCATAGGAATACCATATGATTCAATTGGAAAAAAACTTAATGTTTTTGGAGAAAATTATTTAAGACATATCCACTCTTTTATGTTAGAATCTGGAGAAATAAATTTTTTTCTTCAATCTTTAATTAGCGATAAAATAACTTATGCACCATTGGTGTCCAAAATATCTTATTTTAATTCAGAAGATAATTTAATTGAAAATTATATAATAGATATAGATAATTTTGAAGGAATATCAGAATATCAAAAGGGGGCATTTGTAAACCAATCACCTTTTGATGGTTTTTCTGAAGGGTTTAGTCAAAGGCATATAGAAGAATGTCAGGATGCCTATGAACTGAATTATATTATGCTGCATTTTGGAATAAGGTCGAATATATTTTATCCTTACATTGAAAATGATGAAGGAAATGCCTTTTTAGATAATAGAATTATTGCATACCGAAATGCACCAAGGTATAACAGCCTGTTAAGAGGTGTGAAAAAGCTTTGTAAGAAATATGGGTTTAGTATTGATTTAGCTGAAGGGGATTTAAATTATGAGCGTAGCACTTATGAAACAGTAGATGGAATTTTGTTAGATGGCAAAATTATTTATCAAGAGGATATAGAAGACGGTACAATAAAATTACCTTGTATTGATTCATTTTGAGAATTTTTTTTTATGTCAGAACAGAATTAATTATTTACAACCACGCAGAGTCTCTTTTCTTATATGCTAGTGTGCAAAAAACAAAAAGCGATTTCTTTTCAAACCTGACTTATCCCTTTTCTTCGCTAAAAAATTCTAAAAAAAAATCTAATTTAGCCTATCTATTAAACTAAAACTTTAAAAAAATGAAAAACACGTTTATCCTTCTTTTTTTGATTCTCCCTTTTTTAATAATTGCTCAATCGGATTATGAAATCATCAATGTTATTCCAGCGCCAACCTCGGCTACTTTAGACATCACCAATGATGGTAGTTTTATTTATACCAAAAGTAATAGTACGATTTATAAAATTGATCCAGCCGATGGAACTATTGTCGATGAGATATCTTCTACTAATACAGATGGAAATGGATTAGCTTTTGGAGATGGACATTTATGGGCTGGTGGAAAATTGTCAATCGGTCAAGGCATTATTCGGAAGATTGATCCTTTAACTGGAGATGTCGTTCAAACCATCGAACATAGCATTTCAGATTTTACTCATGGGATGCAAATCGTTGATCAAGAATTATTGGTTAATTTTTATTTTGCAGGAAAATCAGATACGATATACGTTTTCGATTTGAATGGAAATGTGTTGAATAGTTATCCAGTAGATCTTGACTATTCACATGGATTAACTTTTGATGGAGCAGATTATTGGCTTACTTCAAACACAATTATGAATGGTGGTGCGGTCGATGCTAATATTTATAAATTGGATCCGATGACTTTTGAAAAAGTAGATACATTTGATTGTCCAGGTTTATATTATCCAAATGGAATTACTGCTTTTCAAAATTCACTTTGGGTGGCAGATAATGCTACCGATTCCATTTATCAAATAAAATTAGATATAGATGTAGCTATAAATAATTTGGAGAAAAATGATATTTCTATTTACCCAAATCCAGTTCAAGATTATTTAGAGATTGATTTAGGGGAGAGCTATAAAGAAGTAGAAGTAAGAATATTTAATTTGAATGGACAACTTTTAATCAATAATAAATATGATAGTCGAATAAAGTTATCGTTAGATATTCCATTTCCATCAGGAATTTATTTTGCAGAAATAATAACGGAAAAGAAAGTTTTGGGAATTTATAAAATAGTGAAAGAATAAAATTTAAGAGTAAATGAGATGGATCATAAAAAAATCCATCTCATTTACTTCTAAAAATTATTAGAATAAACGAGCATAAATATCCCCCGAAAAAAGCTGAGTCCCTTTTCGTCGGATATGTTCTAACAATACATTTGCATCTACCCATTTTTCTAATTCCAATTGATAAGAATCTCCTTCCGACCAATTGTATTGATAATTTCCCAAACTATTTAAATGCTTCAAACAAGTTACCCTACTCTTCTGTCTCGTCGATAAAAATTCAAAAGATAAAATAGGAATGGGTTGAGTTAACCCTTTCAGCACTTTCGTTTCAAAACCTTCCACATCGATTTTACAAAAAAAAGGTAAGCCATATTTTTCAATCAAAAGGTCCAAAGTAGTTACTTCAACTTCAACCGTTTCATCCCAGGTCACCGAAGCTTCGGAAGCATCATTAAGTGCCTTACGCCATTTATTTCCAGACAAAGTACTTACGGTAGGATAGAGGTGACTAACATGTAAATCCATTTTGCCTAACTCTTTGCCAGCAGCTATTGGAAGAATCGTGACGTTCGGTTTTTTTCCAAAATGACGTTGCAAATATTGATGACAAAGTGGTTGTGGATCGAGTGCAATTATCTGACTATCAAGGGCTAACCATGCATCCATACGATTGCCCAGGTGCGCTCCAATATCAAAACAAAGCGAACCTTCGGGAATAAATTGCTGATAAAAACGAATGAGTTTTTGACGTTGGAATGGATTCCAATAATACATGGCTTGCGACCGGAGCATGCCAAATTGCTGCTCCAAACGGGCTAATGGTGTTTTCATGATAATGTATGTTTGTTTTCTCAATCTTATCAAATTGGGCAGATGATAATTTGAGATGTATGTTTAATCTACCTTTAAAATAAAGGAATTTGATTAAAGAAACGAATGTAGAATTATTCCATTTGTCGAACTTTCGTCCAGCCAAATCGAAGAAAGAAGATTTGAATTGTTAAAAACTTTAACATTGTGGTATTCAATGAGAGCAGAATTATTAGTTTAATTAACTACAAAAATAATTCTAATCTATAACGAAGCAAGCGTTTCGTTTTTACAAAAAAAATAAGTCGGTTAAGCAATTAATTTGAAATGAAGTGACTCACTTCGAAGGGGAGAGGTATGTTAATTGATGAAATCCGAATGTATTAAACAATTAAGATTATTTATAACAAAACATTTACAAACCTATTAAATATTAAAAAAATGAAAAACGGAAAATTGAATTTCGACGCGATTATGGATTCCGTTTTGGGGTTAATTTCGCAGCAAAAAAACAAAGTAGATGAGCATCACGAGCGAATGTTGAAGCAAGCTGAGAAAATGGGAACCCAAGATGGTTCACTCGATTTACCTCAAATTGAAGATTCACAAGTGAGTCCTCATGAAGGTATGCTCAAACATGAATACCAAAAATTCATTGCTGAATTATGGAAAAAAGGAAAACCATATCTCGATGGACCTCATTTGGAATTTAAAACTCAAACGGAGAAAATTGAGGATTTAAAAAACAATCATAAAGAATTAATTGAAAGTGAAAAAGCATTGATTGATCAAAAGAAAATGGAGGATGATAAATTTATCCAAAAAGACTTTGACATTCAAAAACTAGAAATTGATAATTATGAAAAAGTGGTGCAACGAGATTATTTGACTGCCAAATCTGAACTTGAAGATGTGCAAGAACGAACAGGACGAATGGCTCCGATTATTCATTTTAAATCTAAGATTCTTTATGTGTTGTTGCTGATAGGAATTGGTTTGGCGGAGGTGCCTTTGAATATGCAAATTTTCCAAAAGTTTGGAGAAGCATTTTTTATCACGATCATCATGGCAAGTTCCTTGGCAATTTCGATTCCAGTTTTGGCGCATTTTACAGGAGTGTTTATCAAGCAACGAAAAGAGAAAAAAGAGTTCCTCTTTTTTAGTGTGATGTGTGTGTTGCTTTTTGTGATTTTCAATTTTGGAGTGAGCATTTTTAGAGCATATGTTTTAGCAGAAAATATAGGGGAGGAGTCGAGTTATTTGAACATTGTGATTTTTACTTGCTTGAATTTGATTTTGTTTTTCATTGGAGTTTTGGCGGCATATTTTAGTCATGATGAAAGTTATGAATTGGAGCATGCACATGGGAAATTCACGAATGAAAAAGCAGCTTTCGATAAAGAAAAATTAAAAATTCAAAGTCAATTGAAAGCTTTGGAAACCACAAAAAATACTCGTCTGCAAGAACGCAACGAACAATATACTTTGGCGAAAATAGCGATCCTCCATAAGAAGGATACTTTGATCACAGAGCGCAACCGTGCGGTTAAAGTTTACGATGAACTGCTTAATGCATTTATTGCGCTGGAAGCGATGGTGGATGCAGGTTACCGAATTACTGTAGAGAAGTATCGAGCATCCAATTTGATGCATCGAAAGAATCATCTTTCTCCTCAAAGTTGGGCAAAAGGAATCCCGACACTTGATTTGAAATTTGAGAAAACACCAGAATTAGACCCGAATTAAAACTTACTTTTTATACTACTAAACAAAGAACAAAGCTATGATTACTTGTCTCCCTCCAATGCGTTTGTGAGTTCCGAGAATTGCGGGAGGGAGATTTTTTACTACTAAAATTCACCATTAAAATAAGTCAAGAAATGAAAAATATAATATTTGTTTTATCAATACTAATGTTGGTTGGTTGTGCTGAAAGTCAGCCAGTTACAAATACCGAATTATTTATCTATTTAGATTATACAGAAGGTCAGGACTATTCTGATTTATTAGAAAATGATGTTGAAAAATATTTGACGATGATGAATGTAACAGAGGAAGATGACCGGAATTTTGGAAAAGTTCGTATTTATCCTTTGCATGATATTTCATCGAGTGTAAGCAAAACGGTGAAGTTGAAAAAAGGGAAATCGAAGTTGGAAGGCAATCGATATATTCGTCAAAAAGAGTTGGATAAATTTAAAACTCAACTCATTGAAAAGACGTCAGAAATCAATAGTTCATTTACTGGAAAAGCGCTGAATTCTTCTCATATTTTTAGCCCTCTTTGCAAAGGGATTCATAAAATAAATAACTCAAATGCTGACCGTAAAGTCATTGTTATTTATTCGGATATGTTGGAAAATTCAGAGCTAGCAAACTTTCATTCTGGTAAATTGAAATACGAAAATCTGAAAGCTAATTTTGATGGTTCTTGTGAGTTTGAGGATTTGTCAGATTGTGAAGTTTACATCATTCATCCGATTGACAAACGAAATGATAACAAGATACGCACGGCCGAAAATTTTTGGTCAAAATATATGGAGGAAAAAGGATTGGATAGTGATATGTGGCATTTTGATACGAGTATTGATATCTAGTTTTTTCCAAAAAAAGTGAGGCTGTTTAATTAATTAAAAGTTGATTAATTAAATTTTCGTACCTTTTTTATGCGTTGCACTTTTGGAGTGTGGCGCATTTTTTTATTAAAATAATTGTATTTTATATAGCGACTTAAATAAAGAGTTTAAAGATGTATTTTATTGCATATATAATTTTAGGATTTTGTTTTCTTACCTTTTTGTACTTTGGTTATCGAGATGATTTCAATCGAAATCCGAGAAGATTTATTGGAACTGTTTTAGGCGTACTTGGATCTTTTTTAATTGTTTATTTTTTGGAATCATGGAAAGGAGTTTTTCTAATAGTTTACAATGGAATAATTTATCAATTCTTTTTTAGGAATAAAAATGAAAAAACTAGAGAATGAAAATAACCATTTTCAATTAACTTTCTATCTTTGAAAATAACTATAACCAATTTCCTTTTTTATAAAATAAATGAATCCAACCATCACGCCAACTCACCTCCTTCAAGTCTTCGAATATCAAACGCTTCGCGTAGGTGACGAACTCAATGGTTGTGTTTTTTCCAAAAAACATTTCCACGCACTTGCTCGCTATTCCGAAAAAAATGGTGGTAAATATTACAGCTTACTTTTCAATGGAGTGAAATTTTCGCACTATGTTGGAGCGATTCAAATTGGTCATTTGACGATTGAAATTTTGCCGAAGGCGGACAAAAAAGAAAATGCAGTTGTCAATCAATGGCACGATGTATTGATGGATATGCTCAAGGAATGTCGATTGATAAAAGTGGAGACGTTAGCATCCGCCCGATTGCAATTGAGAACGAATTCTATTTTAGAATTATACTTTGAAATATTTTTAAAGGAAATAGAAAAATTACTACGCAAGGGACTTTTTCGAAGTTATCGAAAAGTAGAAGGCAATGTGAAATTTTTAAAAGGCAAATTAATTTTCCATAAAAATATCCAAAAGAATTCTGTGCACCAAGAACGATTTTATACTGAATATCAGCAGTATGATTATGATCATTTGTTGAATCGAATTTTACGAAGGGCATTAGATGTTTTAGAAAAACTAGTACTTTCTCCTTCGGTACTTTCGCGAGTGAAAGAGATGAAAATGTATTTTCCTAAATCTGGGAAACAGAACTTCACCGAACGAGATTTTCTACAATTTGCACATGATCGAAAAACGGAATCTTATCAAACTGCTTTAGAAATTGCAAGATTGTTAGTCTTGAATTTTAGTCCAGATTTGAGAGGAGGAAAACATCATTTGTTGGCAATCATGTTTGATATGAATGTGTTGTTTGAAGAATATGTTTTTAGACAATTGAAACGATTAGAAAATGCAAATTTAGAAGTAAAGCGGCAGCAGCGAAAACCATTTTTCCAAAGGAGAAAAATTCAACCAGATATTGTTTTGACTTATTTTGGAAAACGATATGTGTTAGATACGAAATGGAAAGTTATGCGTGAAGCAAAGCCTTCGATGATCGATTTGAAGCAAATCTATGTTTATAATAAATACTTTAAAGCGGAGAGAAGTTTGTTATTGTATCCTAATGTTTATGGACTAAAAAATCTCCCACCTCAACCTTATCATCCCTCCGAAAAATTCCCATCAAAGTCAGCCTTGAAAGAGAAAATAATGTTTTGCCAAATATGTTTTTTAGATATAAAATCAGGAAATAAACTAAATCGAAATTTAGGAAAAGATATCTTACTGACACTCCAATAGTTTTGATGTAATATTTCCATTTTTTTTTTGATATATTTGAAGTAGGCATCATTTACAAACACTAATAAAAATCAAAATTTATGCGATTTAAATTTATTAAAATAATTGCACTTGTAGTTTTTTCTGGTTCGGTCAGTCAAGCTCAAGTGGAGATGAAAAGTCCAAATTCCTATGGCTTTAAATCTGTCAAAACGATTAGTTGTACTCCAGTCAAAAGTCAAGATCGAACTGGAACCTGTTGGAGTTTTGCGACATCTTCATTTTTGGAGAGTGAAGCAATTCGAATGGGGCATGGACCACAAGATTTTTCAGAAATGTATGTGGTCAGAAATGTTTACAAAGACAAAGCACGTAACTATGTTATGCGTCAAGGGAAAGCAAATTTCAGTCAAGGAAGTTTGTCACACGATTTGATTCGAGTGATTGGTGATCATGGAATGGTTCCTGAATCAATTTATTCAGGAAAACTAGAAGGCGATCAAAAACATGATCATAGTGAAATGGCAGCAGTACTCAAAGGGATGTTGGACGGAGTATTAAAACAAAAAAGATTAAGCAAAAAATGGATGAAAGCATTTGATGCTGTTGTCGATACTTATCTGGGAGAATCTCCTCAAGAATTTACTTACGAAGGAAAAAAATATTCAGCAAACTCTTATGCGAAGAAAATGGGATTGGATGCAGATAATTATGTGAATATCACTTCTTTTACTCACCATCCATTTTATAAAAATTTTGTTTTAGAAATCCCAGATAATTATTCGAATGGTTCATTTTATAATTTGCCAATAGAAGATGTTCAAGCGATTGTAGAAAATGCAATCAACCAAGGTTACTCTGTAGCTTGGGATGGAGATGTAAGCGAAAAAGGATTTTCGTCTAAAGAGGGAATGGCAATTGTCCCAGAGGATGTAGAACGAGAAGATTTATTTATCAATCCTGGAAAAGAAAAAATGATTACTCAAGAGTTACGTCAAGAACAATTTGAGAGTTATTCAACGACTGACGATCACTTGATGCACTTGACTGGAATTTCGAAAGATAAAAAAGGAACGAAGTATTTTTTGATAAAAAATTCTTGGGGAGAGGTGAGTGAATACAAAGGATATTTGTACATGTCAGAATCTTATCTTCAGTTAAAAACGGTTGCAATTTTAGTTCATAAAGATGCTATACCTGCAAGGATTAAAAATAAAATGAAGTAAATCTTACTTCTAATAAGAAATGTAAAAGCGTTGTTATAATTTAATTTGTAACAACGCTTTTTTTATAAAAAAAAACTACCGTCTAATCACGAGTGATTAAACGGCATTCTTAAACCCTAATTGATTAAGAGTTTAGTATAACAAAACCGAACAAAACCTTTTTTATCTAGTGATGAGCTAGAAGTGATAAGTAATGGTTTTTTTGGTACTCATTACTTATCACCTATAGTTCACCTCATCACTCATTTAATTAAACACTACTTCTTCCACTTCTCGCCAACTAACATAAATCGGATTAGTACTATCTTGATGAAAAACCAAGAGTCCTTCATTTTTAAAGGAAACATCTTGAGAATCTCTTAATTGAATTTGTTTTTTACTTCTAAGTTCTACGGTACAATTACTTTCACTTTGAGGAGAAATTCTTTTGATATTGCGGAAAGGAATTTCGAAAAACATTTTGCCAGAACCACCATTCAGTACTTCAAAATCATATTGTTCATCAAGGTCGAAAACGATTTTACCTTTCAATGATTTTCCTTCTTTAGTGGTAACAGTTCCAGTAATTTCTCGAGGTTTTTGAAATTGACTATAACCTTTTCCTGCTTTCTTATTTGGAATAAATTCTACTCTTTGCAAAGTAGACCAATCAACATTGATGTGGCCAATCTCATCATTGGTAACGGTGATGCCACGGTTTTTAAAGTTGACATCATTGGTTCCAAAAACGTAAACTTCTTTTCCATCGTTCATGGTCACCATACTTCCTGCTTGATGAGGTTTGATGATTTTAATTTTGGCAAAAGTAGATTTGAATCTTCCAGTCTTAACTTCACCATCCAATTCATCAGAAGTAACTCTTTCATCTTTGTCCCATTCAATCACGCCGCTGTAATTTCCTTCAGAGGTGAAAACAGTTCCGTACAATGGTTCGCCGATTGCTGATTTGAATTTTCTAGGTTCTTTTAGAAATTCCACTTTTGAAATTTCCATCCAATCAATTTCAATTTTTCCTTTTTTCTGATCATAGATCACAATAGGTGTATCCATGTCATTTGTTCCTTTTCCTGAGACAGTCACTTTTGATCCATCTCGTAATTGTAAATCTGCCTTTTGCCAACGACTCATTTTGATGCTTTTAATTTCACCAAATTGGCAAGAGAACTGGTGTAAAAAAGTGTATTCACTTTTATCGTTTTGCATTTGGGAATCATCTAGGGAGCTATGAGTTTTGTTTTTATAATATTTTTTTTCTTTTTTCAATTGAAGAATTTCTCCATCCGTCAAAAAATCAATATTGTTATTATAGACTTTATTAGCATTAAATCGATCAGTCCAAAAGGCTTCCTCATTGCCCCATCGAATCTGTCCGACATAAGTTTCTCCTAAAAAAGTGGACACCTTTCCATAAATAAATTCTGTTTCTGCTTGGGCCGTAAAAATAAATCCGAATGTAAAAGAGACGAGAAGATGGAAGAATAGTGGTTTTTTCATATTTCGATTTTTTTGTTTTTGATTGGTCTAGCTTTGACCTTTCAAAAGAGTATTTTTTATCATCAATTATATATCAGAGATGATTATTTTGTTCTGTTGGAAAAAATGTAACTGTTTTGTTATGTCATACTAAAATTACAATTTGCTATTAGAGTTTGACAAATAATAATCTTCACTTTCTTTTCTTCTGTACTAATGACAAACTCCGATTTTCGAAGTTGCAACATATTTTAAAATTTAACACTTTTAAGATGTTAAAGAGGTGTTAACGTTTTTTCAAGTAGATGACGAATCTTGGAAATGTTTTGTTACAAAAATTATTCGCACAAAACTTTTTCTATTTGTAAATTGGTGAAATTATTTATTTGCTGAATGATTGTTGTATCATCTTCTCCTTTTATATGGTATCTCCTTTTATAATTCTCCAATGTTTTAAATAATAATTCACAAGAAGAATTATGACCGCTTCTGCAACGCTCATAATAAATTGAAATTAGTCCGGTCCAACCAAAAGTTGTTTCTGTACTTCTATATGTCAAATCATTAAAATGGATAATAGCTCTTTCATAATCCTTATTTGCTAATGCTGTGTAGCCTTGTTTCCAATACCAATTCAATTCTTTAGATTGTGGTGGAGGTATTGGTTGATAATGATGAGGCGCTAATCTCATATGAGCAGTTTCCACTTTTGTAAAAAAGAAATTAACCGCAACAAAGGTTAAAGGAATAAGTATCAAAGTGAAAACCAATAGTTGAAAAATACCAACCGTTGTCTTTTTTTCTTAATCCTCAATTTTGCTTGATCTCCTAATTCAATCAACGGCTTCATTTCAATCTCCTCTTTTGGAGAATTTAATTCATCCCAATGTTGCTGTTTGATTTTTTCAAACCCAACTCTAGGTTTTCTAAGTTTATGTTCTTTTGGTGAATTGTATAAACTCATCCGCTTTATATTTTGATAGTTGAAAAGAATACTTTAAAATTCAGCAATAGTTACTTCGTAATTTATTTTTTTCGATAAAAACATTTTTAAATAAGATTAAAAATCTTCCAACCTTCGTTATATAGTTGTTGTCTTTACATCATTACACTTCTAAGCAACTATTATCAAAAAATAAAACCTTTCAAAATGAAAAAGATTTTCACGCCATACACTATGGCATTATTAGGAGTATTGATTCTATTTAATCAAATTCAAGTTTCGGCTCAAAACAAAAGAGTTCGTGGCAATGGAGACGTCACTACGGAAGTTCATGATGTCAAAGCATTTTCAACATTAGAATTAGCTGGGGTCTTAAATGTGTACATCGAGCAAGGCGAAAAGGAAAGTGTAACGGTTGAAACTGATGAAAATTTACATGAATTTGTGATTATCGAAAATCGAGGAAATTCCTTAATTGTAGATACTCAAAAGAGAATTTCGATAAAGAAAAAAAATAAGATGAACGTTTATGTTACCGTTCGAGATATTGATCGATTGAAAATTTCTGGTGTCGGACATGTAGAAACATCTGGAACCCTTCGTTTAAAGGGGCTTGATTTGAGAATTAAAAGTGTTGGGAATGTCACACTTGATTTGGAGGCAGATTATTTAGATGCTCGTTTGAGTTCTGTAGGAAATGTTTCGCTTTCTGGAAAGATTGGTAAGGCTGATATTGACAACACAGGTGTTGGAAGATTAGCTGCTTATGACTTGCACAATGAAGTATTGAAATTAAAAGCTGCCGGTGTTGGGAAAACGGAAGTCTACGCTTCAAAGGAATTAGCTATCAAATCGACTGGAGTTGGAAATGTATATTATAAAGGTGATGCAGTCATTACCGACTTGAATGTGCGTGGAGTAGGGAAGGTGAAGAAAAGATAACTCTTCAATGGTTAATGGTTAATCCTAGAATTATTATTTTGGGAAATTAACCATTAACCATTAACCATTAAAATTTACTGCATTCTAATTTGAGCTAAAAGAATTCTGGCTCTTTTCATTTTACTAGGATCTCCCTGTGCCTCTTTCATCATCTCTCTTACACTATCCTCATTGTAAACGGCAATCGTTTCCATATTTATGTCAAATTCCTTATCGTCTAATTTTTGTTTTTGAACAGTTACTGTTCTGGTATTCACTTCTTTAGTCTTCACATTTTTGATTGACATTTCCATTACAAAACCTTCCATGCTATTTTGAAGTGCTTTAGCTACTCTTGGTAATGCTCGCTGTTGAGATTTTAAAGTTGGAAAAAGATCATTTGGTTCGATTTCAAACTTTTTAGTAATCCAAGCTACTCCTTCATATTTATCATCATTTGCTACTACCTTATAACATTTGTAACCATTGATTTTTTTGGTTTCTCGAGTAATCTTGACCACTACATTATTAAATCGTTGTCTTTTTTTATTATATTTTTTATTGAGGTTACGATATTGCATGTCGTTGGAATTCTTGACAATAGCAACTGAGTCACCAGTTTCGTTATCAACGGTCATGGTAATTTTATCCCCTGAAGAAGTATTATTGATCATTTTTACATAGCCTCTGGAAGTCTCTGTTTCCAGCATAGCCATCTCATTTTTAATCGTAAAATGAGTATTATAAGTATGTGGGAAATTATTGATAATGGAAATTTTTCCTTCAAATTTTTGAGCTAGAATAAAGGATAATCCAAATAGGAAAAAGAAAGAAAAGGAAAAAGATTTGTAGAAGATGGAATGTCGCATGGTGTTTTTTTTTAAATATTGGTTTAAGGAGAAGAAGTATTCATTTATTTTTATCTGTCTAAGATAAGAATATTCGACTTTTTATTATTAACTAAAAATTATTTTAGCTAATAGACGGCAATGATTTAGGAAAACGGTATGGGACAGACTCTTATAATAGAGTGAATTTTAAAAACTTGCTCTTACTTCAGTAACTTCAGAGTTTTCGATGTGAAGTTCTTGTGGAGTTTCATCTTGAACTAAACTGCTAACTGCTTGATATGCGCCTACCCAAAAGAATGCAGAGAAAAGAGTTCCGAATGCTAAGCCTTTAATGAATGATAATTTTTTCATAGGAAGATAATTTTGGGAATAAAGAATAATCGATAATTGTTGGTTATTTTCCTAAATACAAAAACCTCTCCTTTTTTTCCGAAAATGATTTTTTAGTATTTCATAAATTATATATATATCTAATCTAGATTTAGGAGAAGGTGAACCTGTTTTTTATTTGGGAAATATATGGAATATAAACGATTAAACAAGTGAAAGATTGTTTTTTCGAAATTAACTATAGTTTTTGTGGTTGTTTATGAAAAAAAGAGAGATAGTATAAAATAGATAATTTATATGTAATTGCTTGATAATTAGTTATTTATAGATCATAATACATCCCATGTATGATCAGAAAGAAGTGTAACAGTAGCCACAAAATTTTCAAACGGAATTGATTTACCCCATTCATTAGGTCCAATCATAGAAAGCGTTTCTTTTCCATTTTTTCTTTCATACAAATGATAAGTATGACCAATTAATGGTTTGAAATTAATATCAGCCAAATAAATTTTTTCTGAAATTATTACTCTTTGATGGATTTTTTCAGCCTGAGCAGCAAGCAAAGTCACTTGTTCTCGAATTTGATCTAATTGCATTTCAGTTTGATCGTACATAGCTGAAACCGCCAATCCTTTTACTCGACCTTTATCAATAGGTTTGATGACTGAGCCACCGACCGTATGTGCGTAGGGGAGCAGGTGTGGATTTTCTGCTATTTTATCCTTATCAATTGGATTGAATTTCAATTCAGTTGCTTCTTTTTTCTTCGAATCAGACATTATCTTTTATTTTGATTTTGTTCAAAAATGTAAACGTTGGAGATGAGATTATGTTTATTTTTTTTGGAAAAAGGAGTCAAGTGTGAGGTTGATCGCTGCGTTTTCGGTCAGGAATCAGGGACTTTTATGATTCCCAGAGTTTAGAATCTTGTTTTACAAAAAGTGGGGATAACAAAAATGCATCTGACACCTGACCGAGAGCGCAGTGATCAACCTCACAATAAAAAGAGCCACGCCCCAATTTAATGGAACGTGGCATTTATTTCTGAAAAAGTATTTCTAAAGCTTATTTCAATTTAAAAGTATTTGCTCCAGTTAAGTAACCTTTGTTGTATACTTCTACGGTGTAAGTACCTTTGGTAAATTCAACTCCAGGTTCCCATAAGAAACAAGATACTGCATCCTCTGTATTATTGTAGTCAACAGTTTTTATATGTGTAAATCTCATTTGCTCTTGCGCTTCAGTCGTAGTGAAAACACCTGATCCCATTGATTCAGAAGCTAAAGTTTCACCTTGTGGAGAAATCAATCTTACATGAAAATCTTCTTTTCCAGATTGAGCAACATCGTTAGGTTCAGCAGTAAAACATACTTTTAATCGATCAACGTTTTTCGCAAATTTTTTCTTTACAGCTTTTCCACTTCCTCTTACTTTCCATCCTGATACGCTTAAGTCACGAATATCAACTACAGAAGCTCGAACCACAGTTGCACTCAAATCAGTATTTCTAGAAGTTAACTCGTCTTTTTCACTCATCAACGCTGCACGAGCAGTTGTCAATTCATCGTTCATTTGTCTCTCCTCCACTACCTGTGTAGTCAAGTTTTCTTTCTCTTCAGAAAGTTGAGAGTTAGCAGCAGTTAATTGCTCATTTTCTTCTCTCATCGTGGTTAATTCAGCTAAGTATTGATCTCGTTGAGAACGCATATCTTCTACCATAGCGCGAATCTCGTTAAGTTCTCTTTTGGTTTTTTTACCTCCAGAAAGCAAAGCAGTAATTCTTTTGTTTGCTTTAGACAACTCATCTTTTTGAGTATCAACTAAGGCATTAATTTCTTCATTCTCACCTTTCATCGCCTCGATTTCTTCTTGAGCAGCATAGTGTAATTTTTCTAATTCACCTCTCAATTTTTTAGTCTCTACTAACTCAGCTTCTTGAGTTTCGATCGTATCGCTTTTTTGGTAATTATTGTATAAAAGAACAGCATTGGTAGCCAACAAAAGTAAAATAATTACTGCTGCGATAGCGGTCAATTTTTGTTTTGAATCATTTGAAAAGCTCATAATAAATAATTTAAGTTTACAATTTTTTAATCCTACTGGTTTTTCGGATTATTTAAAAAAATGTTTCAATCGTGTTGTCGTATTGATTAATTGGTTTTGAAAAAAAGGTGAACCAAGTTTTTTTTAGTAAACATGATTTTTACTTTTGATGTAAAGATAACGCTAAGCCTTTGTATTAGAGTGTTTTCTTCTATTTATTTATGGGTTTTTTATTGAATGAAATAAAAAATCGATAAAGCTGAAACTATTGTAAACATTAGGTTTTTTGAAAAAAAATAACTTTATTCATGATGATTTTTCAAAATCTATTTTTATTATATTAAGAAAAAACAATATACTATGTTAGGACACCTCGATCTCTCTAAAGTTCTTTTCCTTGATGTAGAATGCGTCAGCGGAAAAGCTAATTATGATGAACTCAATGATGATTTTAAGTATCTCTGGAAACTAAAATCAAAGTCAGTTTTAAGAAAATACGATGAAGAAATTACGGAAGAAGAAGCGGATGCAGCGTATAAAGATAAAGCTGGAATCTATGCGGAGTTTGGAAAAATCGTTTGCATTTCAGTTGGCATCATCGCTCGAAATCCAGAGACCAAAGAATTATTTGTTCGGTTAAAATCTTTTGCAAGTGAAGATGAAGCAGAGTTACTTAGAGATTTTTCTCAAATGGTTACTCAATATTATAACAATACAACTACACATGCTTTTTGTGGACATAATATTCGTGAATTTGACATGCCGTACATTTGCCGAAGGCTACTTATCAATCAATTGCCTTTGCCCAATTCATTAAATATAGCAGGGAAAAAACCTTGGGAAACGAAACACTTTATCGACACTCTAGAACTTTGGAAGTTCGGAGATTATAAAAATTATACCTCTTTAAAATTGTTGGCAGCCGTTTTTGGTTTCCCATCTCCGAAGGATGATATTGATGGTTCAGAAGTGGGGCGAGTTTTTTGGGAAGAAAATGATTTACCTCGAATTGCGAAGTACTGTGAAAAAGATGTTTTGGCGACGGTTCAATTATTATTGAAGTATATGTTGCAGCCTCTTTTGACCGATGATCAAGTGATTCATGTGTGATTTCTTTGCCGCAGATTGGGCTGATTTTTATGATTATTAATGATGTTCTCAGTAGACTTAGTTTCGTCAATCATAAAGGATCATAAAAATCAGTCCAATTTGCGGCAAAAAAAATCCCAATATCTGTGGAAGTCCCACTCGAAAACTTAATTTTGCGGCATGAAGCATTTAATCGCACCTTCCGTACTCGCAGCTAATTTTCAAAACTTGAAAAAAGATTTTGATATGATTAATGCTAGCGAAGCCGACTGGTACCATGTTGATGTCATGGACGGCAATTTTGTACCCAACATTAGTTTTGGAATGTTTATCATTAAGCAGATGAAAGCCATGGCGACCAAGCCGTTGGATGTTCATTTAATGATTGTTGAACCTGAAAAATACATCGAACAATTTCGAGAAGCAGGAGCTGATATCATCACCGTTCATTATGAAGCATGTCCACATTTACATCGAACAATCCAACAAATTCATGCAACTGGCGCAAAAGCAGGAGTTGCGTTGAATCCACATACGCCAGTTAGTGTATTGGAAGACATAATTGAAGAGTTGGATTTAGTATGTTTGATGTCAGTTAATCCTGGTTTTGGAGGTCAAAAATTTATTTATCAAGTGATCCCCAAAGTTAGAAAATTAAAAGAGATGATTGACACTCGAAATACTAAGACTTTGATTGAAATTGATGGAGGAGTTGGTTTGCAAAATGCAGAAGAACTACTCAAATCTGGAGCTAATGTTTTAGTAGCAGGAAGTGCAGTTTTCAAATCAGAGAATCCTTTGGATACGATTTCACGTATGAAAGGTATTGAAGGGATGGTGATATAAAATTAGCCACAGACTAAACACAGACTTTACTGACTTTCCCAACTGCGAAATTTAGAGAGTTAGTAAAGTCTGTGTTTGTCTGTGGCCAATTTATGTTAATTCCCAAATGAACTTTCCAAATCTACGTTAACATTGTTATGAAATTAAATTTTACTTTTTTACCCATCCTATTCTTTTTTCTTTTTGCAAATAATGCGATAGCTCAAACTGGAAAAACCTCCACTCTTGTCGGTCAAGTAACTGATGTTGAAACGGGTACTCCGATTGAGTTGGCCACCATTTACATTAAAGAAAATACGAATTATTCCACCGAAGCTAGTCTTAATGGAAACTTCACTTTGAAAGTTCCACACAACAAAAGATTCACTTTATTGATTTCTCGAACTGGTTACAAAGAAGGTAGTATCGTCATCAATCCGATGCGAACTGGCGAAACGAGAAAACTAAATGTAAAACTCGCGAGTCAAGAATCAACACTCGAAGTGATCGTCACAGCAAGTAAATTAGAAGAAGCTGGAATGATAAAAGAGGATGTGGAAGAATTAAAATATATTCCATCTACGACAATGAATTTGGAAAATGTATTGCCTCATATCGCACTTGGTGTGAGCAGCGGAACGGGTGGAGAATTGAGTTCCCAATATAATGTTCGTGGTGGAAATTATGATGAAAATTTAGTCTACGTCAATGATTTTGAAATCTATCGACCCCAATTAATTCGAAGTGGGCAGCAAGAAGGTTTGTCATTTCCAAATATGGATTTGATTCGAGATTTGTCTTTTTCATCAGGTGGTTTTGAAGCTCGATATGGTGATAAGTTATCTTCGGTTTTGGATATAAAATACAAACGTCCTGATTCTACTCGCGCCTCGATTGGTTTGAGTGCCTTAGGGGGATCTGCACATATTGAAGGGAGTATGGATTTGGATTCTACCTTTCGAAAATTTAGATATTTAGTAGGAGCGAGATATAAAACAACTCGATATTTGTTAGGGACTTTGGATGTGCAAGGAGAATATGTTCCTAATTTTGCAGACATTCAAGGGTATTTTACATTTGACATTAATCGAGATTGGCAAGTAGGTTTGATTGGAAATTATAATCGAAGTGAATACCAATTTACACCTGCTTCAAGAGAAACGGCTTTTGGTTTGATCGATTTTTCGCTTGATCTTTTTACTGTTTTTGAAGGGCAAGAGGTAGATGACTTTACGACATACATGGCAGGTACTTCATTGACTTATGTGCCAGACCGAAAGTACAATCCTTTGTTCTTAAAATTCTTAGCATCGGTTTATCAAAGCAATGAAAATGAGCGAATTGATATCATCGGTGATTATATTTTAGGTCAAATTGAAACAGGATTGGGGAGTGATAATTTTGGAGAAATCGTAGCAGTTTTAGGAACTGGAACGCAACACCAATTTGTAAGAAATTACTTGACGACTATCGTTTCAAACTTCGAACACAAGGGTGGTTTTGAAATGGAAAAAATGCATGACTCTTGGGAAACTTCCAGCAGTCATTTTTTACAATGGAATTTGAAATTTCAAAATGAACAAATCTTTGACGACCTCAACGAATGGGAAAGATTAGATTCCGCAGGTTACTCGTTGCCTTTTGATACGACTGCTGTGCAAGTGCAAAATGTCCTTAAAACTCAAAACGAATTAGTTACCAATCGTCTTTCTGGTTCATTTCAAGATACTTACACTTTGCGAAAAGATAGTATCATGGAAATGAAAATTATGGCTGGTGTACGTGGTGCTTTTTGGAATGTAAAAAATAATTTTACTGGTGAATCAAACAACAATTTTTTAGTGACACCTCGTGCACAATTACTATACAAACCATTGAATTGGAAACGAGATATGTCTTTTCGATTTGCAACGGGATTGTATTTTCAACCTGCCTTTTATCGAGAAATGCGTCGCTTGGATGGAACGGTTAATGTTAATTTGAATGCACAAAAATCATTGCATGTTTTAGGTGGATTCACTTGGGATTTTTATTCTGGAAAACGAGATCCAAAACTCTTTAGATTTATCACAGAGATATATTATAAAAAACTTTGGGACCTCGTCATTTACGATTTGGACAATGTTAGAATTCGATACTCAGGTGAAAATGATGCGACAGGTTATGTGGCAGGAATTGATTTGAGAGTCAATGGAGAGTTTGTTCCTGGAGCAGAGTCGTGGGTTAATATTTCCTTTCTTCGAGCGCGTGAAAGTATAACAGATGTGCAACATTTGAGTCGAGGAATTGGCGATACGACTGATACTGAAATTAGTACGGTGCGACGACCGACAGATCGATTTATGAATTTAAATGTTTTCTTTCAAGATTACTTGCCAAAGAATGAGAACTTTAAAATGCACTTAAACTTATCAGTCGGAACGGGTCTTCCTTTTGGACTTAAAGAAAATAATATAGTGCGTAGAAATCAATTTGAATTTGCTGCCTATCATAGAGTTGATATTGGTTTTGCTTACCAATTGTGGGACAAGGAAAGACGAGCTAGGAAGCCAAAACATCCACTTCGATTTGCACGAAGTGCTTGGTTAAGTTTGGAAATTTTTAACCTTTTAGAAATTGCTAATACCGCTTCCAACACTTGGATCAAAACGATTTACAATACGCAATATGCCATTCCAAATAACTTGACTTCCCGTCGAATTAATTTGAGATTAAAAATGGATTTTTAAATTAATGGTGAATGATTAACGGTGAACGGTTAATGTGACTAGCTCAAGAAATACATGTCATAATAATTAGTAATATCATCAAAATTAATCATTCACCATTAACCATTAAAAACGATGTCAAACAAACCCCTCATTTCTGGTTTTGAAAAAATAATTATTCTTGGATTAGTTGCTTTCTTTGGATACGGCATTTATAAAAATGGCGGTATTTCGATGTATGAAAAATCAGAGGAAACGACCATCTTTGATGGTAAAACTTCTGCGAATACTTATCGTGATTTGGATGAAAAGGAAATGGAATCCAATTGGAATAGAAAAGGCACAGCAACTCCTACCAAAGCAAAAAAAGAGAAACTAGAGACAGATGATGTTTTGGGAAAACTCGCCCGAACATTTTCCGCAGGAAGAGAAGAAACGGCTCGACAAATGAAAGAGATGGGACTCTCCAATGATGAAATTAGTTATATCAAAGAAGTCAAAAAAGAGAATGATTTTTCAGGTCAAATGCAAGATGCTAGAGATTGGTTTAACATTTTAAAAACCTCTGCGAGTACCTATGGAAAAGTGAAATCTTTTGTCGACGACTTAAGCAAAGGAGCAGGTAATGATGAAAATGTAAATGCATTGTTAGAAGACGATAAAAAGTCAAATGATTTTTATAAAAATTTAGAATCGACTTTTGGGATTTCAGAATCAGAGGCGAAAGCATTTTCTTCTTTAGGGAAAAAGAAGGTGAGTGATTGGGCGAAATTTATTGAGGAGAAAGGGACTCAAAACTAGAATTGGTGTAACTACTTAACTTTTATGATAGAACACGGATGACGCAGATTTTGCGAATGGAAGCAGATTTGACGATTAGAGATGTAAGGGATTTTTACTCCAAAACAGAGTAATCGTCAGATCCGTGAAAATCTGCAAAATCTGCATCATCCGTGTTCTATCATATAATGGTAAGTAGCTACGTTTTATTTTTTCCCAAAAAAAAGCTCCCAAGTCATCAGACTCAGGAGCTTTGAAATAAATTAGTATTCAGGTTAAAATTACATTTCCTTAAATTGTAAAACCTTCCTCACATCTTCCTCCGACTTCAACGCATCAGGTTCCACTTTCATTCTAAAGGTGTGATTACCACCTTTTTTCTGATTGATTTTTTTGAACTCTTGTGGGCGGAAAATCGCAATTTGATTATCCTTAGTCACCATCCACATCAAGTTGTCTGACTTTTGATCGAAATTAACTTTCGCTCCATCTTTTGCATAAATTCGAACTATTGTATTTCGATTTTTATTCACCAAGTAAGCAATCTCATCAGTCACTTCCGCATTTTTATCCAACTCAAAATCACCTTCAATTTCTAAATCATCTGGATGAATTGGTCGATCACAATTCCATATGCCAAATTCATTGGCAACGAATCGATTGATGATTTTTTTACGAACCATTTGATTCAACGCAGGATCATTTTGATTTTGAGTTCTCCATTCTTCAATGGTCTCCATAAATTCTTTTTTGGCTGCTTCTTTTTGAGAAGTATATTTTCCAAAAATTAAATTACGATTTTTTTCTAAAGCTAACGCTCTGTCATTCAATGCTTTACGGTAAGAATCCATTGATACTTCGTAAACAGACATAGCTTGCGTAAATTCATTTCCACTCAAAGCAGGAGTAACTATTACTCGTTCTTGATGCGTTCCATTTATCAAAGTCAATTCAAAATCTTGTCCATCATCAAGCGGTTTCAAGTCCATACTTTCCCACACTACATTAAAAGCATTGGTATTAATCTTAGGACTATTTGGAGAAATATGCCAAATGATATTTTGATATTTTTCTCCTAAATTTTTAACAACAGGAGAAGCATTGTCAGAAATATCTAGATCAAAAGAGAACTTATCTTTATTTGCTCTAAAAGGTTTAGTAGGTTTGACTGGCATACCAATAGTTGCTTCTAGTTGTCTAATTTCAAGATCTTCAGCAGTAGTTATTTTCGAAAGAGAAGTTTGATAATTTGTTTTTAAACCATTCAATTCTTCATTTTCAAAACCTTCACTTTCTAACTCTTCGATGATTTGAATATTGTCAACATTTCGATATTCCCAATTTCGAGTAGAAGCATTTAATTTATAAATATTATACTTCGGACTCATGTTTAGTCGAGGCATGTTGATGAAAGAAATCAATTCAACTTTGATTTCTTTTCCTGGTTCCATTTTTAATGGTTGACCATCTTGCTCTGCATAAATTTCAACCATCCCAGCACTTTCCAAAACATATTTTACTCCTGCAGAATCATAAGTCATTGGAATTCCAGAAAGGAAAAAATCAACATAATCATGCATTTCTCGGTACTTAATATTCACATCTCCTTCCACTAATTTTCCGTCAGTATTTCTAAAAGCAGCAGCTGGAACAATTAATTTTGAACCATTATCGTATTCATAAATGCCGCCCTCATTGGCATTTATTTTTGCACTTGCAAAGGTTGGTTTGATATCATCCAAAGGTGGATTGATAAATGGTTGACTAGCAAAAAATTGCTCTTCACTCATTCCTTTTTCCCCTTGCAATAATCCACGAACTATGACTGCCAAAAGGAAAACCGCAGCAGCGGCAGCAGCATATCTCAACCAGATTACTCTTGGCTTGCGTTCAGTTTTAACTTCCTCGGGTAGGGGAGTTTCTTTGAACTGAGCTAGTAGCGCATCGAAATCTTGATGCTTGGCGATATCATCGCTACTCGGCTGAGGTGGATTAATTTTAATATTGTAAAAGTCTTTTTTCATAGAATTTTTTTTTGAATAATTGATTAAAAAAATCAACCATTCTTCTTCATTAGTTTTTTCATCTTCTCAAGGATTCGGTACGTTTTTACCTTCGCATTGCTTTCGGTAATATTGAGTATGTCGGCGATTTCTTTAAATGGTCTTTCTTCAAAAAAGCGCATTTCAATCATCACCATATCAGATTCTTTTAATTGTTGCAATGCTAATAGCATTGATTGTCTAGTTTTTTCAAAATCACCTTCTTCGTTCACTTCATCAATCAAATCAGAAAAAGTATGATCTTCCACAGTCACCACTCTATTTTTTTGAGTGTTCCGAAAATGCTGCGCCACTTCGTTACTTGCGATTCGGTACAACCAAGCGGAAAAGGGTACACCTTTATATTCATAGGTGCCTAATTTCTGCATGGCTTTCAAAAAAACCTGCGAACAAACGTCATTTGCTATGTTTTCATCAGCAGTCCGTTTGAACACAAAACGGAAAATTTGCTCAAAGTAACGGTCATACAAAGGCCTAAAATAGGCCGGGTTTTGCTGAGCCGCTTGTACTTCTAGCCATTCCGCTTGCATCGCTTCCTGAGAAACAGTCTTATTACTACTTTGCATTCGAGCTGTATTTTTTGCAAGGGTACGACTTATTTGCAAATTTGAAAACATTTATACATTAAATTTTTTTCAATTATGATAATGTCTTTTTCCAATGAATCCCTTTATTCTCAGGGGTAAAGGGATGATTATGGAAAAAAATAATTGAACAGCTATCTCGATTCGTAATGCCAAATAGCTAGACTTCAATTTCATTTTTTCGAAAAAAATGAATGTGATGAAAAGCTATTTGAACGCCAATTTAGACCGTTTCAAATGCATAATGTAAAGGATGAAAAAAGTAACAGGTGAGAAAAAACTTTAACATTTTAGGAAAAATCAGATTTGTTTTTTCATCTAGTCTCAATGTTTATATCGTAAGTGATATTAGAATAAGTCGAAAAAAATGCAAATCACGGACATTGAAAGTGGACTTGTTGAGAGAAATTATGCTTCTATTTTTATTTATGATAAATTTGATTTTGCAGTTTGTTTCCTAAAATAATATTGTCTTGAAATATATAAAACAAAAATATATTTTTTCAATTCTCTTCCTTTTGGCTTTTGGAATTCAAACGCTAAATGCTCAAGTTCAAGCTAAGATTCAAGAGGAGGATATTGAAAAAAAAGATACCACCGAAACTAAACGTTACAGTTTCGTTCCGTTGCCTTTGGTTTATTTTACACCAGAAACTCGATGGGGATTTGGTGTTGGTTCATTTTTGTCTTTTCGTTTTAAAAATCAAACTCAAGTTGTTCCTCCGTCTCAAATGCAGATTGGATTTGCCTATACTTTAGAAAAACAATTGTTGGCTTATTTACCATTTCAACTTTTTGTTAAGGATGGAAAGGTGAAATTATACGGAGAATTAGGTTACTATAAATATGTCTATCGTTACTTTGGAAATGGAAGCGAATCATTGGAGTCAGACGAGGAGATTTACAAAGTGGATTATCCGAGAGTGAGATTGAATGCATTGTACCGTGTACATCCTAAGATATTTACGGGAGTCCGATATTTTATGGATGATTATAAAATTCAAGAAATCGCAACGGATGGTTTGCTCGCGACTCAAGACATCTTAGGAAATAAGGGTGGGTTGATTTCAGCATTTGGTGTAGTAGCCAATTACGATAGTCGGGATGATGTTTTTTATCCAGTCAGAGGAGGTTTGGTGGAGTTATCGTTTCTAACAAATTCAAAATCATTTGGTAGCGATTTCGAATTTAAAAAAATATTTTTAGATGCTAGCCGCTATTTTAATTTTGGGAAAAATAATATTCTAGCCTTAAATATTTATTCCGAAACCACTTTTGGTGATGCACCATTTAATCAATTATCTCAGCTTGGGGGAACGAAAAGAATGCGTGGATTTTTGGAAGGAAGATTTCGAGATGATCATTTCTTGACATTTCAATCTGAATATCGTTTTCCTATTTTTTGGAAAATAAAAGGAGCTATTTTTGGAAGCGTCGCATCAGTTGGTTCACAAGAAGATGGTTTTCAAAAAACGTTTTTTGCCTATGGTTTTGGCATTCGAATTGGCATCAGTAAAATTGAAAAAATCAACCTCCGTTTGGATTATGGTTTTGGAAAAAATACTTCAGGTTTTTATCTAACATTTGGAGAAGCATTTTAACGTAGGACCACTCCCCGAGTCGTTTTTTATTTGATGGCTTGGTGCTAAACGACTAGGAGAGTCGTCCTACGGGAACTGCAAGAATATTGTAATTAAAAATGAAAATTAGTATAATTATACCCACTTTAAATGAAGCTGAAAATATCAGCGAACTTATTTCATATTTACTCAAGAATGGAAATGAGAATTTATCGGAATTGCTTGTCGTCGATGGCGGAAGCAATGACGGAACTTGTCGAATCGCAAGAGATGCAGGTGCTAAAGTTATTATTTGTCCTTCCAAAGGCCGCTCTTGTCAAATGAATGAAGGCGTTAAAAATTCAACAGGTGAGATTTTATATTTTGTTCATGCCGATACGATACCTCCTGCAAGTTTTATGAACGATATTCAAGAAGCAATTGACGAAGGTTTTCCAATGGGTTGCTACCGGTTTAAATTTGATTCGAACAAAATGATCTTGAGGTTTAATGAATACATGACTCGATTCGATAAATTATATTGCCGAGGTGGAGATCAAACATTATTTGTTACCCGAGAGGTATTTGAAGATTTAAATGGATATCGGCATGACTATAAAATTATGGAAGAATATGATTTTATAGTTCGAGCAAGAAAAAAATATAATTTTAAAATCATCCCAAAAGAAGTCATCGTCTCTGCTCGAAAATATGAAAAACGAAGTTGGTTTCGAGTCATGCTAGCAAATAGTATTGCTTTTCAAATGTTTAAATATGGAGCTTCTCAAGATACTTTGGCTAAAACTTATCAGCGAATTTTAGGAAACTAAATTTGAAATTATTTTGTTGGTTAAGTATTCCAATAATTTTAAAAGCTTCCATAAAAATGATGATCAAAGTTACCAATGAAATCACCTTAACTCCTTATCTCAAAAAAGACAAACCAGATTTAGTTCGTCACATCAATCATCCTGATATATCAGAGAATACTCTAACGATTCCCTATCCTTACAAAAAAGAAGATGCTGATGAATTTTTCCAAATGATTCAAGAAAAAGAAAAGCAAACTGGTAAAATTTGGAATTGGGTTATTCGAGATAAGGATAATAATTTAATAGGTTCGATTGGTTTATTGGGTAGAGAATTTTTGGGAAATCCTCATCGAGATGTTTTTGGCTATTGGATTGGTAAAGAATTTAGGGGAAAAGGATTGATGTCAAAAGTCGTCAAAAGTTTTTCTGATTATTGCTTAAATGAAAGAGGTTTAGTTCGATTGGAAGCAAATGTATTTTTTCATAATCAAGCTTCGATGAAAGTACTAGAAAAAGCAGGTTTTGAGCGAGAAGGATGTTTGAAGAAAGCTTATCTGAAAAAAGGAAAATATTTAGATAGTGTCCTTTTTGCAAAAACGAAACGTATTGATTAAGTAATTGGTTAATCAATTATTCAAGTGGTGGAGAGATATTATTGAAGAACTAGATTTACTGGTCTAATTTTTTTGACTATTTTTTTCAAAATAAATACTGTTTTACTGAAACAATATCCATTCATTTTACGCTTAATAGTAGTACTTTAAAACATTCCTATCAGACTTCGAAGAATACCACAAAGAGACATTTTCCAGAACTCAATTTTTCAAATTTTATAACTCAGCATAATTATGCTAAGGGCATTAATGATACTATTTACACTCACTTTCCTATCTTCCTGTTTTCATCAGGAGGAGGAGATCGTAGTGCAAAATACCCCTTTCCTAAACGTTGATCATACCAAAGCCGATTCTATTTTAAGGCAAATGACGCTAGAAGAAAAAATTGGACAGCTCATTATTTTAAAATCAAATCTTAAAAATGAAAATACAAAAGAGTCTGTTTATCAATGGGTTAACCAAGGAATTTTAGGAGGTGTAATTTTAGAGAAATTGGCATTGGTGGAGTATGTTGATGTTTTGGATTCACTTAATTCATCTAGTCCAATCCCTTTGTTGAATGGAACAGAAGAAGTCGTCTTGTTGAATAATCAATTTTCTGATGCCGTTCAATTCCCTTTAGCTCCAAGTATTGGCGCGGTACAAAATGATACCATCCAAAAAGAATTAGAAGAATTATATCTCAGACAATGCAAAAGTGTAGGCATTAATTTTTGCATTTCACCATCTGCCAATCGTATTTTTTTAGATAAAAAAAGATACCCTTCTCATGCATTTGAAAATGATCAAACGATACAATTAGCTCGTGCTAATCGAGTTTTGAAAAATCTGCAAAGTGAAAATATTATTTCATTGGGAAATACCTTTTCTGAATTTTATCAAATAGAAAATGATACAACTGGAATTTTGGACACGTTACTTTTTCGTCAAAATGAAATTGTAAAGGCTGGTGTTTCAGGTTTTAAAATTGATGAGCAGATTTTTGAAATAGATAGTTTGTATCAATTAGAGTCTTTCTTTTTGAAAAAATATTTAAAAGAAAAAATGGAATTTGACGGATTGATCGTTGCTGAAATTTCGGAACAAGCAACTGTTGATAAACTGATTCATTCTGGAACAGATATTTTTATTGTTAGAGATTCTGCGAAAAAAGTGTTTGATTATTTATTGGAATTTGTCCAAACAGGATTGATGGCTGAAAAAGTAATTAACGATAAAGTTCGAAAAGTTTTATTGGCAAAAACCTATGCAGGTTTAGATGAAAAACCAACCGATATCAAAATAGAGGATGCGTTAGCCGTTTTAAAAAATGAATATTTTGATTTTCAAACTCGGAAACTTTTTGAGCAATCAATTACTTTGGCTCAAAATTATAACAATGTACTTCCGTACACTAAAACCTATAAGCGAGATTTTAGAATTATCAATGTTGGCAAGGAAAAATTAAATGTTTTTAAAGATTATTTTTCCAAATATGCAAACTACCAAAACTATAATCATCCTCCTGATGAACAAGGGAAAATCAAATCACTTAAAAAGGTTTTTCATAAACACTCCACGGCAATTATCGTTTTGGACAATATTGATTTAGATACTTTTCAACAAAAGGATTTTGTAAAATCTGTCAATGAATTATCTCGATCTGCTAAGTTGACCGTAGTCAATTTTGGCAATCCACTCAATCTGCAATATCTCGATACCACGCTTTCGATTGTTCAAGTTTTTGAAAAAAATAAAATTACCGAGTCATTGGTTCCTCAATTATTATTTGGAGGAATGTCAGCCAAAGGGAAATTGCAAATAGCTTTGACAGATAGTTTGACTTATGGGAAATCTATTCAAACGCCCATCACTCGATTAAAATATACGGTGCCAGAAGAGGTCGGAATTGCTCCAGAAAAGTTAGTGGGAATCAATGCAATTATCCAATCAGCGATTTCAAAAAAAGCAACTCCTGGCGCACAAATTATGGTCATCAAAAATGGAAAAGTAATTTTCGATCAAGCATTTGGACATCAAACTTACCAGAAGAAAAATAAGATTCGAAAATCAGATTTATATGATCTAGCTTCTATTACAAAAATATCTGCTACCTCTTTGGCCTCGATGAAATTGTTCGAGGAAAAGAAATTTAAATTAGCAGATCGCTTAAAGACTCATTTGGAGTTGGATAAAAATGCGACAATTGGACGAATTAGAATCAAACAATTGTTGACTCACTCTTCTGGACTGCAAGCAAATATGCCAATTGCAAAATATTACAATAACAAAGATTCTATTGTGGACGATTGTAATCAGTTTTATTGTAAAAATCCAAGTGATGAATATTCAATTCAGATAGCAAATGATATGTTTTTTAATCAGAAATGGATTGATTCTATTTGGTATAAAATCGATCATCTGAAAGTAAAGAGAAGAGGACGATATAAATATAGCGACGTAAATTTTAATTTGATGCAGCGAGTGTTGGAACAAAAAACGAACCAACCGATGAACGAATATTTAGAAAATAATTTTTATAAATCACTTAATTTAAGGCGAACTGCTTATCGGCCTTTAGAAAAATTTAAATCAAAATATATTGTCCCTACGGAAAAAGATGACCGTTGGCGAGGACAACTTTTGCGAGGATTTGTACATGATGAGTCTGCTAGTTTACTTGGAGGTGTAGCTGGAAATGCGGGACTTTTTTCGAATGCAAATGATTTGGGGATTATGTTTCAAATGATGCTTAATGGAGGTACTTACGGCGAACATAAATATCTTACTCCAAAAACGATCAAGCAATTTACATCAGCGAATTATGGGAATCATCGAGGGTTAGGATTTGCGGTAAAGGGGAGAAGAGGCGCCAATTCCTTGTCATCTTCTGCTTCGAAAAAAACGTATGGACATACTGGTTTCTCAGGAACTTGCGTATGGGTTGATCCGGAAAATGATTTGATTTTTGTTTTTCTTTCCAATCGAATTCATCCTAAAAAATCAAATACCAAGTTATATCGGAACCAAGTTCGACGACGAATTCACGACGTGATTTATAAGTCGTTGGATACTTACAAAAAACGTAAGAAAGGAGAGGAGAGACTTTTGGTGAATTTGTAAGGAAGAGAATTTTTACTCAAATGGCTCTATCAAAGTTATATTAAAATCATCTGCCGACGGCCCGTAAACTGCAGGGACTGCCACATCTAACATTCTTAAATAAACGCCTAATTGCGCTCGATGATGCACCAAATGATTCGTGCAAAATTTCCGCATCACTTCTTTTTTATTTAAAGTAAAAAGAATTTCCTCGCCATGTTTCATGGACCAGTTTTTTTCAAATTCCTTTTCGTTGACATCTTTTAAGGCTTGAATTGATTCTGTTAACAACTGATCGAAATAAGCCAACAGTTCTTCTGAAGAGTTAATTTCTTTAGGCTCAAAATCAATAAAATCAAGTTCATCATCTTGCAAGCAAGACTTCCTCCAAGCGATTATTTCTGCGACATGAATAGCTAACCGACCTAGCGTTTCAGATTTTTCATGTGGTTTGAAATCTCGTTTTTCGAAAGGAACATTTTCTAAAAACCTTCGAGTTACAGCTGCCTCTTGTTTGAGTTCACTTAAAAAGTCTTTGGCTAAATTCATGTTGAAAATTTTATTATTTAGATAACACCTTACACGTAGCGGTCTGCTTTAGCTGATCTAATTAATTAAAAAACAAATAGATCAGCTAAAGCAGACTGCTACGTAGAAGGTCTTAGTTTCATTAAAACCAAAACCCATTCTTCCCCATCTTCAATTTGATAAGTTTTGATTACTTCAAAACCTACCTTTTCATGCGCTCGCAAAGACCGATAATTTCTCGAAGCAATTTCAGTTATGATATAATCAAAATCAGGGCTCATCCTTCTTTTCATTTCTGCATAAAGTCCTGCAAAAACTCCTTGACCTCGATGTGATTTGGCAACACAAACTTGTCCCATCGTAAAATATTTAGTTTTTCCTAAATTCCTTCCTTCGTATTCTATAGAATCAATTTGATCAAACATTTCAATCAAAACTGGAATTTCATATTTCCATTCGGGAAGTTCCACTAAAGTATATCCAATCACTTGGTCATCCTCTTTGGCAATAATATGAGCATAAGGCGAATTCATCCGAGTCAATAAATCCAAGTCATGTTCAACGGTAACAAAACCTTGAGACTTTAATTCATCAGAGGTGATACTTTTTTGCAGATTTTTTTGTTGCAATTCGAGGATACCTTTTAATTCTTCCTCGGTGGTAGATATTCCGTAAGTGACCATTTTTACTTTATTAAAATTAATTAGCCCAGCCGTACCAAAAACTATTTAGCCTTTGCTTTAGTTCAGCAGCATCGTTTTTATATTTTTCGGGCATGTCGGAAATCGCAATTTTTCCTAGTTTTTCAATTGCCTTCTCCCGATTTTTATTTCCCAAAATCATTAGAATTTGATTCCATTCAGCTGCTTCAAAATTGATATTTTCTATATGGTAGGCGGTGTTTTTTTTATTTTTTAAAACAAAGTCATAAGCTTCCATGGCTTTAGGGAAATCCTTTTCTTTGTAAAAAGATTCAGCAGACCAATATTGTTGTTCGAGATATTTGACATTTGTAATTGTATTGTTATCAATTACAGTTGGCGACTCAGTAGTTGAGTTGTTAATCTGTGTAGGCTGGAAATATTGATTAATAATTGCAGCGTTGCTATAACTTCCAGTACTCCACATGACTGAACCAAAGAAACCAATAATGATGATTAAACCAATAACTGGGAGCCATTTTTGAAAAGTTGTTTGTCGAGGTCTTTTCGATTCTTTGTCTTTCCTAAAACTCATTTTTATTTTTTTTATACTGATAATGAACGCTATTGTTTTTCAGAAATAACAGCTTCAATACGATTTGGATAATCTGTAATAATTCCATCAACACCGATTTCTAGCATCTTTTTCATATCCTCTTTTTCATTGACCGTCCATGGAATTACCTTGATGTTTTTTTCATGCATTTGCTTAATCACTTCTTTCGAAAGTAATTTGAAATACGGGCTATAAATATTTGGCTTAAAAGTTATTTTTTTCAAATTATCTTCTGGCGCGTCTTTATTGTCAATTAAATAAGCGACAACCATCGAAGGACTTTGCTTATTTATTTCTTCCAAAATATCAATGTCAAACGATTGTAAGTTGCAACGGTTTTCAATTCCAGTTGCTTGACAAGCTTCCAAAACTAACTGAACATATTCGTCAGGATGTGGCGTCAATTTTCCATAATATGCCTCTTCACTTTTTATTTCGATGTCAAAATTTGGTTTTGCTCGACCAGTTTTTTCACAATATTCATCAACTGCTTTGACCATATCATTTAGCGATGGTTTGGAAACTTTCATCGGTTGCTGATCTGGAAAACGTTTGTTTCCTCGGCTACCAACATCATACTTTTTGATTTCTTCATAAGTCATTTCGTAAAGTAAAATACTTTTTTCCTCCTCTTCCAAAATTGGTTTTCCATCGGGATGAGAACTGATTTTATGATTGAACCAAGGCTCATGAGTAACGATAACTTTTTTGTCTTTGGAAATGGCAACATCGAGTTCCAAGGTAGTCACGGGATATTCCAAGGCTTTGATAAAAGCAGGAATGGTGTTTTCAGGAAGTAAGCCTCTTGCACCTCGATGACCTTGCCAGTCGATAGATTTTTCTTTAGATGAATTTGACATTTGTTGAGTATTTGACATGATATTTTTGTTGTTTTTTGGACTACAAGAAATACAAAAAACTAGAAGAGTAAAGATAAAAATTCGCATGATTATTTTTTTACAAATATCTAAAATTTCATGTTAATTGAGGATGAAGTTTTTTTTGGAAAATGATGTGGAAAACCCATTGCCTTTTGATTTAAAAATAAATAATAAAAAAGTTAAATTTGTGCGTTTTTGTAATGACTTTGAAAAATTAAAACTCTACTTAACGAGTAAAATAATAATATGAATAACTCTTCCATTTTCCAAAAAGCCATTCCACATGTAGTGGCAATTCTAAGTTTTTTAGTGATTTGTAGTATGTATTTTTCTCCTCAATTGAATGGGAAGATTGTGCAAGCAGGTGATACTATTTCAAGTCATGGAATGTCACGTGAAATAACGGATTTTTATGAAGAAACTGGCGAACGTACGTTGTGGACCAACAGCATGTTTGGAGGAATGCCGACTTATCAGATTGGAGCAGTTCAGCCGACTAATACCTTGAAATATGTAGAAAAATCGATGCATTTATATATACCTCGACCAATTGGATATTTCTTTGGGATGATGCTTGGATTTTATATTACGATGCTTTTATTTGGTGTCAACCCATGGGTGAGTATGATCGGAGCGATCGCCTTTTCCATTACAACTAATAACTTAGTTTTGTTTGGTGCAGGGCATATGACAAAGCTGAGGACATTCGCATTTTTTGGATTTATGCTGGTCGGAATAGTGATGGCTTTTAGGAAAAAATATATAGTTGGGGCAACTCTATTTGCACTAGGATTTGGGATTAATTTGTATGCCAACCATATTCAGATGACTTATTATTTGTTTATATTTTTTGGAATTTATGGTCTGATTGAATTGGTAAGACATGCGCAACGAGGAGAAATGCAATCGTTTGGAAAAGCGGTAATGTATCTCGGAATTGGTGGACTTTTGGCAATTGGATCAAGTGCAACAAGTTTGTGGACTACCTATGAATATTCAAAAGATACAATGCGTGGGAATCCAATTTTGACCAAAGAAGCCAATGCGGTAGAAACGAGTAGTAATACCAAAGGTCTGGATTGGAAATATGCGATGCAATATAGTAATGGTTGGTTGGATTTATTTTCTTCGTTTATTCCTGGAGTAGTTGGCGGCGGCGGCGGAGAAATTGTTAGTGAAAAAAGTGCAACTGCAAAATTTATTTCTAAAAGAGGTCAATACAAAAAAGCTCCTCTCTATTGGGGGGCAGTTGGAAAAGGGAGTTCAACGGCCGGGCCAGTTTATTTTGGAGCAGCTATGTTTTTTCTTTTCTTCCTAGGATTATTAGTAGTCAAAGGATCATTGAAATGGGGAATTGCAGCAGGAGTTGTATTGACGATGTTGCTTTCTTTGGGAGATCATTTTGAGTTTTTCAATAAATTGTTTTTTGATTATTTTCCTTTGTACAATAAATTTCGAACCCCCAATTCTATACTTGCCATCACCGCATTTTTAATTCCTGTTTTGGGAACATTAGCCATTTCAGATATTATTAAAGGAAACAGATCAAAGGAAGAATTACTTAAGTCGCTTTACATAGCAACAGGTGTTCTAGGAGGAATATGTTTATTTTTTGGATTTTTTGGAGGATCTTTTTTCGACTTTACCTATGCAGCGAGAGATGCGAATTATGCTGCCAACCCTGAATTTTTGAATGCCTTGAAAACGGATCGAGCTGCTTTGATGCAATCTGATTCGTTGAGATCGTTGGGAATTATTTTGGTTTCGGCAGGTTTGATTTGGGCATTCTTGACAAATAAAATCAAGCAGAATATTTTGCTAGTTGGTTTGGCGGTGATTACGATTGGAGATTTATGGACAGTTGGAAAAAGATATTTGAATGGTGATAATTTTACCAGCGAAAGAAAATATGAATCGTACAAAAACCCACGACCAGTTGATACTCAAATTTTGAATGATAAAGATCTACATTATAGAGTGCACGATTTTACTATCAATGTTTGGAATTCTTCTTCGACTTCTTACTTTCATAATACGATCGGAGGATATCATCCAGCGAAGTTGCAACGGATTCAAGATTTGTTTGAAAGAAATATAATGGGAGAGGATAACTCGTTGCGACAAGGTCTTTCTTCTCAAACTAGCGCTGATCTTTTTGGAAATATTCCAGCTTTCAATATGTTGAACACCAAGTATTTTATTGGAAATCCAAAAGCGGCTCCCATTCGAAATCCTCGTGCGATGGGCAATGCTTGGTTCGTCGATAATATGAAAATGGTGGAAACTCCGAATGCTGAAATTGATGCATTAAAAGGTTTGGATGTGGCTTCAACTGCTATCGTTAATAATGAATTTTCGGATTATGTAAGTGGCCTAAATCTTTCAAAAAATGGAACGATAAAATTGACTAAATACCAACCGAACCACATGACTTATGAAAGTAATGCTACGAGTGACCAGTTGGCGTTATTCTCTGAAGTTTGGTACGGCCCGAACAAGGGATGGCAAGCATACATTGATGGAAATGAAGTAGATCATATTCGTGCAAACTATATTTTACGTGGATTAAAAGTTCCTGCAGGACAACATAAAATTGAATTTGTTTTTGCTCCAAAGTCTTATTCGATTGGAAAAATCATTACGTTGATTTGTTCATTGGCGATTGTTTTATCCTTGTTATGGTTTGCTTATAATTCATTTATGAAATTGAAAGAAGAAGATAATGATGTTGAAAAGGTTGAAGCAACAGATCATCAATTGAAAAAAACAACTTCTAAAAAGAAGAAGAAATAATATTTAGTTGATTTAGAATGTTGTCAATTTTATTGATACTCGTAGCGAAAAGGTATCGGATCCCTTAAAGGGATCCGATACCTAAACGTTTCACTTCACCAAAGAGTAATGAAGGAAAAGCAGTTGAAAAAAAGAGTTCTTATCATCACATATTACTGGGTTCCGATGGGTGGCTCGGGCGTTCAACGGTGGGTTAAATTTTCTAAATACTTGCCTGAAAATGGATGGCAACCTGTCATTTATACTCCTTCCAATCCTGATTTTCCTTTGCGAGATGAATCGTTTTTAAAAGATGTTCCCGAGAGTTGTGAAGTGATACGACAACCGATTTGGGAACCTTATCGTTTGGCGGCTCTTTTTTCCAATAAAAAAAATCTAAATACTGGAATGCTTCGCTCGGGAGAAAAAACATCTTGGAAAGATAATTTTCTCAACTACGTTCGGAGCAATTATTTCATTCCTGACCCACGCGTTTTTTGGGTAAAAAAATCTATTAAATTTCTAACAGCGTATTTACAAAAAAATCCAGTTGATGTAATTGTCACTAATGGGCCGCCTCATAGCATGCATTTGATTGGGTTAGGTTTAAAGAAAAAATTAGGGATAAAATGGGTGGCAGATTTTCGAGATCCTTGGACGAATATTGATTTTTATCATTCTCTAAAATTGACTGAAAGTTCTGATCGGAAACATCGAGCCTTAGAAAAAGAAGTGGTCAGTACCGCTGATGTCGTGACGGTAGTGGGCAAGTCGATGCAAGCCGAATATCTGGAATATTCTGAAAACGTAAAAGTGATTACCAATGGTTACGATCAATCTATTTCCCAAAAAGAAGTAGTACGTGACACTAAATTTTCGATGGCTCACATTGGTCTGATGAATGCTGATCGAAATCCAAAAATGCTTTGGAAAGTTTTGAAAAAAATAGGAGAGGAGCAAACTGGATTTTTAGAAGATTTGGAAATTAAATTGATTGGAAAAGTGAGTGGGGATGTTTTAAATGCTATCGAAGAAAATAGTTTGACGTCACAATTAAAGTTAATTGATTATGTTCCGCACAGCGAAGTACATGGCTTGCAGCAAGCTTCGCAAATCCTGTTACTCGTTGTGAATGATACACCGAATGCGAAAGGAATTTTGACAGGAAAAATCTTTGAATACTTGATGGCTCGACGACCAATTTTAGCAGTTGCGCCAGAAGATGGTGATTTAGCAGAAATTATTAATCAGACAGAATCAGGAGAGGTTTTTGGTTTTTTAGAAATGAAAAAATTGGAAGCTTTTATTTTAAAATCCTATGCTGATTATAAAAAAGGAAGTTTAGAAATTCAATCTCATAGTATTGGAAAGTATAGTCGACAAAGTTTGACGAAAGATTTGGTTGCACTTTTTGAGGAATAAAATTTTTACCACATAGGTATATAGAAAACATAGGTTTTTAACTCTGCCTATGTTTTCTATATACCTATGTGGTAAAAAAAAATCTTTGAAAAAATATATCCTATTTGTTACCTACAAAACTTTTCAATTTATCCAATCCACTTCTCACCATTCCATTCACATCTGGTGAAATTTCAAAATACAAAGTCGCACCACCGTAAACAATTGTCAATAAAATAGAACGTAATATTATATTTACAATTGGATGAAAGTTAAATGGAATGAAATAAATCATGGCCCAACACAAACCTGCCAACAATAAAATTTTCACCGTAGCGACAGTAAATGGTTGCATCTTAAAGTTGACCCAAATAAAAATCAGCTTCACAATATTAAACAAACTCAAAGAACAAAAAGTAGCGATAGCTGTACCCACCAATCCATACATAGGTATAAAATATAAATTGAACATGATATTCAAAACAGCTAAGACCAAGAGTGCGTAAAAATTAAATTGGTACTTTTTGGAAAAGCCAATGATGTCTGTATTCAAGCTTGTTGCCAAATCTACCAGTTTCGCTAAACCTAAAAATAGGATAACATTAATGCCTGTTTTAACCATGTCAGAGTTCGGCATCACTTCGATCAAATCATGAATAGAACCCCAAATTCCTAAAAATACAAACCAGCCAATGATTAGTAAAACGGTCGATGATTTTTGATAAATTAGTTTGATATGTGCTAAATCATTCGCCTCCCACCTCGCAGAAATGATTGGTGAAGAAATAGCAATAATTCCTTTGGCAGGTTTCGAAATGACTTCTGTAATCACTAATGCAATAGCATATATTCCAGTCGAGGTAATATCAATCATCGCAGCCACCATCAAGGTATCAATCTTAAATGCGAGTTGACCTCCCAAAGCATTAAGCAACCCAAAAACAGAAAATTTCTGAATCTCTTTTCGTAAAGGAGGCTTGATGAAGTTTAAATTTAACTGGAAGAAAAGTTGTCCTAACGATTTGGTATAAATCAAAAAACCAATAAAAACTAACACATAATTTAGGATCACTCCAATTACAAAAAATTGAGTGTCAATGTAATTTCCCAAAAATAAAAGTGCCAGAACAGGAACAGTTATTTTAATAAATATTTCGAAAACATTAGGAACGACAACCCGATTAAAATTGGAAACATACTTATAAAAAATCGCATTAAAAGTGAATAGAAAAACCATCGGAACGAGGTAGTAGAAATATTCCGTCAGTAACTCCAGACTATCACTTTCTTTTAATAATATATCGAGAAATAAATATCTAATGAGCGGTAAGCAAACTAAAAAAAATATAAAACCGATCGAACTTCCAATCAATAAGAAACCTAAAAAGCCATGATGACCAGTTTTTAAATCTTTAAATTTTGGGAAAAATTTTACCGCATGAGTACTCAGGCCGAGTGAAAAAAATGAAACAGTCAACACGGTCGCATCAATGATTACTTTGAAAAGACCATACAGTTCAGGAATCCTTGGATAGATAAAGATGGTACTAAAAAGTCCAATCACTACGCCAAAATAACTGACAATTGTATGTTTTAAGCCTTGTCTTTGAATGACACCCATGTAGAAAAATTAGGAATGATTTTTTATAAAATTGAATAATCGATCACTTGCTTGACCATCATTGTATAAATGGAATCGCTCGGTTATTTCTTTTCTTCGCAACTCATCTTTTGCTGGATTCTCCAGGTTGTTTTTGATGCTTTCAATGAATTCTTTTTGAGTGAGTGTTTTATCACCACAAGTAACTTCATCAAAGTCATACAACAGTCCTCTCTCTTCTAGGTACGCTTCTAAATCGTATGGAATATAAATTATTGGACGATCAAGCAGCAAGAAATCAAAATAGACACTAGAATAATCTGTCAATAAAATATCGCAATCCAACAACATTTGTTGAATATCTATATCATTAACGACTGAAGTTTTTATTCTAATATTTGGATTGTCTTTTACGATGTCTACAAGGCGCTGATTGGTAGAATCCCTTTTGTGCGGTTTGATAATTATCTCCACATTATTTTTTGATAGAAAGTCATTCAATTCATTTTTATCAAAATCTGAAAATGGAAAAAACTCTGTAGGAGCCGTATCTCTAAAAGTAGGTAAATATAAAATCGTTGTTTTTTTGCCTGCAGCCTTTTGCCTATTTTTTTGACCAAAATAAATATCGTTACGTGGATAACCGAAAGTGATAAAAGTTTCTTTTGAATATTTAAATGCATCCATCATTCTTTGACGTTCCGTTTCAGAGCAAACCAAAAAATAATTTAGATTTAAATTAATCTTTCCTTGCACATTTACTTTCGAGAGATAACCAACATTTTTGAAGGTAATGGCATGCCACATATTGATGACAATTTGTTTTTTGTTGGTAGGCAGGTATGGAAAAATATCGCCATTGCCATTGGACAACAAAACAAACTTAGCTCGAAGATAAACTAATAAAGCTTTGAAGGAAAAAGCATAAATTATATGATGACCAAAATTGATTTTTAATTTATCATATAATTTTTTGTTTTTGGTCAAGAGGTAAAATTCAAAATCATGATCCTCTTTTTTCCATAAAAATTCAAAAAAATATTTACTGTTATCGTTATAAAAACTAGCGTTTGGAATACCAATCAAAATCGTCTTTTTATCCTTTGGATAAATTTCACAAATCCATTTTAAAACACTACTAAATATTTGTTGTAAAAATAATTTCATTAAAAATCAACTATTTTTGTTCTTTGACAAATACCGTGTTTTAAGTCAGCTAAAAATTGGAAATAACATTTCCCCATTTATGAACGGGATCATTTTTATTTCCAACTTTTGTCTGACCACGGGATTCGTCAAAGAATGTTATTTTTTTTGCACGATCAATCTAATCACGACAGGATCTTCTGTTTTGTAAGGAGCTAAACCTTTTGATTCAATACTGTATAAAACATCAAACCCGTGCGAAGAAAATTGTTGATGAAGTTCATCTAAAACAATGAATCTTCGATAGTGATCTGAGAAAAAAGCATTATCAGCTAGCGCTTCTCCAACTCCAAAAAGCTCATCTTTTACACTTCGAACTTCTACGAAAAAGAGTCCATTAGTTTTTAGATTATTAGCTGCCCATTTGATTAATTTTCCTTCCCCTGCTTTGTCAATCGCATGAATGGTAAACCTAGAATATAAAAAATCACTCTTCTCCATTTCTGGTAGATTAGTCATATCTTCTGCTAGGAAATTAAGATTTTCGGTTGTTTCAAATTTCTCAGAAAGAAAGGCGATTTCTTTTTCACATTGATCTAAAGCGAGCACATTGATTCCTTGTTGGGCAAAGTGTTTACTATCTCTTCCATTGCCACAACCAAACTCAATTAACTTTTTTCCCTCTTTTAAAAAAGGTGTAACAAACTCTGCAAACGGAGAGCAATTAGAAGGTTCACGATGTTTAGAATAATAATTTTCCCAATAGGATGATGATGAATTCATGTATGGATATTTTTTCGTTAATTTTAAATTTGAGAGTAGCATTTTACTCTATTTATTATTGTTTTTTATATGTATAAAATGCATGCAAAGTTGCATTATTTTTTTCTAATTTTTTTCATTCAACCAATCAATTCAAAAAAAGCTTCCGCTCTTTTTTCTTGACTAAAATTTTCAATAATTCTATTCCTAGCTTTTTTTCCTAAATCATTTGACGGTGAATTTTGTAAAATAGAATGTAGCAGTTGTTCCAAAAGTTTTGCATTTCTTTTTTCCAAAACAAAACCCGTCTCACCAATTATTTCTGGAAGTGCATTTATTCTGGAAACGATCGGAATACATTCACACAACATTGCTTCGCAAAGCGCAACTCCAAAACCTTCATAATTAGAAAGTTGAAAATAGTAGGTAGCTGCTTGCAATTTCTCTTTCAGTTTTTCAGGAACGAGTCTTCCGTGGCAAATTACATTGCTCGGTATTTCTCTTTTCCCTAAATCATCTATTCCAACAAAATGAAAAGTATGATCAGGAAAATTATCAACCACTTCCAAAATCAACTCACCACCTTTTAAAAAAAATTGCCCATTGGATAATACGGTAATAAATGATTTTTGATTTCGAATGATGGTTTTATTTGGTTCCCAACTCGATATTTTTAATCCGTTAGGGATTACTTGATAACTTGTTTTTACGCTTGGCAAATGATGTTGAAATCCTTGACGAATTGGATAATCGGCAAAATAATTATTTTCATAAAAAACTAAGGATTGACTTACCGGCAAAAGTTGGGTACACCATTGATAAGATTTTTTTAAAATAAATTTTAGCCAAGGTTTTCTCAAATCCCCATAATTCAATTCTGGAAATGCTGCGCAATCCGTTCCATTCAAAATAATAAAAGTAGGAATATTCCTTCCTTTCCCAATCAACGATGGCAAGAATGACCAGTAGCCTCCAAAGGAAATGATGATAGCTTTACATTGGAAACTATGAAAGAGTACAAAAAAGAATTGGTGAATGATATATAAAGGAGTGAGGTGTTTTTTTGACCAATTATAAATATTGGGAATCGTATTATATTTTTCAGATAAGAAAGATATATCTTCTTTGACAAAAGTGCTCAACGAAGGAGCGATGTAGATAATTTTTTTTTTATGAAGATCGGCTTCCATTAAATGAAAATTAGTCAAACATGTTTAAAATCAAATGTAAAACGTTCAGCGGTTAACGCCAAACGAATTTACCATTTATGTTTAAAGATATCCACATCAATATTTTCTAGATGATCTTTTGTAAAACAATAAATGTTATCAAGGTCTCTTAATTCTTCTTCATTCTTTACTTCAATTAATTTTGATTTAGTGCTACTTGATTTTTCTAATTGAAAAATTTTGTAATCGTTAATTTCTTTGATGAAATTAAAAATCGAAACATCACCATCATTTAATTTTTGTAATCGCTTCACGTACTCCACACAAATGATAGGAGGGTTTGATTTTAGAAGTTGTTGTGCTCCTTTCAAAACATGAATTTCAAATCCTTCTACATCAATTTTAATAAATTTAACTTGAGCTATTTTTTCAGATTCCAACACTTCATCAAGTACTAAAATATCAACCACCTCATGATGAGTTGGTTCATCATTATGGTCAACTAATGAAGGACTATGAATATCCGTATATAGTTTGAGTTGATTTTTTTCTTGGCCAAGTCCATTGTTAAATGGTTTTATGTTTTGACATTTATTCAATGCTTTGTTACTGGTAAGAATTCCAAATCGTTCACTTTGTGGTTCAAAAGAAAGAACCCTTCCTTTTCCAACATGTTGGCTTGCAAAAACGCTCATCAATCCAATACTAGCGCCTACGTCAATAAAGACATCACCTTGGTTTAAGCAATGTTTAATAACATTCAAAGTACCTACTTCGTAAAAACCAAGATGGTAAACTTCCTTGCCACCATTGGGATGTACGTTCATTCTAAAATTATACTTGGTAGGAACTTCAACTTTTGTGGTTAGTTCTGGCAATAAGATAGTGCTAACTAATCGAGCAAATTTTCGACTTCCAGGAAATCTCATTTTGTTGAAAAGTAAGTCGCTTAATTGATGTGCAAACAATATCCTTTTTTCCATTCTTTAGTTTTTGGATAGTAATTGAATATTTTAAATAAAAAAGGATGAGAGTATTATGAAAAAAAAACTTGACTGAAATTTCAGTCAAGTTTTTTTAATTTCTAGTTGTGTCTCAAGATGTACTAGCTTGTGTAAATATCTGTTTTCTTGAATTTCTTAGCAAGTAAAGCATAAAAAATTGGACGGTGCTTAGTTCTATTTTTAGAACCCATTTTTGCACATACGTCTAGAATGGCTTTGTCCAATTTTGGATCATCTTCCAATCCTAATTTTTTAATTAAGTAGTTATTTTTTACTCGATCTCTTTCTGGCGCTTGAGCACAAGCTACTAGTTGAGAGTTCTTGTTGTAAATAGATGGACCTAGAGATTTAGCAACAGCTGTAACCAACTTCATGCTTACTCCTTTGATTTCGTGTTTGTCCATTGATGCTTTGTACTTGACAATTAATTCATCAAATTTACTCATTACGGATATGTTTAATTAGATGTTAAAAAATAATAAAAGTGCTTTTTAAAAAGTCTTCTATGTTATCGCAGTAAACTTAATGTTTTTCTTTAAAAACTAAAACTATAATACTAAAATGTTTTCCACATTTTGTAAGTTTTTAAATATGTAAATGTATTGTTAGAATCGCTTACCAAACTTAATGAAAACCATAGAGAGTTCATCAGCAGATGTTTTGTTGTCATCAGAGAATGATTTGATGTTTCGATCAAAATTTATAGCACCTTCAATAAAGAATTTTTGCTTGCGTCGTGGGAACCATTTATAACCTAATGTCACTCCAACAGCAGATCGATTTTTTTCTAGAGTAGATGCTCTGCCATAAATTTCTTGGTAAAGGTTTTCATAATTTTCTGCTTCCTTAGTTTCAAATTCTTGATGAAAATAAAACCCGAAGAAAATCCGATTAGAAAATTTATTAGGGAAAGGGTAAAATTTGATGGATGCTAATCCAGAGATGGATTGTTGTGAGAATCGCATTTTATCATCGGTAGATAAAAGAATGACTTGTGTGGTGTCGAGATAAATTTCATCAAAATTATATTTCACTCCAAATTCAAAACCGATTTTTTTGGTCGGCATTATTTCAAGGGAAATGTGTGGATCTTTATAAATCAAATTGAAAGCATCGATTTTAAATTCCGTTTTAACTTGTGCGCATAAAAGTGTTGGGAGAAGTAAAAGTATTACTCCCCAAAGTAAGGTCTTCATCTTAAGTTGGATTTAATTTTTTTTTAGAAAAGTACTGTTATGAATTTGATGCGACGAGTTAATTAATTGCTGCCCGCAGGATGTATTTTATTTTCTTTTAAAATCCTATTTAGTTATGATTGGAATTTCTTTTCCAGTCTTCCAATATTCTAAGAGTGTTAAATTGGTGGAGACTTTTGCAATATAAAAATGGCGGAAACTATTGAGAACAGGAGACTTTGCAGCATTTTCAATAATGACTTCAGCAGGCGATCCATAATTAGCATGAATGAAAAGTAAATGTTTTTTTCTTTTTAGTAAAAATCCAACATGATTCACGTCGAGTCCAACAAAATAAATTCCATTTGATAAATTCGTTTTTATTTTTTCTAAACAAATTTCAAAATCATCATTTTTTATTTTTAAAATTGGTTCTCCCACACTTAGTGTTTTGGCCTCATGAATTGGAAGTTGTTGTGCTAACTTATATCTATTCAAATTAAATCCAAGATGTTTTAAGGTAGTAGAAACAAAATACCCGCAAGCAATATTTCCTTCGTTTGGAACATCCGTGTGACCATTAAAATCCCAAGGTGTTCCATACCAAAATGGAAAAATTTTATTGATTAAAACTTCTTCCAAAAAAATAGAAAGACTGTCTGTGTTGTATTTTTCTTTTTTAATTTTTTGACAAGTCTCTAAGTAGGAAATTTCCAAAGGGATAGTGTCGATATTTAATTTTTTAAAATCAATGATTTCAATTGGAAGTTGATCAGTAGTTTTGGAAGTCTCTTTTCTATTTTCACTTAAAGAACAATTATGAAAGAATAGAATCGTGAAAACTACAAGAGTCAATTTTACCATTTCAATTTTTTTAATAGTTTGCGGATGTCTCCCCGAAATAAAAATTAATTCAGTTTAAATTTTTAATGAAAAAAAATCAAAAAGAAACCAACCAACTTGTTAACTTCGCGAAAAAAAATCAAACATGAAGTACGAAAATATTTTAGCGAAAAATGTTAGAGGAATTGTAACCTTAACCATAAACCGAGAGAAGGCAATGAATGCATTAAACAAGCATGTCTTTAATGAGTTGGAACATTTCTTTGCAGTATCTGCTCCAAAGAAAAAAAACTTAAAAGGTATCATCATCACAGGGGCAGGGGAGAAGGCATTTGTTGCAGGAGCAGACATCAAGGAATTTTTAGATTTCAAAGGTGATGATGCTATGGACGTTTCTGCAAGAGGTCAAGGTGTTTTTGATTTGATAGAAAAATTTTCTAAACCAGTTATTGCTGCGGTAAATGGTTTTGCATTGGGAGGAGGATGCGAATTAGCAATGGCTTGCCACATGAGAATCGCAAGTGACCGAGCAAGATTTGGCCAGCCAGAAGTTAATCTTGGAATTATTCCTGGCTACGGTGGAACGCAGCGATTGCCACAATTGATTGGTCGAGGTCGAGCGTTAGAATATTTGATGACTGGAGATATGATTGGAGCAGAAGATGCTTATCGAATGGGGTTAGTGAACCACGTGGTGCCTCATGGAGAAGAAGTGAAGAAAGCAAAAGAGATTATCGAGAAGATCGCTTCAAAAGCACCAATTGCAGTTGCTAAGATTATCGAATGTGTGGATGATGCATACAATGGAGTATTGGATGGATTTGATTCGGAAGTTAGATCCTTTGGTGCCGTTGCTCATTCTGAAGATTTTAAGGAAGGAGCTAGTGCATTTGTAGAAAGAAGAAAAGCAGAATTTAAGGGAAAATAATTTTCTCAATTTTAAATATTAAGGCTGTGAGTGCTTCGAGTGCTAATAGCCTTTTGTTTTTGTTTGCAGAATTTTTCTAGAAAAATTTGCATTACGATTTTATTATCGTATTTTTACGATAAATAATTCAGTATGGCAGTTGCAAAGAAAAATTTGTTTACAGAAGAAGAGAATAGAATTGCAGATTTGGCAAAAGCAATCGCTCATCCTGCACGCGTATCTATATTGTTATATTTAATCAAAAAGAATAGTTGTGTCTGCGGGGATATTGTTGATGAATTGCCACTTTCGCAGTCAACGGTATCGCAGCATTTAAAAGAATTAAAACGAGTGGGGATTTTGCAAGGTGAAATTGAAGGAACTAAAACGTGCTATTGTATTAATCCAGAAGTATGGATGGAAATGGGAGGTTTGTTTAAAGGGTTGACGGAGAAGTTTACAGGTTGTTGTTAAAATAAAAAGATTTTTTTTGACTTTAATCATCGTTATTATACGATTAATATATTTTATAAAATTAAAATTTATCAATTATGAATACTGGAGAATTTCTTGAATTACTCAATCAAAATGAAGGCAAAGAATTGGTGTTTGAATACAAACAAAATGAATTTGTGCCTGCAGCTTACCACATCACAGAGATAAAAAGTAAGCATATCGATTCAGTTGACTGTGGCGGGATTGCGCATTCTTATGATGAGACAGTTGTGCAACTTTGGATTAGTGGAGAAGAGGAAAAGGATAGAGCAATGGAAACAGAAAAGGCATTAAAAATTTTTAACATCGTTGATGCGAAGACTGCACTCAAAAGAGATACACCTATTTATTTCGAATGGGGACATGGAGATTTATTGACTTCAGTTTATAAGGTGCAAGCATTAGAAAATACGGATGAAAAAATTGTAGTTAAATTATTTGTTCCAGCAACAGCTTGCAAACCAAGAGTTGCTTTGGAAATGGCGCAAGGAAATAGCGAAGGATGCTGTGGAAGTCCTGCGACTGGAATGGTTGAATTAGAACAAGCAGCACGAAAGTGTTGTTAATATTTTTGCCGTAGATTTTGCCGCAGATTTTGCCGATTATTTAAGATATTTATGATTGACGAGCGTCATAGAATATATAGGATCATAAAAATCATAATAGTCATTAAAACCTGCGGCAAAAAATAATAATGAAAATCCGTCCCCTCCAACCTGAAGATTGGCCATCTATTCGACGAATTTATCAAGAAGGAATCGAAACAGGATTTGCCACGTTTGAAACCGAAGTTCCCGACTGGGAAATTTGGAATGCTAAATTCTTACCTACTTGCAGAATCATTTTAGAAGAGGAAAATAAAATTTTAGGATGGGCTGTTTTATCTCCCGTCTCAAAAAGGTATGTGTACAGAGGAGTTGCCGAAGTAACTATTTATCGAGATTTGAAATGTACCCATAAAGGAATTGGTTCCGTCTTAATGTCAGCATTAATTGAATGTTCAGAAGAAGAAAATTTTTGGACTTTGCAATCCAGTATTTTTCCAGAAAACAAACCAAGTCTTTACTTACATGAAAAATTTGGTTTTAGAGTCATCGGAAAACGAGAGCGAATAGCACAGCGCAATGGAAAATGGAAGGATACAATTTTTATGGAACGTAGAAGTTCTATTGTTGATTGATAGTCAATGACTTATACAACTGGTTTTTGCTTTTATGAAAAAAAGCGTACTTTTGTAGTTGAAAAATTAAACATATTAGATTCCCATTTCCCCAGAAGGAAAATAAAGGGAGACCGTAAAATTTTAAAACATGGCTTACGACGTAGCTTCTAGCATAAATGAGTTGCTATTTGAAAAGAACTCAGTTATTGTACCTGGCTTTGGTGGGTTTGAACTTCAAAAACAACCTGCCAATATTGATCATATTAAATCAACTATTTCTCCTCCGAATAAGGTTCCGTCTTTCAATAAAAATTTGACAATCAACGATGGTATTTTGGTAGATTATATTCAAAATCAAAATAAATGTACGCTAGAACAAGCCAATAAAATTGTAACAGATTTTGTAGCTGAAGTGGAAGGTAAAATTGAGAAAAAAGAAATTGTTGAGTTTCCTAAGGTCGGAAGAATTTATAAAGACTATAATAAATCACTTCAGTTTTTACCATACGATACTAATTTTAATGTAGATGCTTTTGGCTTGCCGACTATTGAGATTCATCCTTTTTCGAGAAGTGAATCTGTCAAAAAAGAAACGGCTACAGTTGCTGCTGCATCTCTTGATTTGACCAACGCACCTGTTGAAACTCCTAAGGTCAAAACTCCCATCATTGAAGAACCAATTCCAGAACCAAAACCAATCCGCGAAGAAATCAGAGTGGGAGGAATTCCGGTGGAGGAAAATAAAGGTTTTAGATGGGCGCAATTCACGATTCCATTAATAATTTTGACTTCAGTTGTTTTGATTGCTTCAAGTTACTTTTTGTTTAGAGGCGATAAACAGCAAACTGCAAATGGAAATCAAAGTGCTGCTTCTATGGCGGTCAATGATGATAAAAAAATAAATACAGCTCCTTCAATCGAAGATGCTGAAATCACTACTTTACCAGACGATTCTGAGTCAGAAAATGACCAACGGTTAGAAGATGATATCTCTGCTGGAAATTCCTCCTCATCTGAGATGGAAGATCCGATAGATGATTCAAAAGGAAGTTCAAGCACTTCTAATAGTTCCATTGGTGAAAATGAATGTATTATTATTGTTGGCCAATTCGGAAGTAAAGAGAATGTCAATAGAATGATTCGAAAGCTGGAAGGCGATGGATATGAATCATATGAAGGTTGGAGTGACGAGAAAAAATTGAAAACTGTTGGGGTAAGATTTATCTACTCAAGTAATAGTAAAAAAGAAAGAATGCTTCGCAAAATTAGATCTAAATATCATCCCGATGCTTGGATTCTAAGCGAGTAAAGAAGTTTTGGATAAAACACTTTCCTAAACATCGATTTTAAAGCGCGTAGCAAAACTGTTGTTTTGCTGCGCCTTTTTTATTTATCGCAGATTAAATTTAATATGTGAAAATCTGGGGGAAACTTTTACAAGTTTTTGTAAAAGTTTTGAGAACAGATTTCCTTTTTTCCATTTCTTTGGCGAGTAACTTTCACTTGTTTCCCTTTTTCTTTTTTTTCAATAAAAAATTCCAAATCACATTTTTCAATTGATTGTTTAGCGCACAGATAAATTAAAATCTCTTCTTCAAATATCTCAAACTGAAACGAAATCGGAAAATCAAAACTATTCATAAATCTCAAATCCTTGTGTCCATATACAACTGTCGCGTCTGACCCCATCGGAGTGTATCGACTTGTATCTGTATAAATATCTAAACTATGTGGATGTCTTTCCAAAATTTCCAAACCTGCTTCCAAAACTAGATAGTACATAATTCCACTTAATTGGCAAAGTCCACCTCCATAATCTAAATCCAATTTATTACCGACTAAGTTGCGGCCTTTTTTAAAACCATTTTGAGACGTTGGTGAAGGAATCAAATGCCAGTAGGAAAAAATTTGTTGAGGTAAGATTTCTATATTTTCAATATGCTGTATCGCAAGTCGCAGGTTGTGTTTTTTATTTTCTGAAAAATCATTTTTGCGAATTGGTTGACTCATCGAGAATTGTCGAGGGAGGATTTTTTTTGGAGCATCCTTTTTTACCAAAGAGAAATAGCGAAAGGAGAGAACATCTTTTACGCAAGTAAAAAGTATTCGAAGTTGAAGACGAAAATATGGAGGAATGAGTTTTTTCAAAGATTATCTAATTATGAATTAGAACCTTATATGGTTCTAAAAAAAAATCATGTTGAAGTTTTTTTCTTTAGAAATACAAAATGATACGAAGCCCATTTTTTCAAAAAAGATTTACATAACCAAGAATCTATTTTCCTGAAAAATGAGCGCAAAGAAACAGGTACTCGATGAATTGGAAAAATCAAAACACCTTCATACCCTTCCATTTCAAATAAACCACCAGTCAGTTGCTGAATAGAATTGACATCCAAAGCAGTATTTCCATGCCATCCGTCCTTTTGATAATTAATTAATTCTCTTCGAGTCTTTGATGGAAAATCAAAAATCAAAATCCCATTCGGTTTTAAAATCCGATGCGCTTCTCGAATCGTTTTTTGAATCGTCTCTAAATCCAAATGCATAAAAACATGCAAACTATAAATAGCTTCGAAAGAACTTTTATCAAAAGGCATTTTCGAAATATCACTTACCGTCAAATGATGATGAGGAAATTTTGTTTTTGCCTCCCCAAGCATGCCTTCGCTAAAATCAACTCCATTTTCCGCAAAATCCAAGAAACGTCCAGTTCCACAACCCATATCCAAAATTGATTTTTTTGAAAGAAGACCCAACCTTCGCACTAAAATTTGTCGTTCCTGAAAGTGAAGGTACTGTCCATAAGAGTTATTAAAGCGGTCATCATCATATTCTGAAGCCAATTGGTTGTAGTAATTTTTTATAGCCGTTTTTTCTTCCATTTTTATAAAAAAAATTGAATTTGGTAAGAGAATTTAAAACCGAAAATATATTTTTTGAAACTTAAGTTTTGTGAATTATAGTTGGAATTTATTTTAATTAAGAAATTAAATTCTGTTTTAGGTAATTGGTAAGTTTGTATTTGGAATTTTATTCCGATAAAAAGCTTTTTTTAGCGAACTATTCAATCTACATTTGTGTTATAATTACAAAATATATAAAGCAATATCTGAAAAGCAGAAAATTGCTTCATTCGTTCAAAAATGAGAAAATTCTTGGTCTTGAAAATTTTCTAAATTAAATTTTTAAGAATCTAAATACGATAGTAGGTTTGTAATGTTTATGAAAACTTAAAATGGTCTTATTCTCGCAAAGGCGTAAAGGTTTATTGAAAAGAATCAATCGAATTTTATACTTTACAACTAAGCGTTTTTGCGAGAGTAAAATTTTTCTTCCCAAAAACACATTTCAAAAATAACATATATTTTCGTTTAAATGAAGTATTGTATTTTTGGAAAAGTGAAGCTAAAATACGAATTCTAAATTTTCAAGATTTATAATTCGTGGTTCACTTAATCTAATTTTCTTAATTACAAACCTAACAAACGATGTTAAACCAAATACCAAAAATTAAATATTTAGATCGCAATCATTTTTTTTTAATAGCTGGGCCTTGTGCAATTGAAAGCCGAGAAATGGCATTTGAAATAGCGGAGAAAGTAAGTGGAATTTGTGATCGATTAGAGATTCCATATATATTTAAAGGATCGTATCGAAAAGCGAATCGATCAAGATTAGATTCATTTACAGGTATAGGAGATGAGAAAGCGTTAAATATTTTGAAAGAAATAGGGGAGAAGCTTGATTTGCCTGTCACGACTGATATACATACAGAGGAAGAAGCAGCAACGGCTGCTCAATATGTTGACATCCTTCAAATTCCTGCTTTTTTGTGTCGACAAACTAATTTGTTAGTTGCTGCAGCAAAAACTGGAAAAATTGTCAACATCAAAAAAGGACAATTTGTAAGTTCTGATGCGATGAAATTTGCAATGGATAAAGTGGTTCAATCAGGTAATGATAAAGTTTGGTTGACAGAGCGAGGAACGACTTTCGGTTATCAAGATTTGGTTGTTGATTTTCGAGGAATCCCTCAGATGCAAAGTTTTGGAGCGCCGGTGGTTTTGGATTGTACTCATTCTTTGCAGCAACCTAATCAAGCAAGCGGAGTTACAGGTGGAAAACCTGCTTTGATAGAAACCATTGCAAAAGCTGGTATTGCTGTAGGAGCGGATGGATTATTTATCGAAACTCATCCACAACCCTCTGAGGCTCAATCAGATGGAGCAAATATGTTGCCTCTTGACCGTTTGGAGGTTATGTTAGAAAAGTTATTAAAAATTAGGCAATCTTTAAGTTTTTAAGAATTTAATTTTGCTAAAATTTGACATTACGTAATATTAAGCTTAAATTAAAATTAAATCATCAAAACACATTTATTATGAAAACACTAAGAATTTTTACGACAGTATTGTTAGCAATAATGATTGCAAACACAGCAGTAGCACAGCAAGCAGAAAAGATTTTAGTAAAATCATTTAACCTAAAAGGCACTTCAATTGTGTTGATGGATGTAGATGGAAATGTGGAAGTGAAGGAACATAAAGGTGATATTATTCGAGTTCAAATGGCAATTGAATTAACAAATGGAACATCTTCTATTTTATGTTCATTGATTAAAGCCAAAAGATACAACTTGATTGGTACTGTGGTTGATGATCAATTTGTGTTAAATATGCCAAGCTTAGAAAAGCAAGTTAAAGTGGGAGGAAGAGAATTAACTGAAAGAATTTCATATACCGTTTTTGCACCTGCAGATGTATTGGTAAAATTATCAAATGAATCTTCAGCGAATAAAACGGATGATAAAGATTCGTCTGAATTATAACATCATCGTTTAATCTTCGTTTTAGAAGGGTATGACATTTAGTTAAATAAGTGTTATACCCTTTTTCTTTTGTTACAATTAGACTATTTTGGAGTCAAATTTGTACAACAACACTTTGATAAACTAACATTTTATGAAACATATAGTCGCCTTATTATTAATATCTATAGCATTCTTAGGTAATGCTCAAGTCAAAAAAACACTTCATCAAACCTTCGAGTTGTCTGATGAGAATACAGAGGTAGCTCTTGATATCTTTGATGAGTTTGAAGTGGAGGAATGGTCAAGTAATAATATTATGATCGTTACTTCTGTAACATTAGAAAGTGGTATCCAGCATGTCTTAGATTATTATGTCCGTGTAGGCAGGTATGATGTTGAAAAATCAGGTGAAGAAACTTCATTGGCCTTGACATCAAAAGATAAAGTAAGAAAAGGAATGAAATATAAAGATGCTATGATTTATGAAATAGTGAAAATGAAATTATTTATTCCTGAAGGTTACGAATTACAAGGTAAAAATCGATTAATCAAAAAAGCAGAAGAAACTGCTTCAACGGATGATCATTAATTGAAATAAATTTTACAAAAAAAAGCATCTTGCGAATTGTTCGCAAGATGCTTTTTTTGTTATTTTGAAATATTAAAGTTATTTGAGATTATTCTAGCAAATTGAGAGATAATCTTAAACTACTTAAGTTAACCAACCTTAAAAAATTATGAAAGTGATTATATTTTATTCCTGCGTTTTTAGTTTTATCGCATTATTTGAAAGTTGTCTAAGTACTTCTCCTTCGGAAGAATTTATTCAACAATCAACTGATAATTATTATGAAGAAACTCCAAAGGGTACATTGATGTATGACTTTTCAGATAATGAGACTTTTGACTCATTTATAGAAAAATTTTCTTTGGATAGTTTGTTTCAAGAGAGTAGAGTAGTATTTCCGCTCAAGAAAAAATACTTGAATGATAATTTAAAGGAAGTAGAAAAATTAGTGGAAGCAGCAGATTGGTGGAGGCTAGTTTTAGAAGCAACGGATAATTATTCCATGCGATATTTTGAAAACGAAAAAGTGAATCAAGGTGTGGTGGAATTTAAAGGAATTGAAAATGGGATAAGTATTACTTATATTTTTGAGTTGAAAAATGGTGAATGGTTTTTAGTTGAGATGAAAGATTTATCGAGCTAGAAAATAGAATAAAGTATTGAAAATAAGTCTGTTATAATCGTTAGATATAATAAATGAACTACCAAATACCTTCCAGTAATTTCCTCGGAAAATCCTTCGATGCGAAAAAAACGTACACCGTCATAGGTGCCGGAATCAGCGGGCTATTACTTGGTTACCAATTAAAAAAGGCGAAAGTTCCTTTCAAAATAGTAGAGCAAAATAACTTCGGTGGAGGTATCTTGCAAAGTGTTCAAACTGATTTTGGATTAGTTGAGAAGGCAGCCAATGGTTTTGTTTGGTGCAAAGAAATTCAAGCGATTAGTGATGATTTAAAATTAGAGATTTTACCTCCCAAGTCCACTTCCAAAGCAAGGTATATAGTCAAGAATAAAGAACTTCGTCGGATTCCTCTTTCCTTTTTTGATGCGATGAGATTAGTCAGAACTTTCACCAAAAAGCAAGCTGGTACTTTTGAAACCCTCGAAGATTTTGGACATTATTTTTTAGGAGAAAAATTAACTGCTCAAGTTTTAGAACCGGCCTTTCAAGGAATTTATGGAGCTCCTGCTGCTCAATTAAGTTTTCCTGGAGCAATGACTCAACTCGCCAATGCTTTTAATGAAGTGAACTATTTGCGTCCTGCGTTTAAAAAAATGCGTGGCAACTCAACCCCTTTTGAAAGGAAAAAACGCTCTGCAGGAACGCATGGATTTAAAAATGGAATGGGGGAATTCACCCAAAGACTTACCGAATATTTACAAAAAGAAATAGAGTGGAATGTCGATGGTCAAACCTTAATGGATGAAAAAGAACATTTAATTCTTACAACACCTGCCTATACTTCTAAACATTTTTTCAAAAATAAAGAGGAAAAGATGTTTCAGAACCTTGATTTGGTGAAATATAATTCCATGATTTCTGCCACTTTATTTTTCCCTAAAACAGCTTTTGAAAAATTTAAGGAGGGATTTGGTTGTTTGATTCCACAAAAGGAAGGACTTAATATTTTAGGTGTTTTATTTAATTCTTGCATTTTTAATCATCGAGTAAAAAACGAAAACTTGATCAGTTTGACTTGCCTATTGAGAGATGATTCTGTGAATAAAGAATGGCTTGGTCAGGACGACAGTCATGTTAAGAGTTTGATAATCAATGATTTAAATATATTGTTTGGTGTAAAGCAAGATCCATTGGAAGTGGTCATTACTAAGTGGGCAAACGGAATTCCACTTTACAGTCCTACTCTTTATCAGAGTTGGTTTTCGATGGATAAAATATTAAAAGAACAATTTCCCAATCGAAATTTATTTGGAAATTACACAGGAGAGATTTCTGTGAGAGCTTTGGCACAATCTTCACATACCTTAATTAGGAAATAAACTAGCTGTACGTATTTACTTTTTGCCCAAAAGAAATTATCTTATGATAGTAAAGTAATCACTTCTATTATCAAGTTTCGCCCTGTAGATTAATTTAGTATTTCCTCTTCATTTACGAATCTTCCCCTCGAAATGAACTTACAACTATGCAATTTCCAAAACTTAAATTAGCACTTGTTGCATTTTTTATCTTCTTCTCTTTTTTTCAATCCAATGGTCAATCGACTGGTTGGGATTTACTTCGTGAAAATCAATTGTTGGCAGCTAAGGCAAAATTTGTAAATGTATTGTTGCAAAATTCTCAAGATGAAGATGCATTGTGTGGAATGTTGTTTATTTCGGAAGTTTTACAAGACCAATTGAATTATAAAAAATACGCCAATCAATTAATTGAAGCGACCTGGAGTAATGAAAATTTTGGGTTGTTTAAACATTTATACCAAGGTTCTCCTGACCAAATATTAACTAATAATCTTGACCCATCTTTTCAATTTACAGCAACTTTAGCAAAAGCTGAAATTCAATTTAAAAATAGAAAATTTGAAAAAAGTTTAGCGACGATTCAGTCGGTGACTCAGAATTTTAATTGGAGTGTGATTGGTGCTTTTGAAAATATTTCAGGAAGTGGACATATCGAGCAGCAACCATTGGAAATTGAAAGTTTTAAACCCAACAGAATTTATAAGAATGAGAATGGTTTAAAAATGAAATGGGTACAACGAATGGAAAGCGCGCCTAATGGTGAAATTAATTTCAATGAAAATTTAGCTTACCAACGGCATGGAACTTATTATGCCAATACTTTTTTGACTTTGGAAAAAGATCAAACGGTTCAGCTCCGAATCGGTCGGACAACACCGATGAAGATTTGGTTAGATGATGATTTAATTTTTGATAAAAAAGATAATTTAAAATATTGGAGAGATGGAGAAATTATAGAATTGACTTTGAAAAAAGGAATGCATAGAGTCCTCGTAAAAGCTTCGACTTATGTGGAAGATGGAAGTAAAAGTAAATTATATTTGAGTTTCAATGACCAATATGATGAAGGAAAAATTAATTCAAATTTTGATGAAAATTTTCATGGAAGTTCTTTAAAAAGTAAAAGTTATAAAAACCGAGGAAATCAAATTGCCAAGTTTGCTTTGCGATTGACAGATACGGATGGAAAGATAATAGAAAATATAGCAAGTGATTTTTTCGGGAAAAATATAACCCAAAAATACGAACCGAAATTGATTGAAAAGCAATGGGTAAAACTACTCCAAAATAAAATTGAAAATGATTCGACGGATTGGAAAAATTATTATTTGTTAGCAAAAATGTTCTTGTTGATGGAGTTGCCGGAAGAAGGGGAGGAGTGGTTTTTTTACAAAATGAAAACTCATGAAGATGAATTTTATTTTAAATTTTTATTTGCAAAAATACTAGCTGCCAACGATAAAGGGGAATTAGCAGAAGCTATGTTGAGTGATGTTAGTTTGACTGAAACGCCTGTAATTGCAAGGCTAATTAGCCAGTTAGAAAAAGTAGATCGAAAAAATGATGTAGCCAATTATCACTCAAGAGTGATGCAAATATTAAACTTTTCACCAACGCATAAGGATGCTTTGATGGCATATTTGAATTGGTTAAAGGAACATGGAAAAGAAGGAGAACAAAAAGATTTTGTTCGAAAGTTTTTGGCAGATTATCCTAATTCTGATTACCGAGATTTATTCTTAAAATATTTGACTCTGAATAAAAATGGAGAGGTAGATTATGAGAGTGAAGAAAAAAAACAAATGGAAAAGAAGGGAATCGCAGCCATAGAAAAGATAAAGTTTCAATTTAATGAATATGATTATTTGAATGCAATTGCTTTCTACAAAGAAAAGAAACTGGACAAAAAAGTATTTAAATTATATGATGATTTGATTGAAATGTTGCCTTACCGATCTTATTATTTGAAAGAAAAAGCGGAGTTTTTAATGGAACAAAAACGATGGAATGAAGCGCTTTCTTTGTTTGAAAAGATGTTAATACTAAATCCATTTCATTCCCGGACGATGGAAAAAATAGGGGATATATATTTGGAAAAGAAGGAGGAGGATATTGCTATAAATTATTTTCAATCTGCAAAAGAAATAGATTTAGCTACTCAAAAAGGAAATTATGTGCTCAATAGATTGCGGAAAAAAGTAGATAGAATAGCAGGTTTGGAATCGCCAAAAAAATATTTCAAAGATGTTATAACAGTACAATTACAAAAAGATAAAGGCTGGGAAAAGAAATATCAGAATGCAGAATCTTTGATATTGATGTATAATGTACAAGCGACATTGAATGAAGAGAATCGGTTGAATTACCATCAAAAATTATGGATAAAAATATTAAATTCAGCAGGGGTTAATTATTGGACAGAAGCTGATTTTAGTTTTCTGGGAGAGATCGGGAAAGTGAAAGTAATTAAAGAAGATGGTTCTGAAGTGACGCCTTCTCGAAATTGGAATCTTGTGGTTTTTCAAAATTTGCAACCTGGAGATTTGATTGAGATTGAAGGTTTTTCGAATGGAGATATGACTCGCGAGATTCCTAACGAAATGTATCACATGGCTTGGTTGTCGATGGAAGTTCCGATTTATAAAAGTGTTTTTGAAATAGTTCTACCGAAGGAAAAAACGCTTAATTATGTTGGTAATAAAGTGAGTAATGAACCTGAAATCCGAGAAGAGGATGAGATGGAAATTTATACTTGGGAAAATCATGATACGCCTAAGAATGAACATGAAGAGGCTGTATTGGACAAAATGGATAAGTTCGCTTGGCTGATGTTGAGCACTCAATCTGATTGGAAAAAAGTAGTCAAATGGTACGAGCGAAAAACTTATCGCAGACTCGAAGCAAACTATGAAGTCAAAAGTCAGTTGGCGAAAATAGTTAACGATGAAATGACCGATGAAGAGAAAGTGAGAGCCATTTACAATTATTTGACAACTGGGATTACTTATTCTCATGTGTCTTTTTTGAATTCGAATTATGTTCCCAAAAAACCTTCTAAAACTATCTGTGGAGGAATTGGTGATTGTAAAGATGTGGCGTCTTTGATGATTTCTATGTTGCGAGAGTTGGACATTGAAGCCTATTATGTTTTAGTTCGAACGAGTGATTTTACGCAGCAGGAATCTCGACCATCGGTGCTGGCATTTGATCATGTAGTCGTTGGTTATCGATTGAAAGGGAAGGAGATGAGGTATGTAGATTTGACAACAGATTATTTTTCTAACAATGTACTTCCAAGATTTGATAATAACCAATGGGCACTTCTAATTAAACCAAATGAGCGTGAATTATTTCGATTGCCGAATGATCAATTAAATGCATTTAAAAATTTTGTAAAAATAAAAACCATTGCTCGAATTGAAGATGAACGTAATCTTGAATTGCAAGTGGAAATGGAAACCAAAGGTGTCGTTGCTGGTGAATGGAGAGAAACATTAAATAACAAAACTACTCAAAATGATCACCTTTTATTTTTGACAGAAAATTTAGCTTCAGCCGAATTTGACCATTTAAAGATTCAAGATTTCTCTTTCGATTACTTGCAAGACATTGATTCAAGTTTGATGACTTTTTTGGAATTAAAAGCTTTTCATCATTTAGAAAAGGTGAGTAATTTTCAAATTCTTCAAATTCCAATTTTGCATCCAATCACGACTCGGACTGCTTTGTTTGGAGAAATGCGACATAATAATTTAGCATTGGGTGAATTATTTAATTTGGCGCCAAGCGAGCAAGTCATTGATTTGCAAATTCCAAATGGCTATGAGTTGCTTGAAATTCCGAGTGATATTATTTTAGAAAATGAGTTTGGTCGATACCAACTGATTTTTAAAAAGCAACTATCAGGTGTTCAAATTTTGCGGAAATTAGTTTTTAAACAGCACTTTGTTTCGAGTGATGCATATGCTGGGTTTAAAATATTTTATCTGGAATTGTTGGATGGTGATCGGACGAAGTTGGCAATTCGGAAACGGAAGAGTTTAGTGCGGCAGTAGTTTTTCTGACCTCAGAATAAAATCATAAACCTTTTCCTACTTCAAATGTTCCATACTTAGTTTTTCAAAATATAATAAAATTATAAAACTATGTTTGGACTATTCAAAAAAGACCCAGTCAAAAAATTAGAAAAAGAGTACCTAGCAGTCATGGAAAAAGCGATGATAATCCAACGCACAGGTGACCTCAAACACTATGCTCGCCTCATCGAAGAATCAGAAACTATTCAAATGAAAATTCAAGAGTTAAAGAATGGAAAATAAAAATTACCTAATCGTTGGAGGTAGTTATGGTATTGGTTTGGAAGTAGTGAAAACGTTAGCAGAGCAAAATGCAAATGTTTATGTCCTTGCTCGAACGAACGAAAATCTTCCTGATTCTTCCAACATTCATTTTCAAGAATATGATGTTTTAAGTGATGAAAAAATAGACTTGCCTGATGCATTGCATGGTGTAGTTTACTGTCCAGGAAGTATCAACTTAAAGCCATTTCGATCTTTAAAGCCAGATGCGTTTCGTGCTGATTTTGAAATTAATGTGGTTGGAGCGGTAAAAATTTTGCAAGCAACGCAAAGACTTTTGCAAAAAACGGAAAACTCTAGCGTCGTTCTTTTTAGTACGGTTGCCGTTGGTCAAGGGATGCCTTATCATGCATCGGTTGCAGCTTCGAAAGGAGCAATTGAAGGTTTGACAAAAACGCTTGCGGCAGAATGGGCTCCTAAAGTTAGAGTGAATGGTGTAGCTCCTTCGTTAACTGATACACCACTTGCGGCTAGATTATTATCTTCTGATGAACGACGAGAAGCATCTGCTCAGCGGCATCCGCTCAAACGAGTCGGAACAGTTTCTGATATTTCAGAAGCAGTTTGTTTTTTACTTTCTGAAAAAAGTGGATGGATGACAGGACAGATTTTAGGAGTGGATGGAGGGATCTCTGCTTTAAAGGTTTGATCTAAAAAAAAGAACTTCCAGATTTTTAAAATCTGGAAGTTCTAAATTATACTATTGTACAAAATACTAAGTCTCTTCTTTGTCTTTGTTTTTATAATAATAGTAAGTTGAAGTTTGTGAACGAACAGGCATTTCTGAATTTCCTTTACTCGTTATATTTTGATTATTCTGATCAATAATTCTTGCTTTTACATTGTCTTGCAATTGGATAGCAATGATCGATTTTATTTCTTTCTTTAAATTTTTATCATAAATCGGGAAAGCAGTTTCTATTCGTTTGCTCAAATTTCGATACATCCAATCAGCCGAAGAAACATAAATTTTTTCCTCGCCATCATTATGGAAAATAAAAACTCGGCTGTGTTCCAGAAACCGATCAACAATACTAATCACTTCAATATTGTCGCTCAATCCTTTGATTCCAGGAGTTAAACAACATAGTCCACGAACAATCATTTTTATTTTTACACCTGCCTGACTCGCTTCGTAGAGTTTTATAATCATCTCCTTATCTTCCAAACTATTCATTTTCAAAATCATCCGAGCAGTCCTTCCAGCTTTGGCATTAGCAATTTCTTTGTTGATCATTTTTTTAAGATCAGGTCTTAAATTAAATTGCCCTACTAACAAATGTTGAAAATCCTTTGGTCGATGATCGACTGATTCTAAAATAGAAAATACTTCATTGACCTCTCTGGTTATTTTTTTATCTGATGTAAAAAATCCTAAATCAGTATAAATTTTTGAAGTGTCTTCATGAAAATTTCCAGAACTTAAATAAGTGTAGATCTTGTTTTTTTCATTTTCTACTCTTTTGACCAAAGCTAATTTTGAATGAACTTTTAGTCCTGGAAAACTATAATGAACTTTGACACCTGCTTTTTCCAAACTCTCTCCCCATTTTAAATTTGCTTCCTCGTCAAACCTCGCTTTGATTTCAATAAAGGCAAAAACTTTTTTTCCAGATCGTGCTGCTTTCATCAAAGCTTGCATAATTCTAGATTTTCTTGCCACTCGATATTGGACGATTCTGATTTCAGTTACATTTGGATCATTGGCTGCATCTTCAAAAAACCTAATTACAGGTTCATAAGTATGATATGGAAAATGAACCATATGATCCCTCTTTTTAATCTCCTCAAAAATACTTGATTCTGGCGTGAGCGCAGGGTAGAGTAGTGGCGGAAGTGGTGTATTCTTCATATGATCTTTTCCAAAACTTGGGAATTTGAAAAAATCAAAATTATTATGATACCTTCCTTCTGGCAACAAATCATATTTATCCAACTCAAAAGATTCAATTAAAAAGTCCAATAGTTGAGGAGGCATATTAGCGTCATATACTAATCGAGACGCAGGGCCAACATTTCGTTTTTTTAAGCTGTTTTTTATTTTTAAGAGTAGGTCTCCTGAAAATTCATCGTCAATATATAACTCCGCATCACGGGTCAGCTTTATAGAATAAGAATCCACAATGTGGTAACCTGGGAACATCCAAGTGACTGCTCGTCGAACAATATCATCTAACATTATAATGTCATGCCGACCATTCGAATTTGGTAACTCTATAAATCGTGGCAAATATTCTGAAGGAATTTTAAGGATGGCGTAGTGCTCATTCACCTCTGCTAATCCCGCACTTTTATCTTTTAATAAAATAGCTAAATACAATTCCGAGTTATTTAAAAACGGGCGTATTTTATTCTTAACCAAAAGAACTGGTTGAATATGCGGCTGTAAGTCGTCTTGGATATAATTATTGACAAACTCTTTTTGCTCTTTCCCCAAATCATCATAGCGCAATAAATGAATATCATTTTTGGCCAATTCAGGAATAATTTGTTCATTAAAAATTTTAGAAAATCTTTCTTGTTGCTCGTTAACGATTTTTAAAACTCGCTTTATTATTTCTTTTGGATCGTAGTCTAATTTACGTTTTGTCTTTTTTCCTACTCGAACTAAATTTCGTAAATTGGCTACTCGAACTCGAAAAAATTCTCCCAAATTATTAGAGTAAATCGCCAAGAATTTAATTTTTTCAAACAAAGGCATTTCCAGATCTTCTGCCTCTTGAAGCACTCGTTCATTAAAATACAACCAACTTATATCTCGATGGATATAAGGATATGATTTTTTATCTTCGGTAATATCTTTCGTCATGTCTTTTTATTTTAATCCTTATGTCTTCGCATTATTAATTGCTGATTCACTCCAAGCAGGAGCATTTTTCATCGCCTCAATTAAGTCTTCCAACTGAGTAACTTCCGTCCAAATATCTCGATGTTGTTTTCCCATAAAATTTTCTTTCACACAAGTTTCCAACATCTCAATGATTGGATTATAAAATCCTTGAAAATTATAAATGATGATTGGTTTGGTAAAAAGTCCCAATCGTTTTGCACTCAATACTTCAAATAATTCTTCAAATGTTCCCACGCCTCCAGGCAAAGCAATCACGGCATCGGTACCTTCGATCAATATTTTTTTTCGCTCTGCCATGTCTTCCGTTTCGATCATCAAATTGACTCCTTTGTGATCCCACTCGACAGCTTTCATAAATCGAGGGATAACGCCAATAACTTTCCCATCATTTTCCAAAGCACTATCTGCCAAGGTCCCCATCAATCCAGATGAACCACCACCATAAATAATTGTGATATTTTCCTTGGCCAAGAGTTGTCCAATTTTTTTGGTTTCCTCATAATATTTAGAAGGAAGCGAATTACTGGAAGAGCAGTAAATGGTTACTTTATTTATCATAGTCAGATTTAGATTGTTCTAGATTTTTCAAAAAAGAGACATTTGCTTTCCATCATCTCCATCATGAAATTTTGGCCCTCTAGTGATTACTTCAAAATGTTTTTGAAGCTCGTCAGCCAAATATAGAGATAAATCAGGAGCTAAAATATTATCAGGTTCATGGGGAAAAAAATAAATTTCAGGAAGTCCTTTTGCCGACCAATCCTTTAATTTTTGCACCCACTCGTCTATTCGTTGATAATCAGTCGAATGTAAATCATTTCCAACAAATCGAATCATCGCAATATTGGTCGTCAATTGTAAATGCAAAACATCTCTTCGTCCTGCTACATCTGTATTTACCCAAGCAATATTATACTTTTTTAATAAATCAGCGACCTCTTTTTGGTTTTTTTTATTGGAAAAAATACTTTCATGGCGTAATTCAATCGACAACTGAATTTCTTTGGGAAATCTTTTGAGAAAATGCTCTAAAGCTGGCAAACGATCTATCCCAAAATAGGGAGGTAATTGCATAAAACAACAACCTAATTTCTCTTCTAGCAAAAGAATGTTTTTACAGAAATTATCCAAGGCATCATTATTCGCCCCCAAATCAGCACTATGACTAATCACCTGTGGGATCTTTGGACAAAAACGAAAATCGGCGGTGGATTCATTTTTCCATTTTTCGATATTCGCTTCACTTGGAATTCTATAATGAGTAGTGTTAAGTTCAATCGTATTGAATTGTCGAGCGTATTGTTTGAGATAATTTTTAGCTGGAGTTTTTGGAGGATATACTTTTCCAACCCATTCTTTCATACTCCAACCTGTGCATCCGATGTAGATTTTTGGAGGAGTATTTTTTTTTGGAAAAGAGGAAAGAATAGTTGAGTTTTCCTCAGGTTCAGTTGGAAGTGAAAAGTTGACATTTGAGATGTCGGGTAGTTTTCCGAATTTCATTTCTCATTAATTTTTATAGAAGGCAGATGCTGCGGATCGAGCGGATTTGACGATTACACTCATGGAGGAAATCTTGAGAACAATCGTCAAATTCGCTTACATTTGCTAGATCCGTCCAATCCGTGTTCCATCGCATCTAGCTATTTTAAATAAACCGCTTTTTCCCCTCGTCCTTTAATTTGCACATCAATATCATCTTGAATCGTCGTAAATAATGAGACTCCAACATAATCCACTTTGATAGGAAAAGACTTATGTTCTCGATCCACTAAAACCGCCACTTGAATTTTTTTAGGTAAAACTTCCAACAACGGTTTGATCGCATAGAAAATAGTCCTTCCGGTATTCGCTACATCATCGACGATGATGATAACTTTATTATTCAAATCCTTCTCAGGGATATTGATCGTTACTTCAGATTCCAAAGGATTGGCAGGATTGATATTGATGGAAGTCAAAGTGATTGTATTTTCAGTCAATTGCACTAATTCCTTATCCAACATCTTGGCAAAGCCCAAACCATTATTATTGATGCCTGCTAGAATGATTTCATTCTCTCCAAAATTTTGTTCTAAAATTTCGATAGCGAGCCGTTTTATCTTTTGTTTAATTTGTCGCGAGTCAAGTAATTTCATGAAGGCAATTTACTTAAAATGACCTTAATTAAGAATCATTTTTAATTAAAAAAAAATCAATTTTATTATATCTATTTAATTTCAAAACGTATAATTACCTGTAAATTCGGTTTTTTAGATTTTTCAAAACTCAAATCATCAAAAAGGTATTCTTTTTATAATATGATTGACTAAATTTGAAAAAAACAAAACTTCAACTTTTTAAAATATGATGCAACAAATTATTTTTGCAATAGTCACCTTTGCAGCATTTGGTTTTGCAGCCAAGCAATTTTTAAAAATCCGTCGAAATATCCTTTTAGGAAAAGACAAAGATATTTCTGACAATGCAGGCGAACGATGGAAAAACGTTTTGCTCATTGCATTTGGTCAAAAGAAAATGTTTAAGCGATGGATTCCTGCTGTTTTACACCTATTTATTTATGTGGCATTTTTGTTTACCCAAATTGAGTTAATCGAAATTTTGGTAGATGGCTTTTTTGGAACACATCGGTTTTTTGCAGAACCTTTAGGTGCACTTTATACCGTGGCGATTAGTAGCATTGAGTTACTTTCGGTTGGGGCATTTTTTGCGACTTTAATATTTTTGATCAGAAGAAACTTGCTAGCCATTCCTCGATTCCAAATGGATGAGATGACAGGTTTTCCAAAATTTGATGGAAACATGATTTTGGTTTTGGAGATCATTTTATTGATTGGCGTTTTCAGTATGAATGGTGCAGACAAAGTTTTGCAAAGCATGGGAGCGGAACATTATCATATGACCGGTAATTTTGCGGTGAGTTCTTGGCTCGGACCTGCTTTGTTTGGTGGGATGTCAGAATCAGCTTTGATTGGTGTGGAAAGATTTGGTTGGTGGTTGCACATTATGACGGTTTTTGCTTTTCTAAATTACTTACCGATTTCGAAGCATTTGCATATTATGTTAGCTTTTCCAAATACTTATTTTGCGAAATTACAGCCAAAAGGAGAAATGGAAAATATGCCAGAAATCATGAATGAGGTAAAATCTATGATGGGGTTGATAGAAACTGATCCAGATGCACCAATGGATGATTTGCCAGAATTTGGATCGAACGATGTGATGAGTTTGGATTGGAAAAATGTTTTGGGAGCGTATACTTGTACCGAGTGTGGAAGATGTACTTCAGTTTGTCCTGCGAATATTACGGGAAAAAAATTATCTCCTCGAAAAGTTATGATGGACGTTCGTGATAGAGCAACTGAGATTGGAAAGAAATTGGACAGCGGCGATATGCAATGGGTGAAAGAAGAACTCAAAGCAGAAGCGACGACTTTGACTAAAGAAAATTTTGATGATGGAAAATCATTATTCGATTATATTTCTAATGAAGAATTACATGCTTGTACAACTTGTAATGCTTGCGTAGAAGCTTGTCCAGTTTTGATCAATCCATTGGGTATTATATTGAAAATGCGTCGATATGAAATTTTGACTTTGTCAGCTGGTCCAGGTGATTGGGTGCCAATGTTTACGAGTATTGAAAATTCAGGATCAGTTTGGCAGTTGCCAGATGCTAGAGATAAATGGGCGGAGGAAGCAACTTCTAAGAACTAAATTTTAAGTGAAAAATTAAAAAAGAAAGATGTCAAAAGAATATAAAATACCAACGATGGCAGAAATGGCTGCCGCAGAAAAAACACCAGAAGTTTTATTTTGGGTAGGATGTGCTGGAAGCTTTGATTCACGTGCACAGAAAGTATCCGTCGCTTTTACTAAGATTTTAAATGAAGCAGGAGTGGAGTTTGCTATTTTGGGAAAAGAGGAAAGTTGCACCGGTGATCCAGCTCGACGAGCAGGGAATGAATTTGTTTTTCAAATGGTTGCTTTGCAAAATATCGAAACCTTGAATTTGTATAAGGTAAATAAAATTGTAGCAACGTGTCCTCATTGTTTTAATGTTTTGAAAAATGAATATCCAGCCTTAGGTGGAAATTATGAAGTGATGCATCACACACAATTTTTGCAGTCATTGATTAATGAAGGTCGCATCAAATTGAAGGACGGTGGCGCTTTTGATGGTAAAAAAATTACCTACCATGACTCTTGTTATTTAGGTAGAGCGAACGGCGTTTATGAAGTTCCTCGATCTGTTTTACAAAATTTGGATAATGAATTAGTGGAGATGCAACGAACTAAAACCAACGGTCTATGTTGCGGTGCAGGTGGTGCACAAATGTTTAAAGAAAATGAACCAGGAAAGAAAAGAATTAATACTGAACGAACAGAAGAAGCATTGGAAACTGGTGCTGAAATCATTGCGGTGAATTGCCCATTTTGTTTGACGATGATGTCAGATGGTGTCAAAGCGAAGGAGAAACAAGAATCAGTAATGGTTTATGATTTAGCAGAATTGATTCTAGGAAAAATGTAAAATTTTAATTTTCGTTCCAACAAAAAAACTTACCTCGATTAATTATCGAAGTAAGTTTTTTTTTGAGTTTATTTGAAAAAGTCTACTACATTATAAATTAATAACCTGAGTCGTTCCTTCTATATTATCTGAAAACTCAATTTCATCATCGCAAACTCCATGATTAATCGAGTTAGGATAAGAAAAATTAAGATCACCGAATGTACCTTGATTTGGATTACTTGGATCACCAAAAGTACCATCAGTATTTAAGGTATCTATAGCTAAAAAACCATCAAAAGGAACCATACAAGAAAAGTTATAATTAATATCTGCATTTGGATTGTTACACGAACGAAGTGTTTGTCCAGCTGGGCTATCTATTTGGAAGCATCCGGAATAAGACAAAGTATCATTTATAATATCCAATGGATTACCTGGGTCTCCTACTAAATTTGGTTTTATAAAAAAACCACCGATCAAACTAGGATCTCCCGTTTGGATTTGAGGTAAACTAATAGTGGTAATATTAGAATTTTGAATGTTGGTATTTTGCAGATCTAAACCAATAATTTTATAGGTATCTAACCCATTAATATGATCAAACTCTAAGGAGATAACTCCATCTAAGTCATTGATTGAATTGATGATAAAATCTTGATCTAGTTGAATACTCACAATTGTTCCAATTGTATTTAGTTCACCTTCAATAGTAATAGTAGCAGTTCCTTCATAATCTGTATTACCAATAGAGGTACATCCTGTTCCGTAATCTAAGGTGATGGTATGAATAGCAGGACTATTGCTATTATCACTTATTAGACTACTCGAAGGACAGCCTGTACGAGTGGTAGCGATCGAATTATTAAGTCCATAAACTTGTGGATAAAAAGCGGTTTGTAAGAGTGATCCAAAAGTTAAATTTCGAATAACACTTTCTACTTCCAGAATCAATTGATGTTCTGGAACGTTGCTTTCATTAACAACTTCTGATAAGATTTTAGTGGTTTTAATTTTTAAATCTTCGTTAGGAAGATTTGTTGGATTTGTTGGTGTGGTGATTTCTTGAAAACCATCTAGATTTTCTTTTTTACATGAATATAGGGCTAGGACAAAAAGTAGTGTTAGTTGCATAAATTTAGTTTTATTGCAACTCATAAGATTTTAAATTTTGGTTAAATGGTTAATTTTCTGGTTAAAAAATATTGTTATTGAATTTTACAATATTCAAATAGTTTGCCAAAACAAGAAGAAGACTTTTATATTTTTAATTTAAAAATGGTTCCACGTTCAGCGTATAAATGAATTGAGGTAGACCTCCCGATTCAGATTCATGTGAAAAATAAATGTCTTTATTTTTTCCAAAACAGATTGATTCCATTTGAGTTTTTATATCAATATCTAACTTCTTTGTTTTTCCATCAAAGATATTATCACTCTGGAAATCGTACAAAAGCCAGATGAAAGGATCAAAATTTTCTACTTGATTTATTTCTTCCTTATGATATCCTAACAATGCAATTACATTTTTATCTTCACTAATTGTTGCGCCTGTAATTAATCCATCTGACTCATATTCTTGAATTAAATTAGCCGTATAATTTCCTGCATTTTTTGGAAGGGAATACCATTTCGTTTTTTGATCTAAATGATTTTTAGAAAAAAGGAATAGCTCATTTTCAAAACTAATGATTGCCTCACAATCAAAATTATGATCTGTAGTTGATGAAAAATCCTCTTGGTCAGGATACTCAAATTCAATGATTTCAGCAGCGACAGAATCAAGTGTCTCTAATTCAATTTTTGAAATCTTATTAATTTTTAGATCAGTTCGTTGACCTAAATTATTTCCTGAATCAGCAACGTAAATATAATCTTGATCCTCGGTTATATCTTCCCAGTCAAAATTATTAGTATTATAAATTTTGATGCTCCTATTAATTTTCTTGTCCACTAAATTTACTTCGTGAATCCATGCCCCTTGTCCTCCATCATTATGAGCAAAAAGGCTAGTATCATTTCGGAAAATCATCCCAGAAATTTCATATAAAGTAGCAGGGATTTCAACTAATTGTTGTGGCGCAATTTCAGTAACAGAAGGAAGTGTCTTATCATTTTTGCAAGACGAAAAAATGATAAATAGGAAAATGAAAAAGATTGTTTTTTTTGAAATGAAATTCAACGAAAATGATTTTAAAAAATTAGAATAATTTAATGCATTAATTTTATAGATTGGATATGATCTTCCGTTTGTAAAGATATAATATAAATTCCTGTATTTAAATCTCTGATTATCAAATCAGTAGACTGAGTCCCTGCATTTTTTATTTGCTTTGGAAAAGATTGGATCAGTCTTCCCAAACTATCATAAATATGTATTTCTACAGTTGATATTTTTTCCAAAGTAAACTCCAGTTTAATATTGTTTTGAAATGGATTAGGAGTAGCGGATAAATTTAAACCTGCAAAATCCGCTTCAAAGTAGGCAGTAATTTCATCATCTTTTTCAAAATTATAACTTATCGTTTCGCTCGGATTCTGATCTAAAATGGTATGAATAGATTCCCAGTTTTTAAATGTAAAACCATTGTTAGGAATGACAGTTAAAGTTACAGGAGCACCATTGTAATAGTATCCTTTCCAAGGTAAATCTTCAGGAGTGATGGTATTGATTTTAACCAATCCAGCACCTTCAGGATAAGTATTTAATTGCAGTTCAACTTCGTTTTCTAACTCAAAATATTGACGAATGAATTCTCGCTTATACTTAGGACGTTCTTCAATAAAAGTAAACAATCCTGGGATCCGTTCCTCTTGCCAGACATCATATCCTGGCCAAGTCCATTGATTAAAGTGTCGCTTCATTTCTTCATCAATTTCGGCAATTGTATTTTCTGTTTCTCTCGCAAAATCTTCTGGGGTAAAGATAGTATTCATCAGATCTGCATATCGATTGATGAAATAGTTGCGATAGTTTTTATTTTCAAAATACGCTTTAACAATATTGATAAATTTATTGCTATCGGCATTTTCTAGTCGCCAATTAAAGTTATCATAATGTGCTACTGTCCAGCCATATCTTCCCATGCCAACATCCATGTCAAAAAGAATATATCGCCACTTACCACCTTCTTTTTTGGGTTGCCAATATTTGATATTATTGTTGGGGAAATCAGTATTGTTCACATAAGTTTGGACAATAAAATAATCGGCTAAATTATTTAAGTCAAAATACTTTTCAGCAATTTCAAAATTAGATTGGATACTTAAATCATTATTGACTAAAAAATCATAGTTAGCTAAATACTCATCCTTCGAGCCTTCGATAACCACTAAATCTTCTTCCAATAAATCAATACTATCTTTTTCCATTCCATAGTTTTCCTTAAGATAGTATTGATCAACTTTTTCTCTCAAATTCATCACGCCCCAATAAGCTCCATTGATATAAAGTACGACAGGTTGATGAGCCAAAGCATCTAGATCTAAATTTTCATTGATAAAATATCGATGCAAATAAGCATCTCGAAAGTGTGTATAATTAAAATCGCCACTTGCATTTCTTACGATCAATCTTCTGAAATTATTGATGTCTTTATTTTCAAAAAAAGAATAGTTCATTCCCTCTGATTCAAAGTTTTTATCAGTCAAGAGCCGCAATGCTTTTGCTGGTTTACTTCTAGCGGCTTTCCCCCCATGAATTTTTGTACCAACATCAAATTTGGCTACTAATTCTTGGTTTTTAAAATATTCCATGTGTACAGGAATTTCGATGTCCTTCCAGAAATTAGCTCCGAAATGAGGATAAACAGGATCACCATTTGGCCCTAAAATAAAGATGCCATTTTCCCATTTCCAAAAATTATCTGGCTCACTTGTCAATGTTAAAATTGGTAACGTGTGCATAGTGTTACAAAAAAATGTTTGAGTGGTTGCCAAAGAAGGAGAGAGGCCATTCGAAAAAGTTACTGCTCGAATTGAAGTAGTTGTATCTATTTGAAAAGGAGATAAATACAGTTCTGAATTTTCATCAGGAATACTTCCATCTCGTGTAAATCTAATCATACAATCAGGTTCTTCGCAAGTCAATTCTATCGTCGAATTAATTGCGTTAAAGTATTGTTGACTCTGAAAATCAGGAGGTTTCGCAAACTCGTAGTTGGAATTATTATCATTGGAGAATTCAGGAGTTGGTGTTTCAAAAAATAGAAAATCACCATTTCCATCGGGCAATCTTCCAAAGGAATGATCTTCTGTCAAAGAAGGAATTTCAACTCGATCAATTTCGATTCCAGTTGCGTCAGAAAGAATTACGATCTCTCCATCGTTCGATAATTTAAAATTAGTGTGACAATAAATTTGAATTAAATCATTGTCAGATGCGAAAACTAAAAGGTAAGATTGAGCAGGAATTATTTTGTTAGGGAAAACCCATTTTTGAGGATTGTCTTCTTTGTCAGACAAAAAATACCCATCTAGATTTATATCCGTAATTGTATTGTTATATAATTCTATCCAGTCAGAAGTTTCTCCAAATTCATCATCAATTATCGAAGTGTTTTTAGAGCATACTTCGTTAATGACTAACTGAGCATTAGTTGAGATAGCCAAAAATAGAAATAGAATATGTAATGATATTTTTCCAAATGTTTTCATCCTGTACCTTTAATATTTAAGTACAAGGTAAATATTTTGGAAGTAGAAAGATGTTAGCTACGAAACAAAAGTCTAATCTTCTGCCTTAAATCCATGTAAATTTTGCTGAACAAAATCCTTAGGAAATTTCTCCATTCCAGGAAATCCTAATTTAATCGTTCCGCTATCTTCAGGCACATAACTTGTCCCAAAAATATAGTCCCAAACACTTAATGAAATTCCGAAGTTTACTCCTTGACGGCGATCTTCTGGCAAGTCGTAAGAGTGATGCCAAAGGTGCATAACTGGATTGTTGAAAATATATTTTAATGGTCCGTAGGTCAACTTAATATTCGCATGATTTAAGTGTCCGATAGCGATGGAAAGATAATAAACGATGAAGGCACTTGCTGGTTCAAAGCCAAAAAAGAGCATGACCACAATATATTTCATGGGAGTATAAAACACGTTTTCCATCCAATGATATCGAAGATGTGCAGCGAATCCCATCTCTTCGACGGAGTGATGAACTTTGTGAAAGCGCCATAAAAATTCATACTTATGTAGCTGAACATGAGTAAACCATTGGATAAAATCCGTTACCACAAAAAAGACCAATAACTGAATCCATAGTGCAGATTCACTCATATTGAAGATGGCAAAATCTTTAAATTCGCCACCCAGAACGTTCAAAAAAAATTGGGAAGTTACATTTGAAAAAGCCATAAAAATGATCAATTTGAAAATGTAAAAATTGAAAAACATATAAAATGTATCCAACCAAAAATCTTTTCGAAATACCGATTGATTTTTTCTCCATGGAAAAAGTACTTCCAATGCCCAAACAAAAAGCGACAAAGCAATCAACCAATAAAAATAATTGACATACCATGGTGAAACTTGAAAAGTAATTTCTCTCCACATGTAGCCTCCAAAATCTTTGTAGGATTGAACGAATAAATCTAGGTAACTCATGTTTTATTTTTTTTGTAAAAGTAGTTGATTTTTTGGAGACGGAAAGTGATGAAAATCACATTTATTTAAACAGTAAAAAACTAAAAAGGTTGGAGTTTAAAACGACTTCATAAAAAAAGCCTTGCAGACTATTATTCTACAAGGCTTTTGTTCAAAGACGGATTTGGAAATTCATCTTAGGTTATTGCGCACTCATAATATAATAAAGTGCTCGTCGATATTTTAAATTTCCTTTTTCATCTTTGACATCTTTCAATGGCCCTATTGAAATAACTTTACTCGCCAAGGTATTGGTTGATTTGTCAAAATACCAATGCTGCAAAACTCTCATAAAATCAAAATCTTTAAAATTTAATTTTGAGTTTTTAACAATGGAAATTTCTTGCTGATATGTTTCAGGATCATAGGTAATGAGTGTGTCGATGGTAGCTGATAATAATTTATTGACTTCCTCTTTATCAATTGGTTCCGCGCAGTAGGGATACCAACCGTCATTTTCCAATGCTCTAATATTTCCTTTTTTAGGATCTTTGTAGACGAGATTTTTTAAGGTTTTATTTGTTCGGCCTTTTACTCTTTTGACCTTGTCAAATGAAAGGGTCGAAAGCGTTTCTTTTGCCCAGATGACTCCTCGATCATTATAGTCATAATCTTTTTTGGTGTCTTGAATCATCTCTACCCAAAACAAAGTTTTGCGAGTGGTAGAACCATCCTCTCGTTCATCAATTAGAATTGGAGCGATTGCTCTGACGGTCGAACCAAGGCTTTCTTTTTCATTATCATAGTACCACCATTGCCGAACTTTAAAAGCTTTGATTTGAAATTTTGGATCAGTTTGCACCACGACATAAGATTCCTCTTTGGTGATTGGATCAATCACGGTAGCGGTGTCATTAGAAACTGTTCCAATGGCATTTTGAATCTGAGAATTTGTCATGGGTTTTCCTTTTAGGGAAAAAACTTTTCGACGATTTTCTAAAATTTCATTGACGATAAAATTGGTAAAGTAAGTTTCTGTTCCAAATTCACAAGTCGCAAATGGATCGAGTTTGATCGTCCGAGTTTCCTCTTGCATTTTGATGGTCGGTTCAAAATTGAGTCGATCATAATTTTCCAAATAATAAGTGAATTCTGTTTCGCCTACCCAACTAATTGCCTTGTTTTTATGGTAAAAAGGTTTTTGGGAATATATTGTTATAAAACTGGAAAATAGAAAAGTGAAAAGCAGCAGGAATTTTTTCATATTTAATTTTTTACGTACTTCGAAGCTCCTGCTTCGAAACTACTTATTCTCCGAAGCAGGAGCTTAGGAGTACGTTACGATTTCAAAATTATTGACTCAAATGGATCTAACTCAATCTGTTGTTTTTTAACCAAAAAGGAAGTCTTTTTATTGCTCAAATTACAAGCTGCCACAAATCGTTTTCCACCTTGATTAAAAGAAATCAGATACTTATCATTCGTCAAATTTTGTACCTCTTTTACTTCACTATTTTGGAGATGATAAATTAATTCAAATTCACTCCATTGTTCGGTAGAGTATTCGCCTGTGAAATCAGAAGTGAAAATTAAGTTTCCACATAAAGTATTGATTATCAGTAAAGTATACTGTTGATTTGGAGTTAATTTGTTGTTTTCTTTTCTTAAAATAAAAACATCAGGATCATTGTGAAAAACTCGATTATTTAGCTGCCATCGACCTAATGTGGAACGCAAAGATAGCAAGGTAGAAACTCGTTCTCGATTGCCATTGAAGCGCTGCCAGTTGTCTTCCCATTGCAAATGTACATCTGCTCCAATGCGGCAAAAATCTACTTTTCCAAAAGCACTTCCTAAAGGAACTCCACAACCTAAAATCATTTTATTACCAGCTTGGATTTTTAAAAAATCCATGGCATCGTGCATGATTTGCCCACGTGTTTTATTTTTTGTTGGAAAAATACAAACCGCATAAAGGAAGTCTAATTTGAGAAAATCGAAACCCCATTTTTTAGTAAAAGTACCGATGACTTGGATCAAATAATCTTGCACTTCTTTTTGATAAAAATCTAAAACATAGAAACTTCCACCCCATAAATTGATGTTGCCAGCGACAAATGGTTTTCCACTTTTATCTTTGACTAACCAATGTTTTTTTTGTTTAAAAATTTCAGATTTTGCATCACAAATAAATGGCGCCAACCAAATTCCAGCTTTGTAATTAGCTTGTTTTATTTTTTGAGCGACATGTGCCATACCATTTGGAAAAGACGATTTAATGCTCAACCAATCGCCGACTTGAGTTTGATAACCATCATCAATTTGAATGTAATCAAGAGGAGTGTTTTTCTCAGAAAATGCATTTAGATTTTTTAAAATAATCTCTTCTGAAATATCCGTGTAGTAGTTATACCAACTTGTCCAACCGGTACTCGGCTGTGCTCGAAGTGGAGGCAAATCCATTTCGTTTTTCCATTGATCAAAAAGAGAATGCTCTTTTCCTTGACCAACAAATATATCCAGAATAGGGAAGGAGTGACTCAATTCTAAATCGTTACAATCTTTTTCCACGATGATTTGCTGAGCAGCCACATCATGAATAAAATAAGTGAAAGCAGCATTCTCTTTGAGTGATCCTAAGAATGTGAAATTATTGTTATTTTTAATGTAAGTGTAACTCCAAGAATGGAATTTATTTTTACCTCTTGGAATTTCTTTGATGTGTTCGTCACCAAAGTATTGACGATTTTTTGCCCAAAATTTAAGTGATGGAATTTTTTCTCCTAATTGATATTCGCGACTTTCTGACCAAGATTGATACCCATTGCAAAAAATACGAGGGTCTTCGCTCGACAAGAAAGCGTGATTAAAGACCAAGGATAATTTTTTGATTTGAATGGATTGCTTAGGATGGATTGCGAGGTGGTAAGTTTGATAACTCCCTTTGTCTACTTGCTTGAAATCAACGTACAACTCATCGAAAAAAGTCATTTTGTTGAAAGGGAATTCTACCGTTTGGTCGTCGTATTGAAGTATGGCTTTTGCGAATTGCATGATGTTTAGTTGATCGGTGAATTAGTTGATCAAGGGATTAAGTAATCGGTGTCCTAATGAACTAATTCACCAATCATCTAGTCAACTACATTTAAACTAGCTGCAATTTTATCATATTTTTTCAAACGTAATAACTCTTTGGTAATAAATTTATTCCATTTGATTTGAGACTCTTTCTTTTGAGAGTGGTGAGTTTCCTCATCGTAGCGTTCTTGTTCTTTGGTATATTGCTCAAAGTTCTCATTGAACATTTGCCCTACCTCCTTGCTAAAAGAATCATATTTGTATGATTTTTTAGCTTCTAACTTTTTGATTAATTTTCTTCGGTACACTTCGCAAAGGTCAAAATGTTTTCTTTCATGAGAAAGGAGATGATCTGTTTTTTCTCCAGGTTTTACCCAACTCTTATTTTTTTCAAAATATCCAAAAACACCTATATCGACTTTTCCATCTTTTTGACCAATCACTTCTAGCGAAATTCCTAGCATAGTATAGGCATCTAACGAGCTTGTTTTTTTTGCTCGACCATTAAAATCAGTCCAGTCCAATTGATAGTTTTTTTCCCAAGCAATTCGTTCGGAATTGTTGGTTTCTAATGGTAAACTTTCTGAGGAAGAAAAAAGAAGAATAGAAATGGTAATAAAATATTTGAAATATAGCATGTTTAGTATTTCTTGTAACTTAAAATTAATAATCAAAGATAATCAGTTAATGAGTAGAAAAAGAAATTAGGTAATCAGATGATTGGTTTACTGACTACCTAATTTTTTAAGGGATTGATTAACTAAGCATCATTCCCTTAAGAAAATCAATTCTTCCTTCTCTGAAAATTTAGCAATCACGGAAGGTTGACTCAATTTCTTTTCTCCTTGTTTCCATTTTACTACATAATCCACACCAGTAATCACATCAGAACTAATTCCTCCAAAATTCGCAGGAAATGGTTTGTCGCTAATGTTAGCAGAAGAAGCGATCAAAGGTTTTCCAAATTGTCCAATTAACTCTTTGCAAAAAGAATCTTGCACTACTCTAATCGCCACACTACCACTCTTATCATGAGAAATTGGAGGTAGATTTTTAGCACGATCATAAATCATCGTGAGTGGTTGCAGATGGTGCATTAGTAAAGTTTCTATTCTAGGATGAACGTGCTCGACATAATTTTTGAGCATTTCGATGGAGTTGACTAGGAGGACAAAAGGTTTGTCGTAAGGTCTTCTTTTAAGGTCAAAAATTCGTTGGACAGCATCCCCATTAGTAGCGTCGCAACCAATTCCCCAAATAGTGTCAGTTGGATAAAGGATCAATCCACTATTTTCTAAAGTTGTTGTAATAGTTTCGAGATTGTCTTTTCCAAACATTAATTGTTGTAGGTCAGTTTGCATCATTTTTTAGTAGATTAAGGTCTATAATCAGGTTTTTTTAAATTTAGGAAATAGGGAAATCAAATTTTATTAAAATGGTTTAGAGGGAATTGTTTCAATTTTATAATTAAACGGAAAGGAAGCTTTTAAAAAGTATATTTTTTTGTCAAAACTTAATGAATTAGTCAGCTAGGCGCAATATATTAATTTTTTAAAGTGTTAATTATTCAAATTACCCAACTGTTATTATATTACTTTCGCGTCTTAAAGAATAATTAACGTATGGAAGATCTAGAATGTTATTTTTTATTGAAAAATTAAATATTTAATTTCACTCTATGATTTTCAACAAATTAGTAAAAAATGCTTTATTTTATTAATGCTTTTTGAAAAGTAAAATTACTGACAAAGTCTTTGTTTCTTTAAACCTTGAAGCAACGTAAATCCTTTAAATGTATACTAGTAAGTATAACGGTTTTAATCAAAATTCAAAGCGATATCACCAAATAGCTATTTTTCCTTATTCAACTAAAACTTAACTTTGAAAGTATTGAAAAAGTTAACCATTATTATCATCTCATTTTTAGCGTTTTTTAACGCACATGCTGCTCACATAATAGGAGGGGAAATTACCTATGTCTGTTTAGGTAATAATCAGTATGAATTTACGATGAAAATTTATCGAGATTGTGCCAGTACAGGTGCTTTATTTGATTCTGCACCAGGGGCATTTACAGAAGGGTCTGTTACTGTTTATAGAGATGGAACAGTTGTGCCGCATATTCCTACAGTAGCTTTAGCAGCTCCAGTTATTACTAATATTCCGCCTGATGTTTCTAATCCATGCTTGATTATACCAAATGATGTTTGTGTCGAAGAAGGGATTTATGTTTTTACGTTGACCTTACCAACGGACCCTAACAGTTATCATATTGTTTATCAAAGATGTTGTAGAAATAATTCTATCAATAATATTATTTTTCCAGGAGATACAGGAGCTACTTATACGATTGAATTAACTCCTGAAGCACAACAAACTTCCACGGGTTGTGTCAATAACAGTCCAACTTTTAATAATTTTCCTCCAATCATAATTTGTGCAAATGAACCAATTAATTTTGATCATTCAGCTTCAGATAGTGATGGAGATCAACTAGTCTATAAATTTTGTAGTCCTAAAGAAGGAGGAGGAACACTTGGGACAATGGGTGATCCATCGTTAGCATCTTCACCAAATGGAGTAGCCCCGAATCCGGATACAGCTCCTCCATATCAGAATGTTACTTTCGTTAGTGGAACTTATGGTCCACTTAATCCAATGGGTGGAAGTCCTCAAGTATCTATTGATGCTACCACAGGATTGATTACTGGAGTGCCAAATACTTTAGGGCAATTTGTAGTAGGAGTTTGTGTGGAAGAATATCGAAATGGAGTTCTGTTAAGTGTGATTAAGCGGGATTTTCAATTTAATGTAGAAAATTGTGAGCCGACTGTTTTTGCTCAAATCCAAAATGATGAAGTGGTTAATGGAAATCAATTTGTGATAAATTCCTGTGGAAATAATACGATCACTTTTGTTGATCAAAGTTTTGATCAAGCATATATAAATAGTTATGATTGGAGTTTTGATTTGAATAATGGTGATACGGCGACTTCTTCTACTCAGAATACGAGTATTACTTTTCCTGGATTGGGAACTTACCAAGGCCAATTAATATTAAATCAAGGCTCACCATGTGATGATACGGCAACTATTTTTGTCAATATTTACCCTGAAATAAATGCGGATTTCACTTACACTTATGATACTTGTGTAGCTGGTCCTGTAAACTTTAATAATCTCTCTACAACTGGAGCTGGTGCGATTACTGGTAATCTATGGGAATATGGAGATGGAAATTCAGGCAACGATGTTAATCCAAATTACCTCTATTCACAACCTGGAAATATTCCCGTCACCTTGTTTGTGGAAGATATGAATGGTTGTGTAGATGATACGACTCAAATAATTGAATGGTACCCTGCTCCTCCGATTTTGATTATCGAGCCGAGTATTTATAAAGGATGTATTCCACAAAATGTATTTTTTAATAATCTTTCTACTCCGATAAATGATTCTTACGATATCGTTTGGGATTTTGGAGATGGAAATACAAGCGGTGAAATTAGTCCAACATATATTTATGAAACACCTGGGGTTTATGATGTTTCACTTTCTGTAACGTCGCCTATTGGTTGTACGATTAGTGATTTTTTCCCCAACTTGATAACGGTGGAAGCCTCTCCTATTGCAAATTTTACATTCACTCCAAATCCTCCAACCAATTTTCAACCTGATGTAGAATTTACAGACTTATCTATTGATGCAGTACAATGGTTTTGGAATTTTAATGACACAGATAATTCTTTTGATCAAAATCCGATGTATACTTTTCCTGATACAGGATTACAGCAAGTGACTTTGATTGTGACGCATCCATCAGGGTGTCAAGATACTTTGACTCAATACATAGATGTTGTTCCGAAAGTTGCTTATTTTTTGCCAAATGCTTTTACGCCTAATTTCGATTCTGTTAATGATGAGTTTTTTGGAAAAGGCTTTTTTGTTGGAATGGAAAATTTCAATATGAAGATATGGAATCGTTGGGGAGAAATGGTTTTTGAAACAGGTGATCCCTTTGAAGGTTGGAATGGGAAAAAATTAAATACTGGAAAAGATTCGCCCCAAGGAGTTTATGTGGTAGTTGTAACCTATACTGGCCCGAGAGGAGGAGATGTTGAATTGAAAGGGTTTGCGACGATTGCGAAATAGTGAATGGTTATTGAATATTGAGTAAAGATTTATGATTTAAGAAGCTGGATGATATTTCTTGTATTCTCATGAAACTGCCGCCATTTTTACCTAATATCCAATAGTTTTTTATTTCAAAACAAAAAAAGTGTATTTTCTAATAAAAATGCCGAAATTACAAGGGATTAGTTTTACCAATCTATTGAAATAATAATTTCCCACATTTTCTCTTTTGCACTAAAAACAATCAACAGCAGGGTTTTTTTCACAAAACCCAATAAAATAACAAGTGATGAAAATAAATCTACGAACAATTCTCTTCCTTCTTTTTCTATTTCCCCTAGGCTATCTTCAAGCTGCTCATGTTATTGGTGGGGAATTAACTTACGTTTGTTTAGGTAATGGCGATTACCAAATTACAATGAAAATTTATCGAGATTGCCAAGGAAATGGTGCAGGATTTGATGGACCTGGAAATGGACGAATGTCTATTTATAATGGCGGTGATTTGCTGAATGAGTTTGATAAAATAATCATGCCTGATCCGGTGATCACAGAAATTGAACCAGATATCAATAATCCATGTTTGATTTTACCTTCCAATGTTTGTGTGGAGCAAGGTTTATATATATTTAACTTAAGTGATTTTGATATTGGGAATATTAACTTACCATTAAGTACAGATAGTTATTATATCATTTACCAAAGATGTTGTAGAAATAATTCCATTAATAATATTATTGCTCCAGGCGAGACAGGTGCTACCTTTTTTGTAGAAATTACACCTGAAGCGCAAGCATTGTGTAATAATACTCCAACGTTTAATGAATTTCCACCTATCGTAATTTGTGTCAATGAGCAATTAACTTTTGATCATTCTGCAACGGATATAGATGGTGATTTATTAGTATATGAATTATGTAGTCCATTGAAGGGAGGAGGAACAGCAGGTTGGCAATCGCCAGGAAATGCTGCTGATTTTGACGGTACTAATCCAAATCCAGATGCACCACCACCATATGATAATGTAACATTTGGAACTCCTACTTATGGGCCACTTGATCCAATTGGGGGAGATCCACCATTGAGTATTAATCCTACGACTGGGGTTTTATCAGGAATGCCAGATGCAGAAGGACAATTTGTAGTTGGAATTTGTGTAAAAGAATATCGAAATGGAGTCTTGTTGAGTACGATTCAAAGAGACTTTCAATTTAATGTAGCGTTTTGTGAACCGACGGTGGTTGCCTCAGTTGATGGTGACGATTTGATTCAGACAGATCCGTTATTCCAATTTTATAATTGTAATGGAGACACGACGTTTAATTTTGTAGCTCCCTCGTCTCAATTTATCAATGAATATTTATGGGAGTTTGATCTAGGTGGATTAAATCCTCTATCGCTCAATCAGCAAAATATCGATGTAACTTTTCCCGGATATGGAACCTATGAAGGATTATTGATTCTTAATCCAGGAACGGATTGTGGTGATACTGCTACTATTTTGGTTGAGATTTTTGAACCGCCTACCGTAGATTTTTCTTTTGATTATGATACTTGTGTAGCTGGGCCAGTTGTATATACGGATATGTCAGCGGGAGTGACTGCTGCTATTGCTGAATGGGATTGGAATTTTGGAAATGGAGGAATATCTGAAGAAATAGACCCTGTATTTAGTTATACCGATCCAGGAGTTTATTCTGTAAGCTTAACTGTAACTGATGAGAATGGTTGTTCGAATGAAATAATTCAAGAAGTAACTTGGTTGCCCGTTCCACCTTTGATTGTTATTGAGCCAAGTTCATTTACAGGATGTGCTCCGCTGGATATTTTCTTTAATAATTTATCTACACCGATTGATGATTCTTATGAAATTACTTGGGATTTTGGAGATGGAGGAATCGGTACTGATATCAGTCCATCATACACCTATGCTCTACCTGGAGAATATACGATTAATGTAGGAATTACTTCTCCTATCGGATGTTATACGGAAAGAAATTTCCCTAATCTGATACAAGTTGATTCTTTTCCAGAAGCAGATTTTTATTTTGGACCTGATCGGATTACCAACTTTATGCCTGAGGTAAATTTCTTTGACAACTCTCTAAGGGATTACAAATGGCAATGGGATTTTGCAGGACAAGGTTTTTCATATGAAGAAAACCCAACATTTTCATTTCCTGATACTGGACATCAAATAGTAGAATTGATCGTGACTACCGAAGCTGGTTGTCAAGATACTATTCAAAAAATAGTTGATGTGATTCCTGAAGTTCGATACTTTTTACCAAATGCATTTACGCCAAATGATGATACAGTCAATGATGAATTTAAAGGCGTAGGATACTATCGAGGAATGCGTGATTATAACTTCCAAGTTTGGAATAGGTATGGTGAATTGATCTTTGAAACGAATGATCCAGATGAAGGTTGGAATGGAAGAAAATATAATGGAGGTGGAAAAATGCCTTTAGGAGTTTATGTTTGTCAAGTAAGTTATAAGAGTCCAAGAGGAATGCCTCAAGAGGTTCAAGGATTTATTACCTTGATAAAATAGAACGGAATTTATAACTAAAATTAACGCCCAACGATACCATTGTGAATCGTTGGGCGTTTGTTTTTTGTCAAAAAAAATCTAAAAATAAAGTGAGTAACTATTTTTTTATTGGTGGATTAACTTTTAAAAAATTTAAAATTTCCTTTGGCTCATCAGATAAATATAACAGTTTATGATATTCTTTCCCATAGGACAATTGCTTTAAAAGAGGGTAGATCATCGTGTCAATTTCATATCGTTTTTTTCCCAAAAAAATCATTGGACTGTAATAATTAAAAGTACCATAATGATTTTGCGTAGCGTCCATAAAAATTTCTTGCGTCGTTCCTGCACTTCCTGGAGAACAAATAATTCCATACAAACTGATCGCGAGCAAAGTATCTTCTCGAATACTATTAGAAAAATACTTGGCAATATGTGAGGCAAATAAATTGCTCGGTTCATGTCCATAAAACCAAGTTGGGATAGCTAAACTTTTTCCACCCTTAGGATATTTTTCTAAAACCTTAATTGATTGAGTATGAAAATTTTTATCTGAAAAGTGAGGAGCTTTTTGCAAGATGGAGATCGCATCTAATAATTTCTTATTTGATTTTTTGGCAAAATAAGCGCCTAAATTTGTTGCTTCCATAATACCAGGTCCTCCTCCTGAAACAACAAAATAACCAGCTTCTGCCAACAACTTCGCAGTCAAAGCAGTCTTTGTGTAAAACTCATCTGTACGTAAAGTACTGTGCCCTCCCATAAATCCAACACACTTTTTTTCAGTCATGCCATCATGCCTCGGTTCAATCAAATCTCTCAAAGCGTCATCCATTGCATGATCATGAATTCGTTGCCACAATGCTTCGTTGATGCTAGGATTGAATTTAGATTTGGAAAAATGCCGATAGATGTGATAGTCAATACTATTATCTTTTTTCGGCGAAAAACCTTCCATCAATTCTTCCCAATTATACAAGGATTTACGAAAAGGGAAGTAAGGCAATTTTGGAGGGCAAGGAAAAATGGTCGCTCCTTTTTTTTCCAAAAATATTTTATCTGCTGCTTTTAATCGGCAACCTAGGAAAGTAGTATTACTAAATTTAAAGGTCTTCCAATTGATATCTAAATCTCTAAAATCTAAATCTTGCAAGGTGCAATTCTTCAATGAGTTTCCTCCTTGAATAAATTGTTGGAAAGATTTAATCTCTTTGATGAAAACCTCTTGGTTGTCGTCGAATTTTGTTAGGTGCATTTTTTTTAAAATTTGAAATGTTTCTTAGCAAAATTATTTCTTTAAAGTTCGAAGCAAGTGAAATAATTTCCCATCAGAAATCAAACTTCCCCATTGCATCATTTGAAAAATTTCTTGCAGTCTATTATCGTCTTTGTATTTTTTATTGGCAGAGTACATTTGAAGTTTCGCGTCAGAGGATTGGAGTTTCGCCATCATTTCTTCAGGTGAAATATTTTGAGTAAAATCTAAATCTGAATTGCCTTCCACTTTTAAACCCATGAGCTCAATATCTTCTTTATTGCATTTGAATATTTTCAAATCTTTCGGCGTTTTCATTTCTAGGTATTCCACTTTTGAAATGGTTTTATCAAAAACGATATCGCTAAAAATTTCAATTAAACCCTCTGCTCTTTCAGGATTTTCTTTTTTTATTTTTACCCAATCATCTCCAGTCACGGTATTAGAAACTAAAAATCGAACAAACTCTGTTTCTAATTCTGCTAATTCTTCATTGGTTAATCTTCTATATTTCATATTTGAAAATGAGTTTTTTAAATCTATATTTAAGTTTTAAATCGTTTTATTATTGAAATGCAAAAGTATTGAATAAATTAGATTTTGATACTCAAAGATGACCTTTATCTTTTCTAAAAAACAAAACATGAAAAATTCAAAATTCCTATTTTCCTTTTTTGTAATTGTATTGTTATCATTTTTTATAACTAGTAAATGCTTCTCACAATCTCTCAAAAATGAAAATGCATTATCATTCAATGTTGTTGGATTAGATTATTATGGCTTATTTAAAAATGATTTTTCAGGAGGTGATTTTGTTACGAATGGTTTGAAGATAGGATATCATCGAAATTTAGGAAGTGATCTACTTAATTTGGAAATTCCATTATTCTTTGGAGGAGCGAAAGTTCCGATTGATCCATTACCAAATAATCCATTGGGTGACATTTCTGCAAAAACCTTAAAATTTTCGATTGGTGGACTGGTTCAAGTTCAAGCATTCAGAGAAAATAATTTTATAGTTCCTTATTTGTCAGGAGGATTTGTTGTCACTAATATTGTGGATGCAGGAGGGTGGCATGCAGAATTTCCATTAGGGATTGGTTTTGATTTTAAATTATCCAAAAAAAGTTATTTTCAAATTAGGCCTGAATACAGATTTGGGTTAGCCGAAGAAAATCGAAATAATTTGAATTTAAATGTTGGGATTAAATTTTTATTAAACTCGATGAAAGATAAAGTACCATCTATTGAAGAAGATCGAGATCAAGATGGCGTACTGAATGAAGTGGACAAATGCCCAGATATTCCAGGTTTGGTTTATTTGCGAGGTTGCCCAGATTCGGATAGTGATGGAATAATTGATGAAGATGATTTGTGTCCGAAGGTTCTTGGCTTGGCAAAATTTGGAGGTTGTCCAGATTCGGATAACGATGGAATCCCAGATCCAAATGATAAGTGTCCAAATGAAGCTGGCCCAATTCCAAATGGCGGTTGTCCAAATGTAGATTTAGATTCAGACGGTGATGGTGTTTTGGATAAAGTAGATGAATGTATAAATGCACCAGGGTTGCCAAAGTTTAATGGTTGTCCAGATACGGATAGTGATGGGATATCAGATAATGAAGATGGTTGTCCGAATAAAAAAGGACCTGCGATTTTTGGTGGCTGTCCTGATTCCGATAAAGATGGGATCGTTGATAAAAATGATGATTGTCCAAATGAAGCTGGGCCGAAATCAAATAAAGGATGTCCAGAGGTAGTGAAGGAAGTACAAGAGGCCGTTAATTTGGCGGCAAAAAATATTCAATTTGAAAATAATAGTTCCCAGATCAAATCGATATCGTATACTGATTTAGATAATGTTGCTAATCTTTTGCAGCAATATCCTGAATATTATGTTTCGATTGGAGGACATACTGATAGTGTTGGAAATAAGGAATATAATCAAGATTTATCAGATCAACGAGCAAAAGCATGTATGGATTATTTAGTGAGTAAAGGAATTAGTACGAGTCGAATGAGTTCGGCAGGTTATGGTGAGACTCAACCAATTTCAGATAATTCAACGAATGCAGGAAGAGAAATAAATCGACGAGTTGAATTTGTTCTTTATAAAAAGTAGTAAAAACAACTTTTATATATGTTTTTGAAACCCCAGAGCCATTAGGTTTTGGGGTTTTGTTTTATTAGAAAGTAAAGTCCATTTTATATAAATTATAGTAATTGGTAATATGTGACTAATCGATTTAATTGCGTCCTAAACTTGTTTGAATTAAAGAAAAAATAATTTTTTCAGAAACTAAAAAATAATTTTTCCGTTTTACTTGATTCAAATCCACCCCAAATAAATTTTTTAACATAAAAAAAGACGTAAAATGAAGGACTTAAAAGTCGGAATTTTAACTATCGCTACAGTATTTTTTCTAATGCTGTTTTCTACAAATTCTTATTCACAATACTCAGGAAGCCGGGATGCAATCTCTTTGAATGCTGTTGGTATTGATTATTATTCTCTGTTTAAGGATGATTTTTTAAAAACAGATTATTCAACTTTTGGTATAAAGTTAGGTTACCACAGAAACTTAGTTGGAGACATGCTTAACTTGGAAATTCCTCTTTCAGTAGGAGGAGCAAGAGTGCCACGAGAGCAAGTTTTTGTAACTACTAGAGATTCTATGTCTGATAGAAAATTGAAAGCATCTCTTGGAGGATTGCTTCAGTTGCAATTATTTAAGGAAACTAATATCATTGTTCCTTACTTATCAGCAGGAGTTGTAGGAACATACATTGCAGATGAAGGGGAGTGGCATGCAGAAATTCCTTTAGGTATTGGATTTGATTTTAGATTAAGAAAAGGTGCTTATCTACAAGTCAGACCAGAATATAGAATTGGATTGATAGATGATGATCGAAATAATTTAAACCTGAATGTTGGATTCAAATTCTTTCTTTCAGGTGAATCTACACCACCACCTCCACCACCTGTTGATAATGATAGAGACAAAGATGGTGTGATGAATAGTATGGACAAATGTCCTGATGTATTTGGAGTAGCTGCTCTTAATGGTTGTCCAGATTCGGATAATGATGGAATTGCAGATGGTGATGATGCTTGTCCAACAGAGGCAGGAATTGCAAAATTCAATGGCTGTCCTGATACTGATGGAGATGGCTTGGCAGACAATAATGATAAATGTCCAAACGAAGTTGGGCCAGAAGCAAATGCAGGTTGTCCTTATGGAGATTCTGATGGAGATGGTGTAGCTGATAATGTTGACGATTGTCCTAGCGTAGCAGGAATGGCTCAATTTAATGGATGTCCAGATTCAGATGGAGATGGAATTACAGATAATAAAGATGCTTGTCCTAATAAAAAAGGTTTGTCTCAATTCGGAGGTTGCCCAGATACTGATGGAGATGGCTTGGCAGACAATAATGATAATTGTCCGAATGAAGTTGGACCAAAATCAAATAATGGATGTCCAGAAGTTGTAAAAGAAGTACAAGAAGCTATTTCATTTGCTGCAAAGAATATCCAATTCGAGACAAGTAGCTCAAGAATTAAATCAAAGTCTTTAAAAGATTTAGATAATGTAGCTAGTATTTTAGCTCAATACCCTGAGTATAATGTTTCGATTGGAGGACATACAGATAGCGTCGGTGATGAGATTAAGAATCAAAAGTTATCAGAAAAGAGAGCTAAAGCTTGCTTGGATTATTTGGTGAAAAAAGGTGTGAGTGCCTCACGGATGACTGCAACTGGTTATGGAGAATCTCAACCAATTGGGGATAATATGTATAAGCCAGGCAGAGAATTGAATCGAAGAGTTGAGTTTAGTCTTTATAAAAGATAAGAGCTAGCTTAGTTTGTAAATATATTGTTAAGTCCCAGAATCATTAAGGTTCTGGGACTTTTCTATTTGTTGGGGTTTCTATTTTTTATTTTTAAAAATGGAAAATAATCCTACAAAACTTCCCACTCCATAACTTAAATGTAAGGTGAAAAATGAAATGATAAAATAGGGAAATGCTCCGATATTTTTTTCTTCTAAACTTAACTTCATGGAGAAAATTGAAATAATCAAGAAATAAATAATAATGGGTAAAATGAAAACTCCCCAAATCCAACTTCCATTAAATAAGAAAATGTTGATAAAAGATAAAATTGATAACAATACATTTACAAAAAATGCTAACGGTACAAAATGTCGAATCGAAAGTGAATCAAAAGTGCCTGTAAACCACGAAGTCAAAATTACCCACTTGCCATTTGCATAGTTGTTTTTCCACAGCGCACTAAAAGTGTCTCTTGCAAAATAGGTACATTCCACATCGGGAACTAAAAATATTTTTCCACCTTTTCGTTTAATTCTTTTGTTGAGTTCGATGTCTTGATTTCGTTTGAGGCGAATATCGTAGTTACCATATTTTTCAAAAACAGCTTTTGGGTAGCAGCCGAATGGAACGGTATCCACTTCTTGAGGTTCAGAGATTCCCATTCGATAAAGTGCGTTGCCGACTCCAACGGGGTGGGATAGCGTTCGTGCGATAGCTTTTGCTTTGGTAGAATTGGAACGAGGTTGGATATTCCAAATGCCTCCTACATTTTCAGCAGGAAGTTTTTTTAGCCAAAAAATTAATTTGGAAATGTATTGTTTTGGATAGGCTGCGTGAGCATCAAGTCTAATGATTATTTCACCTTGAGCTTGTTCTATTCCGAGGTTCATAGCTTGTGGAACAAATTTTTCTGGATTTGGGATTAGTTTTATAAATGGATTTTTTTCAGCGAATTGTAAAATTATTTCAGCAGTTTTGTCCGTGCTCATTCCGTCGAGGAAAAGGATTTCCATTTCCTCTTGCGGGAAGTCTTGATCCAAAATGTTTTGGATAACTGCTTCAATGAAAACCTCTTCGTTGAAGCAAGGAATGAGAATGGAGACGGTTGGTTTTTTCAAAAAATTATTTTAAAATTTGTTCGTAAAGTTGGATTAATTTTTCTTCTTCTTGTTTCCAATTGAAAACGTCTTGAACTGCTTTTTGTCCATTCTTCCCCATTTGGATTGATTGCTCCTCGTTTTCTAACAATAGATTTACAGCTTTTGCAATTTCCTTTGGAGCAAGTGGGTTAGCACAAACTCCAGCATTATGTTTTGTAACAATACTTCTCCAAAGTGGAAAGTCAGAGGTCACGATTGGCAAACTGGCAGCCATGTATTCAAAAATTTTATTCGGTTGAGCATTGATATGATTTGGTTCAGGATGAAAGATAACGATACCCATTTTGCTTTTCGATAAAATATCAGCGACTTCTTTTCGATTCTTTTTGCCTAGGAAGTTTACTTTGTTCCAAGTCGGTAAATTTTTGATAAATGCTTCTTCTCCCTTTGATTGGAATTCTCCAATTAAAGTCATTTTTGCTTCAGTAAATTCCAACATCTTGATCATCTCTTCGATGCCTCGAATTTTACTCATCAAACCAACATAGCAAATGTCATGAGTTTTTTCTGTTGGGATTTCAATATTGAATTTTTCGAAAATTGGATAATTATTGATGTCAACAGTAATTGGATTAATTTTTAAAAAGCGATCTCTGATAAATGGAGTTGCTGTAATTACAGCATCCATTTTTGCGGCAATCCTATTTTCATAAATCTCAAATACTTTGGAAATAATCGGTCGGACAAAAGCAGGGAGATAATATTTTGAAAGAATCTGACGAGGTACATCTTCGTGAGTATCGTAGATTACTTTTTTGCCTAACTTCTTTAATTTTAAACCAACGGGTAATAATTCTGGATCATGGAATTGGTAGATATCTGCATCAATCTCTAATGCTTTTTTCAATGCGATTTGAGTCGTTTTTCGCATTCTCTGTATTCTTCCAGAAGTTGTAGATATAATGTTATGAATTTGAACACCTTGGTCAATTTCGCTTTTTTGATTAGCAACGATGAGATGAGTTTCAAATCCATGCTTCGCCAATGACACACATTCTTTTTGAAAAATACGAGTATCTTTTGCGTTGTGAACGGTAGTGATATGGCAAATTTTATTTTTCATATAAACCTTCGTAAATGTCTAACAATGCTTTTTCTTGATTCTCCCAATTATATTTTTTTGCAGCAATCTCAAGTGCTTCCAGATATTTTGCTTCGTCTAGATTTTGGATTTCGAGTGCTGCATTTTTAATTGCAAGTATATTGTTATGATCTTGGATTACAATACCCATATTGTTTTCCATAATTTGTTTAAAGCCTGGCATATTTGAGCATAAGATGGGTAAACGAGCTTGAATATATTCGAAGATTTTATTACCTAAAGCAAACTGATGATTTCGAGTGGAACCTTGCAATAGACAAAATCCGAAGTCCGCGGATCTAGTAAATTCGGGCAATTCAGCCTGCGAGACTGCTTCATGGAAAAAAATATTATCATTTTCTTCAACAGCTTTTTCTACCAAATCCACCAGCGTTCCGAATCCCAAAAATACAATTACATATTGATTATCTAATTGCTCAAAAGCACTCAAAATTTCTTCGATTCCACGTTTGGGAAGCAATCCACCTTGGTACAAATAAATTTTTTGATCAGCTCGGATATTGAATTTTTTTCTAAAAATATCTTTTGATGCAACCGGTTTTTTGTAGGTTGGACAATTCATTACTAATTTTGGAGGAGCAATGTTATAACGCTTCGAATAAGCTTCGGCAATGAGCGGAGTTACTGTAATCATCGCATCGGTATTTTTGATCAAAATCTTTTCTGCAAACGCCAAAATACTTTGTGGGTAGTAACCACTTCCTTTTTCTTTTTTATCAAATTCTAATTCATGAGCATCATAAACGATTTTTATTTTTCGATTAAAAAACCATTTCATCATGACTGCCAAAGGAAGTGGTTCGATGTCATTGCAATGAATAATATCTGCTTTGCGATGATGTTTGACTAGTCGGTAAAAGTACTCGGCGTATTTGAATAATTGGATGATTCTGTTCTTTGACCAATGGCGAGATTTAAGTGGAATCCGATGGACTTTGATATTGTTTTTGAGGGTTGCTTTTTCGGCTAATCCTTCAGCGTGGAGGGCAACGACGGTGACATTGTAACCAGCTTTTGAAAGTGTAGTGCACTCTTTTAGCACACGGTTGTCGTGCTTGAAATTATTGGTTAATAATGAAATTACATTTTTCATTTTTTTGAAAATCTGCTATTTAGTTTTTACCACATAGGCACATAGAAAAGATAGTTTTATAGTGAAATCTATATTCTTTATGAGCCTAAGTCGTAATTCAATATTTTACTCTTCCACAATTTTTACCAAAAGAAAAATCATCAATGCGTACGAAATGGTATATGCTCCAGCCAACAAATAAATCAACATTTTGGCTTCCAAATTATATCGCTGACTCAAAAAAAACGCGAAGATAACTAAACTCAATTGTAAAAAACTAAGCCTTGAAAATATTTGAGTTTTTTCTTTTAAATAAAAAATGGAGGAAAGACTGGAGGCGATAAAGTTTAGAAAAAGTGGTATCGTGAAAATTTGTGCATACTCTCCTGCGACTAACCATTTTTCTCCAAAAACAAATTCAAAAACAGTAGGCGAGGCAAAGTAGAAAATTAGAAATGGAATGATGGCAATCGCAACTAACCGTTTTAATGTTTTGTAAAAAATATTTTTACAATGACCGATTTGTTGTAATTCTTCGCTAGCTTTTTGTTTGAAAACTTCTTCAAAAGATCTGCCGATTACACTCAACGGAGTACGAACAATTCGATTCATAAAACCATAATGTCCGACCACGGTGGCGGAGTAAAAAAAGTTGATTAATATATTCGGAAGTTGATTGGAACTTGCATTGAAGAATCCTGCAGGAACCATGTTTTTCGGGAAATTTTTAAACCGTTGTAATTGCTTTTTGATGGCTGCTTTTTCTGGTTTTGGAAAATCCTTTTTATCGTTTTTTATAAAATAAAATAAATAGGTGAGGAGTGTTGCGAGTCTACCGAGTAGCGTTCCGATGACTAAACCACCTGCTCCAAAATTTAAAATACCGAGTCCAATTCGAGAACCAACATTGGTGGAAGATTCTGCAATTTTACTTCCGGTGATAATTTTAAATCGCTTATGTCGATTGTGCCAGTAGTGAAATGACATCATCCAACCTCGAATCAAAATGAATGGCGGCAACAAATATAACCAAAGTGAAATTTTTGGTTCTCGCAACCAAATGCCAATGTTTAAATTGAAAAAATAGATAAAGATGAAAAGCAGAAGACTAAAAATCGTCGCTAAAAAACCAGCTGACCAAAAAGTATTGGCAGCCTCGTCTTCGTCTTCAGGAATTAAAATAGCTAACTCATACCTACCTGTCGCAACGATCACCAAAATATCAGCAAGCGCACTAAAAAGATAAAAAACGCCAAATTCTTCTGGTGTGAAAATTCGAGTCAGAATAGGAGAAAAAAGAATGGTAATGGCTTGCGCCATGCCAGTTCCCGTCATGACGGTCAAAACATTTTTTGAAAATTCTGACTTTGGAAGCATGCGCAAAAGTAGGGAATTGTGGATAAAAGGATTGTAAAATACCTGATAAGAATTTGCCTTGAAATTTGAATCTATTATTTAGAAAAAAATCCATATTTTGAGCATATATTTTTTAAATAAAAAAACAAAACGATGGATTTAAAGAAACCTTTTGACACTATTAAAGATGAGTTTTTAGATGATGCGGCATTTTTAATATTAAGACTCGGGTTAGGATTTGGGATGGCGTTTGGTCATGGTTGGGGGAAGTTGATTAAATTGACTAGTGGAAGTGAAATAAAGTTTATGGAATTTTTGGGAATCTTTAGCCCTAAGGTGAGCTTAGGTTTAGTGGTGTTCTCTGAATTAATTTGTAGTATATTTTTGATCCTTGGATTGTTTACTAGATGGGCAGCATTCTTTTTATTCTTTACGATGTGTGTAGCCGTTTTCTATGTTCACTTTGGTGATCCATTTGGGAAAGTCGAAAAGGGATTTATTTATATGGTGGGCTACTTGGCGATCTTTTTAGCAGGTGCAGGTAACTTCTCCTTGGATGCAAAATTTGAGCGATCTCATTAATATTATTTTACTCACAAGGTGACTCAAAGTTACCTTGTGAGTTTTAGTTAAATAAATTAACCAATCTTTAACGAGTATTAAAGTTTAAGTTAAAGGTGATGTTAATATTTGTGTCTTCCTTTTTTCTCAATTAATTTGTAAGAAAAAAAAGACATGATGCAAAAATACACCTCTTCTTTTAGAATTAATTTTCCTCTTTTATTTTTTGTAATTGTATTGTTTTTTTTGTCGAGTTGCGGCAAAGATTCGGGTGATCAATGTTTTGATAATCGGACAGATGAACCGATTGATTTATATATTGATGGAATTTTTGAATTCACGATAGATGAGGATTCGGAGGATTGTTTGTTCTTTGGAGACGGTTGTTATGATTGGTATGTAGAAGGAGTTTTGTCAGGATATTATTTAGAGGGGACGTTTTGTGTAGGAGATGGAAGCTTTTCGAGTACGATCGTAATTGATGATTAAATTTGCACGTGGCTGTCTGCTTTAGCAGACCTGAAAAAAGAGCGAAGCGATTTTTTCTAAAGTATTAACACTAGAAAATAATCAATCAATTTTTTATGGAGTTAAAAAAAAATCGCTACACTCTTTTTTTACTGTCAGCTAAAGCAGACAACCACGTTAAAATTGATACTGTACCTGAAGATCGAATGCAGATCGTACATTTCCTTCAATAAAACTAACTCCATTTCCAACTCCTTTTGGATTATCTAAAAACCCATTTTCAATCGTTTTTTCTAAGTTTAAAAAAGTGCGCTCATAACGAGCCTCAATTGACCATTTAGGATGCGGTCGATATCGTAAATTTAAATAAAATCGAGAGCCACGACCCGAGTAAGCAGGAATAGAAAAGGTGTACAACAAATCATTTTCGTAAGCATAAATTCGAGTATCAAATTCATTGTCAAAAATAGCAAATCGAGTCGTCATTGAAAGAGGAAATTGGTTGGATTTAAAAACGACATCTTGATAAAGCATATATCCCTTTTTAAATTCTTCCACTTCATTATCGAAAAACGCCCACTCTGCCCGAGTTCTTAATTCTACCGATTTTGAAATTTTATTGGAAACATGAATTCGAAATTGAGTTCTCGTATTGTCTGTCAAAAAATCAATCGGCGTTTCATTATCGGGAGCATTACGTTGCTTGATTTCATTTTTAAATTGCAGATACACCTCCATTCTTCGCTTCCGTTTATAAGTCAAACGAGAGAAATATTCCACACCTCTAGATGGTGCATCCACATTGAATCTTAACCAAGGATGCTTCCAAGTATCAAAATAAAATCGCCAATCCCAATTTTTATTTAAGTTCAATTGCAAACCTAAGAAGAGCCCATTTTCATTCGAGCCTTGTGAAGTTTCAGCAAACGGCCTAGCGTTTAATGAATGAAAGTCAGCAGGTAAATGTCGATATAAAATAGACATACTCACTCGTCGATCCAAACCAATGTAAACCCCATTAACTGAAGCCACACTTCCATTTTGACTAGTTGCAGTTTCGCCAAAGAATTTAAAATTTTGAATTAGAAAACCATAATCCAAACTGGCATTAAATAACTGATCTCCGCGAAAAGTGAATTGATTATATGGTTGATCACTTCTATTAAGTGGCTTGTCCAACTTATGATAAATGGTATTGAAAGCTAGATGCCAGGTGTCTTTTTTATATTTAATTTTTCCTCCAGTTTGGAGTAAGCCGATTTGTTTTTCATCTTCAATTTCTCCTTCTGTGGCATGGAAACCAGAAGTTTGCAAAGAGCTAGTTAAAATTTCAAACTCTTCAAAATCAACATCGGTCGAGTCATTTTCAAATATATTCCCATCAACTCTTCGATAAGAACCAAAGGCAGTCAATTCTAGATTTTCGCTCAAACCAATCGTTGTCCCTATTCCTCTAAAAAATAAAATTTCATTTAAAGAAGAAAAATTTCGAAGCGTTCTTCGATTTCGATCCACTTTTAAAACCTCCGAACCTTTGCCTCCAGCGAATCCAGAATAAGCAATTAACCCTTGGCCCATGCTAACAGAAAAGTCACCAAGTGCTAGACTTTTTAATCGACTGGAATAATCCTTTAGGAAAATATGAGCCGAGTAAAAATCAAATCCATGTTTATTACTACCTCTGAAAAATGCTTCACTATCATCTTTTTCAGCGGTAAATCCATAGCTTAATCTATTTTCAAAACGACCTCGCATTCTCAATAATAATTTGTCAGGTGATCCTTCAAAAGCAGGCTTTTCAGCATTCGGTTGAGTGATAAATCCTTGCTCTAATTCAAGTGGTCGCACCCATTTCATTTGCAAGGTTCGATTACTTTCTACAAACATGGAACCTATGGATTTTTGATAATCTTTTTCGCCGCTAACTTTTATAAAAGGAGAAATGACTCGAATCGTTTTTAAATCAAAACCAGGAATAGCCTGCAATTCATAAATGGAAATGAGTTCGCCCACCTTTTTTTTATAAATAAAGAACTCTTGGATTTGAAGTTGGTTGAGTAGGAAAAGGTCTTCTAGATCGGTGATGGTAGCGCTATTCAAATTCAAAGGGCTTTGAGCAAATCCTTGCAAACTTTCAAAAACAAAAACTAAATCGCTTGCATCAATATCTTCATTGCCTTGCAATAAATCTTCAATTACAATAATATCAACATCTGGGTAATCACCATTTTGTTGCCCCCAAGAAATGGTGACTGAAAAGGTAAGAACAGAAAGGAGTGAGTAATATAAAATATTTTTTCCCGACATAGTTTTGAATTAAAGAGGGAAATTACGAATTGCGTTTTTGATTGCAAAAGAAACGGTAAAATGAATTATTATTTTGCTGAAACTGGAATCCAAATTTCTTGATAGGCATCATTTGATTTTTGTTGAATCTTTTCACTCAAAATATCAAAATGAGGTCTATCATCTAATTGGAAATCTGAATTGGGTAACCAAGTTGAAAAGATATTTTCGAAATTAGCTTGATTAGGAACATAACCTTTGAAGGTGAAAACTGCGTATTTTCCTTTTGGTAAAATAAAGGATTCCATTCCTTCTAGAATATTTTCCAAATCTAAAACCTCGATTAAAGCATGTTTTTTAAAATATGCAGTTGGATCAAAAGTCAAAAAATAATCTTTTGGATAAATGATTAAATCATAAACGTCTTGATTCTTAGCATTAGAAATTTCCTTTTTTCTAGGCATAAATGTGCTGAACAATTGAAATGTTTTATTGTCAGTTAATGACATTTCAATTGACATTCCAACAAAAAACTTCTCTTCAATATCTTCAATTCGAGGTTCCATATTTTTCGATTTTTAATTTAGCTCAAGAACAAAAAAAATCCTTGCACTTTTCACAATGCAAGGATTTTTTTTAGAAAAAATAAAAACGATCTTAAATTATCGTCGAAACACTATCTGAAATTTTCGCTTCATTCAATCGATCATCTTCAATCCATGCTGCAACAATATCGCCCATTTGAGAGCAAGTATATTCAATGTTTGGGTGAAGGTCAGGTGTACCGATTCCTTTGGTCAAACAATATGCAACTGCATTTTTAACCGTTCTTGCTTCTGTGTACATTTCAAAAGTCTCCAACATCAAGGCAACTGAAAGTATCGTTCCGATTGGATTGGCAATATCTCGACCAGCTGCTTGAGGATAAGAACCATGAATTGGTTCGAATAAAGAAGTCTTTTCTCCAATCGAAGAAGAAGGTAACATTCCTAATGAACCTGTCAACACACTTGACTCATCTGAAATAATATCTCCAAACATATTGCTTGTCAAAATGACATCAAACTGTTTTGGTGCGATAATCATTTGCATTGCAGCATTATCTACAAACATAAAATCTAAAGTGACTTCAGGATATTGTTTAGCCAATTCACGAACCGTTTTTCTCCAAAGCCTTGAAGTTTCCAAAACGTTTGCTTTGTCCACAAGCGTCACTTTTTTTCTTCGATTCATCGCTGCCTTAAATGCCAAATGTGCAATGCGCTCCACTTCCATAACATGGTATTCACATTTGTCAAAAGCAGACATTCCATCTTCACTTAAAAATTTTTCGCCAAAGTAAATTCCACTTGTCAACTCTCGATAAATTACCATATCGACACCATCAATATTTTTTGGTTTGAGAGGGGAGAGGTGCAATAAATTAGGATGAGTAGCTACCGGTCGAATATTACAAAACAATCCTAAGCTTTTTCTCAAACGTAAAAGTCCTTGCTCTGGGCGAACTTTTGCATCTGGATTATTATCATATTTTGGGTCACCGATCGCTCCAAATAAAATAGCATCGGCATCCATACAAGTTGCTAAAGTAGCTTCTGGTAATGGGTCACCTGTGTTGTCAATTGCGACAGCGCCAACATCTGCATGGCAATAAGTGAATTTATGATCAAACCTAGAAGCAATTGCATCCAATGCTTTTTTGCCTTGTTTGACTACTTCTGGGCCGATTCCGTCGCCTGCTAAAACTGCGATTCTTTTTTCCATGGGTTCTGGTTTAATTAATATTTGGTTAGTCGTTTTATTATTTAAAAAATTAGTTGCTTTTTTTCAAATGCCTCGATTTTATCCTTTTTGGAAATCAGATAATCAATATCATCATACCCATTAATAAGGCACATTTTTTTATAAGGATCTATTTCGAACTCAACAAACTTTCCACTATCTAAGATAGTAATTCTTTGGACTTCTAAATCTACAGTTACGTCACTTTTTGGATTTTGTTCAATACTTAAAAATAAATCATTTAAAAATTCAGGAGAAACGGTGATAGGTAAAAGCCCATTGTTTAATGCATTCCCTTTAAATATATCTGCGAAAAAACTAGAAACTACCACTCGGAATCCATAATCATACAATGCCCAAGCTGCATGTTCTCTACTTGAGCCACAGCCGAAGTTTTTGCCAGCAACTAGTATTTTGCCTTCGTAGGTTTTATTGTTTAGGATAAAATCTTTTGGGCTATTGTCTTGTTCATATCGCCAATCTCGAAATAAATTATCGCCAAATCCTTCTCGAGTTGTTGCTTTGAGAAAACGAGCTGGGATGATTTGATCGGTATCGATGTCTTCCATTGGAAGGGGAACAGCGTTGGTATTTAGTTTAGTGAATTTTTCCATTTTTTTATTTTTTTCTCTAATAAATCACGAACAATGTCAATCAAAATCAAAAATTTGAATGGTAACTTCAGCTTGTCATTGTTTTGATTGCCATTGATATTTTGTAACTATTCAGTATTAAGAGTAAAGTACGGGCGAATTTATTCGCCTAATAAATCCTATAGCTTAAACTAATAGTAATGGGCGAATGAATTCGCCCGTACTTTACTCCTATACTGAATAGTTACGCCATTTTTTAGATTAATTTTTAAATTATAACATTGCTCTTACATCTACAATTTCTCCAGTTACAGCTGTCGCAGCAGCCATTAATGGACTTGCTAAAATTGTTCGAGCACCTTGTCCTTGACGACCTTCAAAATTCCGATTGGAAGTAGAAATACAATATTCTCCTTTTGGGATTTTATCTTCGTTCATTCCTAGACAAGCAGAACATCCAGGTTCTCTTAATTCAAAACCAGCAGCTTCAAATATTTTATCCAAACCTTCTCGTTGAGCTTGTAACTGCACTTGTTTCGAACCAGGAACAATCCAAACAGTCGTGTTGTCTGCCTTTGATTTTCCTTTGACAAAATCAGCAACTAATCGCAAATCTTCAATTCGAGAATTCGTACAACTTCCGATAAAAACATAATTTACTTTTTGCCCGATTAATGAATTTCCAGTTTTGAAATTCATGTATTCCAAAGATTTATCGTAAGACTTTGTATTGCTTGCATCGATTGGAGCAGGAATAGAATCGGTAATCTTTATACCCATTCCAGGGTTGGTTCCGTAAGTGACCATTGGTACAATGTCCTCTGCTTGGAAATGATATTCTTTATCAAATGTTGCGTCTTCGTCTGTGAAAAGTGTTTTCCAAAACGTAACTGCTTTTTCAAATTGTTCGCCTTGTGGAGCAAATCTTCGCCCCTTGATATATTCCAAAGTTTTTTCATCAGGAGCAATCAAACCACCTCTTGCACCCATCTCGATACTCATATTGCAGATGGTCATTCGAGCTTCCATGGAAAGCGACCGAATCGTCGAACCTGCATATTCGATAAAATAACCTGTTCCACCTGACGCAGTTAATTTTGACAAAATGTATAAAATAATGTCTTTGGATAAAACACCATTTTGCAACTCACCGTCGATGGTGATGCGCATGCGTTTTGGTTTTTGCAACAACAAACATTGCGTCGTCATCACTTGTTCGACTTGACTGGTTCCGATTCCAAATGCGATACTTCCAAATGCACCATGCGTGGAAGTATGGCTATCTCCGCAAACGATGGTCATCCCAGGTCGAGTGATTCCCAACTCAGGACCGATGACATGAACGATGCCTTGATATTGATGTCCCAAACCGTACAATTCGATTCCAAATTTTTCGCAATTTTCAATTAAAGTATTGACTTGAGTTCTGGAAAGTGGATCAACGATTGGAAGATGTTGATTGAGGGTAGGAACATTGTGATCGGCGGTGGCTACTATTTTTTCTTTTCGAAACAAAGGTACTCCACGTTTTTCTAAACCTGCAAATGCTTGAGGGCTGGTTACTTCATGGATGAAGTGTTTGTCGATGTATAAAATATTACGACCACCATCGACCGTATCGACGACGTGTTGTTCCCAGATTTTATCGAATAATGTTTTTTTCATATTAAAAATGTAAAACTATTGTTATGATTTTTTATTTCTCTATTTTTTTTGGAAAAAATAAGTTAGTATTTTCTAGTAGCGATGATAATTCCAGTTGACCAATTCATTTTTGTTAAATTAAAATCAACTCGATTTTCCAAATAGTTAATTAAAGTATCGACAAAATCCTGATGTCCATCAGGCCAGTTAGGTTGTGACTTCATATCATCGATAATATAAAATCCTCCTACATTTATTAAATCTAAAATTTCGTCAATTTCGCTATATTTCCCAGGCCAAGCATCTGCAAAAACCAAATCAAATTTTTCTCCTCGGTAATTTCTTATCCATTCTGTTCCATCTGAACAAATGATTTCTACTCGTTCATCTTCGCTAAAATATTGTTTTGCAATGTCAATTAACTTTGGATCATTATCAATGGTTGTTAATTTAGAAGCATCGTCCATTCCTTCAATCATCCAAGATAAGGATAAACCAATACCTGTTCCTAATTCTAAAAAATTTGATTTTGGTTTGGAAGTAATCAAGGTTTTTAGAAGTGTTCCAATGTAAATATCGGAAGGCATCGTGAATCCAATCTCAGTTGATTTGGCTTCTATTTTTGAATGAATTATAGGTTTATCTAAAATCTTAGAATCGTTCATTTTTCTTTTTTTTTCAAAAATTGATTTGGCCATAACAAAAAAAAAGTCGGGCTTCCATGAGCCCGACGACCTAACCAAATATAATTATTGAACGTACATTCTTAAGTCAAATTTGAAAATTAATGAGAAGAAGAAGGAACTCTTGCCAAGTTCGTCACGCATAATTGATACAATGCCTCTTCTCCTACTTCTTTCATTTTATCTGCAAGCGTTAGAAATTTTTTGTACAAAATATCCAACTCTTTCTTAGTTACATTAAAACCGATTTGCTTTGCTTTATAGGCCAAAGCTGCTCGACCACTTCTTGCTGTCAAAACAATTAAAGATTGTTCCACGCCTACATCTTTGGGATCCATAATTTCATAAACTTCTCTTTTCTTAATCACCCCATCTTGATGAATTCCTGAAGAATGAGCAAAGGCGTTCGCTCCCACAATTGCTTTGTTTGGTTGAACATTGACACCCATTTTTTCAGAAACTAACTGACTCATCGGGTAAAGCAATTTTGTATTTATATTGTTATGAAGATTCATATAAGGATGCTGACGCATGATCATCACCACTTCTTCGAGCGAAGTATTTCCAGCTCGCTCACCGATTCCATTAATCGTACATTCGATTTGTCGAGCACCATTTTGGATACCTGCGATGGAATTGGCTGTAGCTAATCCTAAGTCGTTATGACAATGAGTTGCGATAACCGCCTTATGAATATTTTTTACATTTTCTTTAAGGAATTTTATTTTTTCTCCATATTCAGCGGGTAAGCAATAACCAGTTGTATCTGGAATGTTGACCACAGTTGCACCTGCTGCAATGGCAGCTTCGATTACTTTTGCCAAATATTCATTCTCCGTTCGACCAGCATCTTCTGCATAAAATTCTACATCTTCGACAAATGATTTAGCATATTTTACCGCACCAATTGCTCGTTCGATAATCTTCTCACGAGTAGAATTTAATTTGTCAAAAATATGCAAATCAGAAGTTCCAATTCCAGTATGAATTCGAGGACGAGTAGCATATTTTAATGCTTCTGCCGCTACCTTAATATCGTTTTCAACTGCTCTGGATAAACCACAAATAATCGGAGTCTTGACTGCTTTGCAAATTTCCTCTACCGACTTAAAATCCCCTGGACTGGAAACTGGAAAACCAGCTTCGATTACATCAACATTGAGTCGTTCTAATTCTCGTGCAATGATTACTTTTTGTTCAGTATCCAATTTGCAGCCAGGAACTTGCTCGCCGTCTCGTAGGGTAGTGTCGAAGATATAAATTTGGTCAGAAGCCATAGATTATTGTTTTATTCTTTTACTTAAAAAATAAACCTTGTACGGAAAATGTTTTAAGTGAAAATTAATTGAGTTAAATTTGATTTACTCAGAAAAAATGTATGTTTGTATCTTCTCAAAGATATTCTTATGATGACTCTTTTTACTATTTAAAAAGATTGATGTTACAGTAAGTATATTTTAAAAAACTCTCATAATCTATTGATTATCAATAACTTGTAAAATGATTAATTACAATGCCAAAGCAACAAACTGATTATTTAATTCAGTTAATTAAGTCACTTACCAAGACTGAAAAGAGACAGTTCAGACTTTGGGTCAATCGGAATCAATCGAATACGGATGTATTATTTTTGCAATTATTCGATTTTTTGGATAAGCAGAAAAAATATGACGAGGAATTAATTTTGAAAAAGAATCCGGGAATTAAGAAGCGGCAAATTTCAAATTTGAAAGCGCATCTTTATAAACAATTGCTGGTAGCACTTCGTTTGCAACATCGATCAAAGAATCCTGATATTGAGATAAGAGAACGATTTGATTATGCTCGAATTTTATATAATAAAGGACTGTATCGACAAAGTTTGGAAATTTTGGATAAGGCAAAATCATTGGCTACTGTTTCAAAATTAGATGCTTTAAAATTGTCGATTTTGGAATTTGAAAAACATATCGAATCGCAGCATATTACTCGAAGTATTGATACCCGTGCCGAAGAGTTGACTTCTGAATCTTCGATGGTGAGTCGGAGGGCGGTGCAAAAAAATGATTTATCCAATTTAGGGATTCAATTATATGGCTTATATTTAAAAGTTGGATACGTTAGAAGTGAGGAAGAATATCTTTATGTCAAATCATTTTTTTATTCCAATCTGCCAGATTTTGATGTAGAGGATTTAAGTTTTTTTGAGAAAATGTATTTGTATCAAGCCTATGGTTGGTACTTTTTTATGACGCAAGATTTTTTGAATTATTATAAATATGCGCAAAAATGGGTAGCCCTTTTTCATGCCAATCCAGAGATGATTGAAAAGGAAATGCCACTTTATTTGAAGGCGGTTCATAATTCTTTGAATGCACTTTATTTAGCGCAGCATCATAAGAAATTTTCCAAAGCCTTACAATTGTTAGAAGATATTGGGGAGAAATATTACCAAAAGAAATCAGTCAATATTGATAGTCTTTTGCATATCTACCTTTATTTTAATCGAATCAATTTGCATTATTTGGAAGGTACTTTTACCGAAGGTTTGAAATGGGTACCAAGGTTGAATGAAAAATTAGCGTCCAATGAATATAATTGGGACGACCATCGAGTGATGGTTTTTAATTATAAAATCGCTTGCATGTATTTTGGAAGTGGAGATGATGAAACGGCGATTGATTATTTGAATGAAATTATTAATCAAAAAAGTCCTGATTTTCGAGAAGACATTCAATGCTTTGCGAGGATACTTTGCTTGATTGCTCATTTTAATTTAGGGAATGATTTGTTGGTGGAATATCAAGTTAAATCTGTGTACCGATTTTTGACAAAAATGAAAGATTTAGAATTGGTGCAAAAAGAGATTTTAAAATTTATTAGAAAAATTCCTCGCATCAAAAAGGAGAATTTGAAGAATGAGTTTGTTGAATTGCGCGATACATTTTTGAAACTTCGAGAAGCGCCTTATGAAAAAAGGCCATTTTTATATTTAGATATTGTTTCTTGGCTGGAGAGTAAAATAGAGGATCGTCCGATTCAAGATATTATTCGAGAGAAGTTTTTGGAAAGGGAAAAGCCGAGGGAGGATGTTTAGGATTTGCCACAGACTAACACAGACTTAACTGACTTCCCATTCCTCCTTATTGCGGGGAAGTCAGTTAAGTCTGTGTTAGTCTGTGGCAAAATAATTTACAGCAAAAAAACTTCACCTTTCTATAACTTCTCACCTCCTAATCCGTTAAACTTCTTATAAAACGGATCTTAACTTTTGTTTCCAACCTTTCATTTTTTAAGTTCGTTTTTCTACTCGAAAATCTAATGAATTTTGTACGTCTACAAATTTTAAAAAATGAAATACTTATACCTGCTTTTATTTGTTTTTTCTAACAATGTATTTGCATCCGCTCAAGTTTCGGGAAAAGTGACTGATTCAAATGGTGAACCTTTGCCTTTTGCCAGTATCTACATCCAAGGAACCACCAATGGAACGACCTCTAATATTGAAGGAAATTATGAATTTGAATTGGAAAAAGGAACGTATCAATTGGTCTTTCAATTTGTAGGTTTTAAACAAAAGGTAGAAAGCTTAACTGTTGATAATCAGCCAATTAAGTTAGATGTAGTATTGGAGGCAGAGTCGTTTGGATTGAATGAAATTGTAGTAGCTGCAGATGCTGAAGATCCAGCTTATGCGATTATTCGGCAAGCGCAGAAAAAGCGAAAATACTATAAAGAACAGGTCAAACAATATCAATGTAATGTGTATATCAAAGGTGGAATTAAATTATTGGATGCTCCGAAAAAAATATTAGGACAAGATGTAGGCGATCTTGGCGGACAGTTGGATTCTAATCGGCAAGGCATTGTTTATTTGTCAGAGTCAGAAGCAATTTTAAATTTCAAACAACCTGATCGATATAAAGAAATTATGACTTCTTCGAAAGTGAGTGGGGATGATAATGGATTTAGTTTTAATCGAGCTTCCGAGATGGATTTTAATTTATATAAAAATTCTGCGCTTTATTTTTCTAATCGAGAAGTCGTTTCGCCTATTTCTAACAATGCTTTTACATATTATCGGTATAAGTTGTTAGGTACTTTTTTTGATGAAAAAGGATTGCTGATTAATAAAATTGAAGTACTGCCGAAGAGAAAAGAAGATCCAAGTTATGGAGGTATCATATATATTGTTGACAAAATTTGGGTCATTCAATCGACCGAACTTTTTCTTACCGCCAAGTCTATGAAGCAAGCAGCTGTTGATACGATGTGGCTTAAACAAGTACATGTTCCAGTTGCCGAGCCTGATGTGTGGAGGATGTTTTCCCAAACGATTTCATTTACAGGAGGATATTTTGGATTTAAATTAAAAGGAGATTTTACAGGGATATTTAAAAATTATAATCTCAATCAGATTTATGAAGATGATTTTTTTGACAATGAGGTTCTGGTTTTTGAAAAAGGAGCGAATGAAAAAACCTTGGATTATTGGAAAGAATCTCGACCGATTCCGTTGACTGAAGAAGAGAGTACGGATTATGTCAAAAAAGATAGTTTATCTGAAATTTGGGATTCGAAAGAATATAAAGATTCGATAGATTTAAAAAATAATAAATTCAAACTGACGAATATATTCTTTGGATATTCTTACCGTAATTCTTGGAAACGAAAATCATTTAGTATACGTGCACCTGTTTCTACCTTTCAATTTAACCCAGTTCAAGGTGGAACCATTTCTTTAGATTTTAATTATCGAAAGGCTTTTGGTGAACGAAATTTGAGTTATTATTTTATCAATCCAAAAATTCAATATGGTTTTGGGGATAAAAAAGTGAGGGCGAGAGTTACTTTTTTTAGACAATTTAATGCGACTAATTTTTCTCGATTATATCTGTCGGGAGGGAGAGAGGTGATGCAATTTAATAGTGATAATCCGATTGGGCCGTTGCTTTCTGCGATGTATAATTTGTGGGATAAACAGAATCTGATGAAGCTGTACAATCGGGATTTTGTCTATTTGAATTTTGGCAAAGAAATCCGAAATGGCGTGCGACTTCGATTAGCTTCTGAATATGCTAGACGAAGCAAACTTAATGTCAACACTCAATATAGTTGGAAAAAGAAAGATGAACTTTATGAAAGTAATCGACCTCAAATAAATGAAGTGGATGTAAGTGATTTTATGGAAGAGGAACAATCTATATTCTATATTGATGCTAGTCTTCGAATTCGTTTTGCTCAAAAATATTTAACCTATCCAGATCGGAAATATATTATGGGATCGAAATATCCTACTTTTAATATCAACTATCAAAAGGCAATTCCTATCAATAATAATTTTTCTGGATTTGATAAAATAACATTATCTATTTCAGAGGATTATATAGGTATGGGAGTGCGAGGTCATTCTGAATTTAATATTAAAGCAGGTACCTTTTTCAATCAAAAAAGAATGCAAGTGGTGGACTATCAACACTTCGGAGGGAATGAAACTTTTATTGGAAATCCAAATGTGTATGCTAGTTCATTTTTGCAGTTACCTTATTATTCTAATAGTACTGCGGGAGATTTTGTAGAGGCGCATTACCAGCACCACTTTGATGGTTTTTTTATGGATAAAATTCCTTTGATTCGGAAGTTTGGTTGGCAAACTGCGGTTGGTGTTAATTTTTTATATACTGCTTCTCAGCAGGATTATACAGAAGTTTATTTTGGAATAGATAATATTGGTGTTAAGATTTTTCGCTTGTTTAGGGTAGATGTGGTTAGTTCATTTCAACAAGGGAAGTTTGATCGTGTGGGGGTAGTGTTGGGGATAAAACTTTAACCTCAGCTCCTTAAGGCGAGCCTTTTTCGATTATGCCTGTGGCAATTGCAATAGTTATTTATTTTGACGATTCTTCTGAGTATGAACTATTAATATATATTCTGTGTGTTAAAAACTTGATGTTGGCTCAAAAAGCATAATAATTCCTCTGTTGTTTGATAGAGTATCTTTCGGAATCCAGTTTTTACAAAACGCTTCTTTTGAATATTCTATTTTTCCATAGGCAGGATCTGCAATATAAATTTTAGTTTTTGTGGCATAGTAAACAACGACAAAATGATTCCCGTTCCAATGTAAGATTGCGGGAAGAGGCGCATCTTTGATTAAGTCCTCAAAAGATAACTTTGCAGCGAAACTTTCTAGACCAATGCTATCTGCAGCCTCTTCCAATCCCCAAAGGGAAGTGCCAGTTTGATCCATTTTTGAAATTATTTCTAACCTTTTTACATCTACCTCTTTTCCATGATATTTACTAATCATTTGCAGGCAGATGGGGCCACATTGCATTGACGACTGTTGAAGAATAATTGGGAAATCAAGTTTGGCTATTATTCCATCGATTTCTTCACAACTTCCAAAGGTTGAAAATATTCCAAGAAGTAGGATTAATCTTATTTTCATATTTTTCAAAAAACTATATTAATCTTTCGGCATTTCGGTATTAGTTCTTGATAAAAAGATTAATAAAACGCCCACAAGTACCATTAAGATTTTGATGAAAAATGAAGCGGTCCCTCCTAATTTTTCCAAAAATAATAAAGGGGTGAATTTTGCACCAACAAGACTTAACGAAAGTGCGTACATTCCTGATAAGAAAAGAATGAATCCAATTACGGTAATGATATTTTTATTCATAAATTATTTATTTTGACTTCACAAAAGTAAATAAATATTCAACATCAGATGTCTAATTCTGTTCAATTTCATTTTGGAAAAAGAACTATATTTGTGTTCTTAACCAAATGCCTAATATGATAAAATTAATAGAGTGCCCACGTGATGCCATGCAGGGAATTAAGGAATGGATTCCCACAGAAAAAAAGGTAGCATATATCAATAAATTACTAGAAGTCGGTTTTGATACAATTGACTTTGGAAGTTTTGTTTCTCCCAAGGCAATTCCTCAGATGAAGGATACCGCAGAAGTTTTGAGTCAATTGAATTTGACGGAGAATTCTTCTAAATTATTGGCGATTGTAGCTAATGAAAGAGGAGCTAGAGATGCGAGTCAATATAAAGAAATTAAATATTTAGGTTACCCATTTTCTATTTCTGAAACCTTCCAATTACGAAATACGAATGCCACAATAGAAGAATCTTTAGATCGAGTAAAATCAATTCAAGAACTTTGTATGAAGCATGGAAAGGAGATGGTGGTGTACATTTCGATGGGTTTTGGAAATCCGTATGGCGATGAATGGAATGTAGAGATTGTACAGAAATGGGTGGATGAATTAGACAAAATTGGGATTAGAATATTTTCTCTTTCTGATACGATTGGAGTTTCTAATCCGCAGACGATTCGGTATTTATTTTCTAATTTGATTCCAGCATATCCTCATATTGAGTTTGGTGCTCACTTGCATACTCAGCCACATAATTGGAAGGAAAAAGTGGAAGCTGGTTATGAAAGTGGTTGCAAAAGGTTCGATGGAGCGTTACGAGGATTTGGAGGATGTCCGATGGCAAAAGATGATTTGACTGGAAATATGGCGATGGAAAACATGACGCATTTTTTTAATGCAATTGGGGAAGATTTGGGTTTGAATCAGGGAGCATTTTCGGAGAGTTTGATGATGACGAATTCGGTATTTCCGATACATTAATTTTTTTGCCGCAGATTAGGCTGATTGTTTATGATAATTAGACATTATTCTAAATGGATTTTTAGCTTCGTAACTCCTTGATAATCAATGGTGTTTTTTCCGAAAAAAGCGATTTAGAATAATGTCTATTATGCTTTTTCTTTTTATCAAAAAAAAGTAGCCAATCATAAGAGGATATAAAAATCAAATAAATCTGCGGCAAAAAACTACTTCAATAAAAAATCAAATGCTTTATTTTTGGTTAACCTTAAAACATCTTCTTGGTGACTCGGGATTCCAAAAAAAGTAATTCTTTCTCTTTCAAAAATACTTTCCAATTGACCTTGTCCCAAATCAGAATTGATTGTCATGTCAGAGAAGTCTACATTAAAATTTTCTAAAGTTTTTCCTTTCCCTATTTCAAATTCGCTATTTTTTGAATCAGCAGAAGGAGGAAGCATTCCTTCAATAACGTGGTAAGTAACTACTAACTTGGCACTATCAGGTTTGATGATAAGCATCCACGAATTATCATGACCGCCCAAAGTGTATACTCCCACCAATTCATTTAATTCATGTTTTGGAAAAGCATCGTAGTTACCATTTTTATTTTTTTTGATTTGAATGAGTTCGGTATAATCGTATTTTCCAGTTTCTTTCTCCTCATACATTTGCCCATAATTCACCGCATAATTTCCATTAGCTTTTTGGTAGAGGTAAAAATATTCCCCTGCTCCAGCCCACCAACCTCCGCATGCTTCTAGTGCATCTGTAGGCATTTGATATTGAGCATAATTTTCTTTTTTAAAAGTTTCGCAAGCTAAAATATCAGCGAGTTTTATTTTTTCCTCATTAAACATCAAATGAATAGAGTGAGAAGGAGCACCTTCCATCGTTGAAGTTTCAGGTTGACAAACTAGACTTAATTTTGGTGGTTCGCTTGATAGATTTTTATCCTCCTCATTATTAGTAGAGTTAGAATTGCAGGCGCTAAGAAGGAAACAAAAACAAAGAAATATTAACGAGTTTTTCATTTTTACAAATTTATTTATTTTATAATAATAGGACTTCTTCTAGAAGGGAGCATTAATTAATATGTAATGTACTTAACATTATTAAATATGGAAAATTTCATTTGGTAATGAAAAATAAACCTAATTTTAGAGGTTCTAAATTATGCTAATAAACTCAACTAAATAATGATGAAAAAAATCTACACTTTATTAACCTTTTTGTTAATCTTATTAATTCACTCTACACAAGCTCAGATCTCATTTACCAACAGTAACAGTTTACTTTCTAATACAGATTTTCATAGTGGAGTTGCCATTGCGGTAACTGATATGAATAATGATGGGAAAGATGATATTGTTAGAATGAATGGAGGTAATAATTTGACTATCGAATTTCAAAATCAAACTGACGAAATTTTCACCACATTTAATATTGGAAGTATTGATAACGGAAGCCAATGGAGTATGTGTGTGGCTGATGTTAATAATGATGGACATAATGAAGTTTTAGCTGGAGGTGCATATGATGATGTAAAATTAGCGATGGCCAATAATGATGGTTCATCTTATTTGACTACATATTTGCCAGGGCCAGGAATGTTTCTTCAAGGCTCTAATTTTGCAGATATTAATAATGACGGATTCATTGATGTTTTTGCTTGTCATGATGATGCAGAAAGCAGAATTTGGGGAAATGATGGTACAGGAAATTTGATGCCTCAAGATGATTGGATTGATATGACAACAAATCCAGTTTCCGATAATTCTGGAAATTATGGAAGTGTTTGGACAGATTTTGACAATGATGGAGATCTTGATTTATACATTGCCAAGTGCCGACAAGGAGTTAGTGACACGACTGATGCAAGAAGAATTAATGCACTTTTTGTAAATGACGGAAATGGAAACTATACAGAAATGGCTGAAGAATATGGTTTGAAAATAAAATGGCAATCATGGACAGCTGACTTTCAGGATGTGAATAATGATGGTTGGATGGATTGTTTTATTACTAACCACGATCATGAATCTCAGTTATTGATTAATGATGGAACAGGACATTATGTAGAAGCAATGAATACAGGAATAAATGTCAATGGATTGCCGATTCAAGGAGTAATGAGAGATTTTGATAATGATGGATTTGTGGATGTAATTGTATCAGGGACAGCTCATCATATTTTTAAAAATAATGGTGATTTGACTTTTACTGAAGTAACAGGAATTTTTGATAGCAATGATATGGAATCATTTGCTTTGGGGGATTTGAATAATGATGGATTTGTAGATGTATATGGAGGCTATGCAAATGTTTATACTACACCATCTAATATAGATGATGTGATATGGCTTAATGATGGAAATTCTAATAACCATCTTGCTGTTCAATTGCAAGGAACCGTTAGTAATAGAAATGCGATTGGTGCTAGAATCGAAATTTATGGAGATTGGGGAATTCAAGTGCGGGAAGTTCGATCAGGAGAAAGTTATGGCATTATGAATTCTATGATCCAATATTTTGGATTGGGAACAGTAACTGAAATTGATTCAGTTGTCGTGAATTGGCCATCAGGAATCAAAGAAACAGAAACCAATGTAACTCCAAATTCTACCCTCTTGTTAATTGAAGGAAATTGTTTGGCAGATGCTCCAGTTTTAGATATAACTGGTAACACTATATTTTGTTCAGGTCAATCTGCGAACATAAGTGCACCTGCTGGCTATGCTGCTTATGAGTGGTCAACAGGAGCCACAACTGAATCAATTAATGTAACGACGCAAGGATATTTTTCAGTTACCGTTACTGATGCAAATGGTTGTCTTGGACTATCAAGTAATGTGGCAACAATTGTCGATCCTGTTTATAGTCCTGAAATCGAAGCGGATGGAGATTTGATTTTCTGTGAAGGAGAAAGTGTTGTCCTTTCAGAAATCGCTACACCCGATGCACTTTCATACACATGGTCAAATAACCAAACCGGAAATTCGATTACGGTAACTGAATCTGGGAATTATACAGTTGAAGTAGAAGGGCCTTGTAGTAGTTTTATTTCAGAAACCGTAACAGTAGAAGTTTTAACGTTAGGAATACCAACAGCAATTGGAGATACTGTTGCAATGGGTGAAGTAGCGGAACTAGAAGCAACTGGTACAAACTTAATTTGGTATGATGTTCCAACTGGAGGAACACCACTTGGCAATGGAAATAATTTTATCACAGGAGTGATTAATGCGTCACAATCTTTTTATGTAGAAGATAGACTTATTATTGAAGGAATAGAGGGCAATGCAGGTATGGAAGATCATGATGGATCAAATTATTCTTTTAATCCAAATGAAAACAATTCCATATATTTTGATGCCTTAAAGTCATTCACGTTGGATTCCGTAAAAGTTTATACGGACACTCAAGGTGATAGAAAAATACTTATATTAGATTCAGGTGGGAATGAATTACATTCTGCTGTTATTGATGTACCTGAAGGAGAAAATATGGTTTATGTTGGAATGCAAATTTCTGCAGGAACTAATCTTATCATGACATCTGATGCTCCAACAAATCAAAATACCTTAGGATTTAATGGGCCACGATTAAGAAGAAGTACGCAAGGGGCAAATTACCCTTATGTCTATCCAGATTACGTATCAATTAATTCTTCTAATTTTGGAGATAATAGGTACTATTATTTCTATGATTGGCAAATTAGTACACAGGATGAAATAGCTTGTATAGGTGATAGAGTTCCAGTAGAAGTTTGGTTAGATACAGATGTAGTTGCAACGATTGATTTTGGAAAAACGAATGACGTAACAGTTTTTCCAAATCCAACTGTTGGAGATATTGCTATTCAATTGAACTTTGATATTCAAGGTGCTGCTCAACTTAGATTGACTGACTTGACTGGGAAAACAGTTTTGGAAAATAGTGCTATTGATCAAGTGACAGAATTGAATTTAGATCATTTAGCAAAAGGAGTTTATTTGTTGCAAGTGATTCATGGAGAGAATGTTTATTCAGGAAAAGTGGTGCTGCAATAGATTTTAATATTTAAGTTTTAAAAAAAAGTCCTTCTAAAACTCAACTGTTTTAGAAGGACTTTTTTATTCACATTGTTTTATTCAGGATAGTTTATCGAATTATATTGTTGCTTCCCAAAGCTTTGTTCAATTCTGAAAACTGATTTTCTAGTTGTGTAACCTGGTTCTTCCATTCTAAATAAATTTACAACGGCTGAATTTTTTGCAAAAATTTCTCCACCATCAGGGAACGTAACGGTTAGAGATTTTATAATATAAAAAGCAAAGCTGGTGTTTATTCCATTTGACATTTCAAATGATTGATTATTTTCTAATTCAATAATCATAGATATAGAATCTTTTGCATTTTTTGAAAAATCAGTTAAATAATTATCAGTTATACGCTCTTCTGTATCAATATTTATTATTTCCATAGTCTTCCAACCCAATTGATTTTTATATCTACCTTCTTGTGCGAAAAAAATAAATTCAAGTATTATTTTATCACCACTTTTGTTTTCAATAGCAGCATAGTGAATGCCTTCGCAACTAAAAAGTAAGATAGGAAAAAGCAGAAGGAGCAGAAATTTATTCATAGAAGATTAGGTTTATTTAGAGATGAATTTAAAACTAATCTTGGTGTGAAAAAAGTTCTGTTTATGTTGGAGTATTTAGCACAGTCAGTTCGTGCCAATGTTCCAGCATTGGTATCCATATAAATAAGCCAGAAGCCATACCTGTCTGGCTATGTTTGGCTTAAAAACAAAATATCAATCTCTCAAAACCTTCCTCACTACTCGTCCTCGTTCCGTTTCAATCTCCAATAAAAATAACCCTCCATTCTCCGGCAATTTCACTTGATTAAAATCATTATTCACCTCCTTTACCAATCTTCCAGTAAAGTCATATATTTTTATAACAATAATATCAACATCCGCTGGTTTTGAAATATAAACCCATCCATCCGAAGTTGGATTTGGGAAAACTTTTAGCCAATTGGCATCCACAATATTTTTCGTTCCTACACTCTCCACAAAAATACTATCCAACGTTTCTGTCGAAATCAAAACAGGGGAGAGGTCAGCATTTTCATACATCGTTCTAAACGTATCGATTTCAGGAGTACTTTCCGCTAGCATTGGGTTCATCCATTTTGGTGGAAGGGCCTGATAATATACCTTTGCCGAAACATTTACAAATCCAGTATATCCTTCTAAAGGAAAATGATAATGAACGATATCTGAACCACTTCCTTCCGTTGCATCTTCATAATTAAAATCTGAATCAGTCAAGGCATTTCCAATTATCAAAGTCGTATCGTACGAACCATGACTTGTTGAAAACCCAAGAGGTGGTAATCGATTATCTTTTAAGCCTACGTGCGATCGTTCCAAGACGGTAGTGAAATCTCCATTTACATCACCTAATACCAATTCATAAATTTGAACTTGGTCTTCTGAATTAATCATATTAAAGTGCGGTTCTGTTTCTTCTGTTTGGCCATTCACTTCGTAATCAGGTTGCATTACTCCGCTTTGAAATAAAGTATCTCCAAGGTCAGTTGTTACAACAAATTCCACATAGGCTCTTCGGGAAGGATAACCAGAAGGAAATTTATGTCCCGCTTTATTCGTAATTTTTAAATCAAAATAAGCCGTGTCTGAATCTAAATCCGCCATTTCTAAATTGGTCGTCAAAGAGTTTTGCTGCAACATAACCAACGTCTTCGCAATCGTTTCGTCGAAGTGTTCATCTTGTGCATCAATATCTAATGCTTCCTTATTTTCTTTCATTAATTGCAACATCGTCGTATTGGCTCCCACCAAATCATGCAGCGCATAAGGAAATCTTCCTTGTAGAAAAATATAGTTTGCAGAAATCACAATTTCTTCTTGCAACTGAGGCATATGACAACTTTGACAAGTTGTAGGATCACTCCCATCATCGTCGTAAGCAGAATTAATCCATTCGTGATAAGTAGCTTGCTCTACAAATTTTTCTCCAGTCAGATTACCATCCAAGTCAACCGAGTTGGTTAAAAGCGTATGACAAGAAGCACAAATTCCAGCATCATTGATATGCTCACCAAACTCAGGTTTGAATCCTACAAAATCTGTCATTGGTGGCGCAAACGGCATTTCGTAGGGACCATAAATTACCCTCGAAGTATCATGTGTTGCTTCTCCTGAAAATTCTAGTCCTAAATTTTCTGCACTTTTTATATGACAAGCAGCACAAGAAACACCATCCATTGCCGTTGTATCTGCCAACATTTCACCAATCGTATAATGTTCAGCACCTCTGAGAATTGCTGTAAAATGTCCTTGCGGAGCATGGCAAGAAGTACACTTAGTTTGTAATTCCAAACTGTTAGCTGGATTGATCAAAACTTCATGACTCACCTTCGCTCGCCAAAAAGGATCCTTTGCCGATAGCGCCATCATCGAAGTTCGCCAATCATCATGAACATTTACATCATTGCCATAAGAGTCGACCATGCCATTCATTTGCGGGTCATAGCCATGACAACCATCGCAATTTCCAGCAGTAGGAAAAATAATATTGGAATCTATTGGACCAGCGACCATTGCATGAGTTTTATAAAAATTATACTCAGCTGCTGAATGGAATTCAGTTACATTCTCACGGATAGGAATCATCGAAAATAATAAAACACAACTCACTACTACAATTACAATCGAGGATTTAGTATAGGATTTTTTCATTGTATTTCTTGTTCAGGTTTGTTTTTCATGAAAACAAAAATCATCTTTTTTTATGGGAAATAAAATTCAAATAGTTCGAATGCCGACCAATTAGCAAAAAAAATGAATTGCTCTTTTTTGTTTTATTTTTTTTAAATTTAGAAAGGATTTTGAAAAATAACTCAACAAAGCCTCAAGAAATGTCGTTAATACTTTTTTTTATTAAAAAAGTAAGACAACATTACCTAAAATTCAAGCATCACTCATTTAGTTTTATTATTTTTGTAAGCATCATTAAAATTACATCCTAAAAATATTTTTTCCTTATCATGTTTCAAATAAAGAATAATAGCACAGTAGAACAATTTTCTAAAAAGATTGAGCAGGCAGTTCAAGATGACTTGGCTATGTTTTTAGAATTTGGAGAACAGTATTTTTCTTTGGAAGAGCTAGAAGATTTACATGGCCAATGGGAAAAAGAATATCAACTGACTGAAAAATTAAGAGGTCGATTTGTTTTGCTGTGCACAAGTTCTTTTATGTTGATTCCATTGTCTGGTTTGATTGCTATTTTAGGCTATAATATTTACCTACCTATTTTTATTATTTGTTTTCCTATAGTATTTTTAGCTGGCTTGGCTGGATTTTTAGTTTTATACTTTAAGTTCGGAAAGGTAACTTCTCAAGAAAATGTAGGAAGAAGATTAAAATTTGCCATTCGTAATAAACTTCAAAGAAGAGGTTTCTCTAAAGATTTTGAAATATAGTTTTAAGGAGAACTACTCATAAGTTGACTCTAACTCGAATGTCGTCAATTGAATAAGCTATTTCTATTTTGAAGAAAAAGGTTTCGGATTCCTTTAAGAAATCCGAAACCTAACTGTACAGTAAAATTTACATTTTCTCCGTCGGATCTTCCGCTAAAGTAAATTCTCTAGAAATTGGATTTTGTTCCGTCTTTACCAAATTGCCATCCTTGTCCAATAAAGAAAGGGTGATTTTATTCTTTCCCATTGGGAGACCTTGAATATAATAAGGCTGCCAATTATTTATCATATGAATTTCACCATTAATTTCAGCTTTTACTTTATTACCATTTTTCAAATCAGTATTCACTAAGTAAAAATCCAACATCACTTTCTCTGTCGCAGCTTTACCTGTGTAAGTACCTTTTGGACGACTGTACCAAACCATAGGTTTTGTGATTTTGGCAGACTTTAGCATACTTCCATTTTGATGAATGGCAGTTTTAATTGCTAAAAATGCATCAGGAGTTTTGATACTCTCATGATATGATCGAGAAAGAAAAGCCAAAATATTATGCTCACCTGCTTCAATTTTCAAATCATCGAATGAGGCAGTATATCGAGCAGCATAAGGTTGGTCATTCACTAAAACGTGAATATGTTGACCTTTGACTGAGTTAGCACAATTTTTTTGAGGTGCATCAGGAGTTTGTTGACCTAATTTATAAGAAGAACCACCATCAACAATAAAGTCTATTTTACCTTCCTTCATCGAAACACTTTCCAGTTTTGCATCTGGATAAGCTGTTGATGCTTCGAAGGGAGTTAAGGTATATTTATTAGTTACGGTAGGAGCTGGAGTTTCTTTTGTTTCTTCTTTTTTATCAGTAGATTCAGTAGTTTTTGCTCCATCTTGGCAAGCAGTAAAAATGAAAAGAAAACTAAAAAGGAAAATGATTGAACGCATAGTTATTTTTATTTAATTAAAAATTGGAAAATAAATGACTTCAATATATCAAAGTCAAATCTAATATATTAAAAGCAATTTGATTTTTTTTTGTTCAAATGAACGAGTACTTTTTTTGGAAAAACAAAGGTCAAAAAAATAAATTGAATTTTTTTTAATTTTATTTCCAAAATGGTTTCATTTTTGCAAAAGTAATTATACTTTTGCATCGCTTTAAGAATAACGAATGAGTTATTAGCAAGACAAAACGGAGAAGTGGCAGAGCTGGTTTAATGCACCGGTCTTGAAAACCGACGTACCTTAACGGGTACCGGGGGTTCGAATCCCTCCTTCTCCGCTAAAGCCTCGTAGACGAAATGTTTGCGGGGCTTTTTAGTTTTAATTTAGTCACTCAATTTATTGACTGACAAAAAATAATAATTATGAAAAATTATCTCCTATTTCTTTTTTCAATTTTTCTTTTGCTTATATCCTGTAGCGAGCCTTCGAGTTCAACTTCTAACCAATCAACTGTTCCAATGGAAAAAGAAGAAAATAAAGAACCAGAATCAAAAGTAATTTCTATTGTAGATTCCAGTCAAGCATCTTCCTATAATTTTGAAGAGCCTTTACTAACCTTGGCTTTGCCGTTGGCTCTTTTGGAAGTTTCAGGTTTAAGTTACTATCCTGAAATGAATCAACTTCTAGCGGTAAACGATGAGCGAGGTTGGATATTTTTCCTCAATGCAACAACTGGTGAGGTGGAAGAAAAGAAAACCTTTAGCGGCAATGGAGATTTCGAAGGAATAGAATGGTTAGGTGATAAAATTAGTATTGTCAAAAGTAATGGCGATATCTATTTTTATGAGGAGGGAAAAAAGGAGCCTCAAAGTAAAGTCAAAACTAAACTTAAACCTTCCAACGATATCGAAGGTTTGGCTTACGATGCTGACAAGAATCAATTATTGTTGGCTTGCAAAGGAGATCCAAATTTGGGAAAATCAGATAAGTATAAAAAAACAAAGAATATCTACAGTTTTGATTTAGACAAAAATGAATTGGAAGAAGATCCATTTTTAAGTGTGGAAGATGATGTTTTAGAAGATTATGTGAAGGATTTTGCAGATAAAAACGATTTTTCCAAAAAGAAGAAGAAAAAACTAAAAGGAAGAGTGAATGATTTTTCTCCATCAGGTATTGCCATTCATCCTAAAACGAAAGATTTTTATATGCTTTCCTCACAAGGGAAATTATTAATTATTTTTAATAAAAATAAAGAATTAAAAGAAGTGGTTTTCCTTGACGAAAATATTCATCGCCAACCTGAAGGAATTTGTTTTGCTCCTAATGGAGATTTATATATCAGTAATGAAGGGAAAGGGCTTGGAGCAAAGATTATGAAATATAATTTGATGAATTAATTTTTATTTTTTTTGAAAAAAATAAAAGAGATATTGCTATATATTTAAAAATTATTTTATGTTTGCAGCCGCAAAAATAGAGATCAATTTTTTGGTATTCTATTTGCAAAGTGAATCATGTACTTAAAGCCGATGTAGCTCAGTTGGCCAGAGCAGCTGATTTGTAATCAGCGGGTCGGCGGTTCGAATCCGTCCATCGGCTCCCAAAAAAAAGCCTTCTTAACTTAATTGTTAAGAAGGTTTTTTTTATTGGATATTCTTTGTTCGATATTAGCTATCCGTAAAACTCTGCCACCTTTGGCTCAAAACTTTCCGCACTTGCCATCAACCAATATGGTTTCCAATTGGAAGGAACACTCTCTTCAGTCAACAAACAATTTTCTTTCAAATAAGGATAAATTTCATCGTACCTTAATATCTCTTTATTTGTAATTCTTCGATAGACATGATGTCTTTTAATCTGACTCATATCATCCAATCCTGCCGCTGCTAATAATTCCACAAAACTATGAACCGTTTCATTTTGATAATTGGCTACTCGTTCTTTTTTATCTGAAACAACTAGTCCAGCTACTAACTCAGGGTCTTGCGTTGCTACTCCAGTTGGACAATTATTTTTATTGCACTCCAATGCTTGAATACAACCTAAAGCTAACATCATGGCTCTTGCGCTGTAGCAAGTATCTGCACCCAAAGCCATGGCTTTAAACATATCAAAAGAGGTGATGATTTTCCCAGAAGTAATAATTTTAATATGTTTTTTCAAACCAAAACCAACTAACGCATCATATGCAAATGCCAAACCTTCTCGATAAGGAGTTCCCACACTATTCGAAAATTCCAAAGGCGCAGCACCTGTTCCTCCTTCTCCACCATCGACAGCAATAAAATCAGGATAAATTTTAGATTCATTCATCGCTTTGCAAATCGCTAAAAATTCACTTTTGTGACCAATGCATAATTTAAAACCAACGGGTTTTCCATCAGACAATTCTCGCATCTGTTGCAATAGTTTTAACAAACCAATTGGCGTATTAAATGCTTTGTGAAAGGGTGGTGAGTTAACATCAGTTCCAGGATCAATTCCTCTAATTTCTGCAATCTCGGGTGTATTTTTTTTGGCAGGTAAGATTCCTCCATGACCTGGTTTTGCTCCTTGCGAAAGTTTAAGCTCAATCATTTTAACGCTAGGTTCGGCAGCTCGCTTTTTAAATTTTTCAGGAGAGAAATTTCCATCTTTTGCTCGACATCCAAAATAACCTGTTCCAACTTGATAAATTAAATCTCCACCTTGTTTTAAATGGTAAGGACTGATTCCGCCTTCTCCAGTATTATGAGCAAAATGTCCAATTTTTGCACCGCCATTCAACGCTTCAATCGCAGCACTACTCAATGAACCAAAACTCATAGCGGACACATTAAAAATGGCGGCAGAGTAGGGTTGTAGGCAATCAGGACTTCCAATCGTCACGCGAGGATCTTGCACTAATTTTTTTGGATCACGAGCAGCAATGGAATGATTCATCCACTCATAACCTTCGGCGTATAAATCCATTTGAGTTCCAAAAGGAGTGGTGGCCAATTCATGTTTTGCACGTTGATAGACGATAGATCGGAAAATTCGAGAGATAGGCGCTCCATTGGTTTCTGATTCGATGAAATATTGATATAACTTTGGGCGCAAATCTTCCATCACATATCGCGCTCTTCCGAGAATGGGAAAATTACGCTTGATGGCATGTTTGGATTGAAACATATCATAAAATCCCATGCTAATAAGCGGTAATAAAATTACCAATGACCACCAAAACGCTGGAGTAATAAAATAGGAAACACCAGCTACGATGACAAGGGAAAAAATAGCAAAAGCGATAAACTCGTTTCTCATATTTGGGTTGATTTATTTTTCCAAAAATAAGTAAATATTTGAAAAAAGTGGAAGTGTTTTTTTTTGCTTCAAATTTACCTATGCCGAAACTGGATTTCTCTCCAAATAATGAGTAGTCTTTCGGACAATTAAAAAAAAATTAGTTAAATCTGCGAAGGATGGAATTATAATAAATAAAAGATCATTGTAAAGTATTTGCGAATTTTCATTTTATAAAAAATACATTTGCAGGCATCAAATTAAAAAATCACTTGTCTTTAAATTTGAACAAAACTGAATATAACCAATGCAACTATTTTACATTTTTTTTGAAAAACGATTTTTCTTTCTTCTTTCCTTTTTCCTAATTTCTTTTGGAAATATATCTGCACAGCAAGATGACTTTACAGACAATAAATCCAAGTTTCAAATCAAGATTAAAAAAACTTCTGAGGCGATACTTTTAGATGGAAAACTGGAAGAAGCGGTATGGGAAGATGCGGAAATTGCAAAAGATTTTTGGATAAAATATCCAAAGGTAAAGCCTGGAGCTAATCCAAAATCAGAAGCTAAGGTTACTTATAATGACAAATTTATTTATGTCGGAATTAAGTGTTATGGCAAAAATGATTTTATCGTTCCTTCCTTAAAACGGGATCAAGATTATTGGAGTGGTGATGCAATTGGAATTGTTTTAGATCCATTCGGTCAAAGTGCGAATGGCTTTATGTTTGGCGTATCGCCACTTGGCGTGCAGATGGAAGGATTGCTTTCCTCTTCAGGGAATGGTTCTGATATTGATCGGAATTGGGATAATAAATGGTTTTCTGCTACACAAGTTTATGAAGATTATTGGACTGTCGAAATGGCGATTCCATTTAAGACTTTGCGATTTGATGCAAGCAAAACGGAGTGGGGGATTAACTTTATTCGGAATAATCCAAAAGACTCTGAGTTCCATACTTGGACGTCGATCCCGCAACAATTTGATGGGATTGATTTGAATTATTTAGGCACGCTTGCTTGGGATGCTCCTCCAAAAAAAGTGAAGAGAAATATTTCCATCATTCCATATATTACTGGTGGACTAAATCATGATATAGAAAATGATAAGAAAGTAAAAGGTACATTTAATGCTGGTGTGGAAGGAAAAATATCATTGACTTCCTCTTTGAATTTAGACTTAACGATCAATCCTGATTTCTCGCAAATTGAAGTTGATCAACAGGTGACGAACTTGACTCGGTTCAGTATATTTTTACCAGAGAAAAGAACTTTCTTTTTAGAAAATGCTGATATTTTTTCGTCGTTTGGAATTGGTCCATTGCGACCATTTTTTTCTAGAAAAATTGGTTTGAATGCACAAGGAGAAACTGTTCCAATTTTGTTTGGTGCAAGGTTGAGTGGTAATCTTAATTCTAAAACTCGAATTGGAGTTTTAAATATGCAAACTAAAGGTAATGATTCTCAAGTAGCTCAAAATTATTCAGCGGCGGCGGTGCATCGACGAATTGGAAAACGATCTTTGCTCAAAGGAATTTTGACCAATCGACAATCAAATGAAGGAGGAGATTTTGACAAAAATGATTATGGTCGAAATGCAAGTATAGAAATGACAACCGCATCTAATAATGGAAAATGGCAAGCGTGGGGAGGTTACCATCATTCGTTTGCACCAGATGTTTCTGATAAAAATAATTTTTTTGGCGGTGGTGGTGGATACTTTACGAACAAGATTCAATTTTTTACGGACACGTATAAAGTCAATGAAAACTATAATGCGGAATTAGGATTCATCAATCGGTTGGATAATTTTTATCGAGACACGACCATTCGATCTGGTTTTATTCAAAACTTTACGCAGCTTGAATATTTTATTTTTCCAGATAATGATGAAGTGGTCAATGTTCATCGCTTTGGTTGGGAAAACTTTTTAGTGTATTTCCCAGAAGGAACGTTGAGTGAAAGGTTTGTTCGATTAAGATATTTTATGTCCATGAAAAATAGTAGCGATTTGAAATTTAGAATCGATAATACGAAAAATAATTTGTTGGATGAATTGACTTTTACAGGAACGGATACAGTCAAAGCTGGCATTTATAATAATTACCAATTCAATATCGAATATGAATCTGATGATCGTAAATTATTTAATTATGAAATATTTTTTAAGCATGGAGGATTCTACGATGGGACATTAACGACGTATCGATTTTCGGTGAATTACCGACGTCAGCCTTGGGGGAATATTAATATTGGTTTGGAAAAAAATGATATTCGATTTCCAAATTATGAGTTAATTGATCTGGTAGATTTGACTTCTCGGATAGAAGTTAATTTTTCTAAAAAATTATTTTGGACAACTTTTACTCAATATAATTTTCAAAATAATCAATTCAATATTAATAGCAGATTGCAATACCGTTTTAGTCCGATGTCAGACTTTTTTGTAGTTTATACAGATAACTATGATGTGTTGAATGTGCCAGGTGCAAGATTTTTAGATAATGTGCAGCCGAAGAATCGGGCGTTGGTGTTCAAATTAAATTATTGGTTTTCGTTGTAGTTAGCACATAACACCAAACACTTGGTGGTCTGCTTTAACTGACCTAAAAGAAAACATACTATAGGTAAATTTTTAGGTCAGCTAAAGCAGACCGCCACGTGTTTGGTGTTAATGATGTTTATGATGTTGGCTTCTCATTTTCTTCAAGATCAAAAAACTCATTAACATTTTTGTTAAATACAATTGAAAGTTTTAAAGCCAACACCGTTGAAGGAATATAGCGGTTCTTCTCAATTGAATTAATTGTCTGACGAGAAACTCCAATCCTTTTTGCTAATTCTTCCTGTGTAATATCTAAAATAGCTCGTTCTATTTTCAGTCTATTCTTCATTATTGATGCATCTTTTTTAAGTATCCAAAATAGAAAACTTGAACACTCAACAATAGCCAAAGTATCATCCAATCTCCAATACCGCCAAATGGTTCTTGTTGTTCTGTAAATACAAAATTGGCTAAATAGGAACACAAAGGATTTGTAATTGCGATGAAAACAGCAAAAATAAAAGCAAAAGTAAAGGAATGCATTCTTAAGTTTTTAATCAATTCATCTTCAATCTCTTCCTTCGAAATAGAAATTATTAATAACCCAATCAGTATCGAATACTTAGCAATTAATTTAAGGTTAGTATCTTTTGTTGTGAAAAATAAAGCAATAAATGCAATACAAAAGATTACCCAACCTATTTTCTTTGCTTGATTAGGCAATTGAAATTTTTTGAGTTTATCTAAACTTTTTCTTTCATGATTTAAAAATGATTCCATATTTGTACTTTTTTGCTAATTAATATTTGAGCAAACAAAGTTTACTTTAAATAAAGTTTGCTTTACTTAATGACAAATATACTTTACATTTATGAATAAAAAAATATTTGATGATATTTTTTGATTTTGAAATTTGTAGGAGGGGATTTATGTTAATAAACCAAACCGTAGCGGTCTGATTTGGTTGACCTGAAAAAGAATAAACCCATTGTGATGAGTTTTTTTAGGTTAACTAAAGCAGACTGCAACGTGTTAGTTTAATTTATCACTTTTTCAGCCGTTTCAGATCTTTCTCCATTTGAATTTTTAGTCCCAGTTACTTCTCCTTTTTGATTTTTTAAAAATTCAATTTTTATATTCGAATTAAATCCATAAAAAAATCGGGTTTCCGTTTCTGGAAAAATCATCAATTTATCTCCTTCACCTCTTTGAGAAAATAATTGATTGCCTTCCAAAAATATTTTTCGGAAACCACCATTTTCTGTTTTATATTTTCCGCAGTAAGATTGTAATTTCTTTTTGGGAACTTTCGCGGTTCCGTTTTTCATTTTGACTAATTCAAGCAACATTCCCGTTTCGTCAAAATATTTCCACTTCCCTTGTTTTAGATTATTTTTATAAAAACCACTACTAGCTATTTTTCCATTTGGATAAAAAGTTTTAGCGGTTCCATTGATTCGATTATTTTTTAGAGGGGAAATACTTTTTAATTTTCCATCTTTAAAATAGGTTGTAATAGTATTGTTAGGACTTTCACTCACATTGCCATTTTTAAAAACACCAAAGCCAACTCCATAAACTAAACTATCGCCAAAGGTTTGAAAATTATTAAATCCATTTCCGATGTTTCTTAATTTTTTCCAAGACTCACCACCATCTCTAGTCTCGTAAGTCCAAGTATTACTGCCGCCCATCCAACCGATTTTTTCATTGATAAAACCGATGCCTTGCACGTAGTAATAATTTGGAGAGTGCTCTACCTCTTTCCATGTCTTTCCGCCATCGGTTGTTTGGAGATGATAAAATCTACCATCGCGAACATTTCTTTGAATGGAAATAAATCCTTTTTCTTTAGTTGGAAAAGCAAATTTCCAAGGGTACTCACCAATCTGTTCAGAAAGATAAACGGTATCCCAATTTTCTCCTCCATCCAAAGTTTCTAAAACCATCGAACGACAATTTTCTTTATCACGAGTAGTTCCCCCAATTAAAAAGCCATGTGATTCATCAAAAAAATGTGTTGCGATCAAGCTACCTGCCACATGATTCAAATTGTAGGAATACCAATTTTTTCCACCATCAGTTGTTTTGATAAAATAGGATGGCCCACGTACTCGACCACATCCGACGATAAAGTTTTCGTTGACTTTTTGCAGACCACAAAGTCCTTTTGGTTGCGGTCCGATGAACTTTACTGGACTCCAATTTTGTCCTCCATCTTTGGTTTCATAAAGTGAAATCGAATCTCGTGAATGCAAATATGGATCATCCGTTCCGATAGTTCCAAGCCAACCTTCTTGTCGATTTTTAAAAGTAATGCAACGGAAAAAGGTTCCTTCGTTTTCATGGATGATTTCCCAATCAGTTCCTCCGTTTTCAGTTAAGACTAAATATCCGTCGCTGTTGATAACGAAACCAGTTTGTGGATCAAAGAAATGAAGATCGTCGGTTCGACCATTTTTGATAGGGTAGGAAGTTTGTTTTTGCCAGCCTTGCGCGAATTGGCCATCTTGGATTGTTTTTAAAGGATCAGCAAGTTTTGGAGCGCAACTTTGGAAAATGATAAAGATGAAAAGGGAAAAGATAGGTAGTTGGAATTTCATTTTAAGTTTTAATTTTTGGTAAAAGGAGGTAGTCTAGTAGTCTATAAGAGGTCGTTTTCAACAAAATCAATTAATGATATAAAAATAATAATATTTTCTCCTTCGAGATTAAAAGTCTAAGAACATTGCCCTGAAATGTAAAATATTAATCAGAAGACAAGAATTAATTGTCATTTAAATTGCATTCCAATCCTTTGCTGAAATTTTGCTTAGGGGAACAAGCCATCTTAAGAGACTTATATAAAAGGCAAATATTACCTAACTAAATTCAAATAAAAAATGAATAAAATTTATTTACTCTTATTACTTCTATTCAGCTTTGTTTTTTCCTTAACTGCGCAAATTCATATCAATGAATATTCTGCTTCCAACCTTGAAAACTTCATAGATGACTTTGGGAAAACTGAGGACTGGATAGAACTTTATAATTCGAGTACCTCATCTATAGATATTGGAGGATGGCATCTTTCAGACAAGGAAACGAAACCTGAGAAATGGGAAATTCCAATGGGAACTATTATCCCTGCAAATGGTTTTTTAGTCTTCTATTGTTCAGGTCGAGATTTAATTACGACTAGTGGTCAGCTTCATACTAATTTCAAATTGGCACAAACTAAGGCAAATGAAATTGTTTTGTTATCCGATGCTACTGGAACGGTGGTTGAATCTTTTACGATGGAATTAACTTTGGTGGAACATTCTAGATGTCGAGCAACAGATGGTTCTACTGATTGGGTGGTGTCTACAAATCCCAGTCTTGGAACTTCTAATGATACCGCTCCGCAAGTGACTGGATATACTCAAACTCCGACTATTGAATTACCTGCTGGATTTTATCAAGGTTTTCAAAAAGTAGGTGTCACTAATAATGAACCTAATTCGACTTTGAGATTTACAACTGATGGAACTAATCCAACTTCAACTTCTACGGAATATACAGATTCAATTGAGATAGCTTTTACCCAAGTAATCAAAGCACAGTCATTTAGTGATGATCCAATGATTCTTCCAGGTAAGATGGATTTTAGTACTTACTTTATTAATGAAGAATATACATTAGCAGTTTTTTCTATTGCAGCTGATCAAGTACTAGAATTAGCAAATGGGAATGGTCCGCTGATTCCGATTGGATCGCTTGAATATTTTAATACTAATAATGAAAGAGAAGCTACTTCATTTGGAAGTTTAAATCGACATGGACAAGACTCCTGGGTTTTGGACCACAGAAGTCTTGATTGGGTTTCTAGAGATGAAATGGGCTATTCTAAAGCCGTGAATGCACCACTTTTTAGTTACTCAGATAGAGATGAATATCAAAAATTTATGTTCCGGAATTCAGGAGATGACAACTATCCTGCGATCAATGATGGGCAACATGATGGAAGTGCACATATACGCGATGAATATGTGCAGCACTTAGCAAAGAAAGGAGGGATGAAATTAGACACCAGAGAAAATGAACGAGTTATTCTATTTTTAAATGGTCAGTATTGGGGCGTATATGGAATGAGGGAGCGACCGGTGGATCATGATTATACGGACGAATATTATGATCAAGGAAAATACGATGTTCAATATTTGTCTACTTGGGGAACAACTGAGATTGAATATGGTGGACAACAGGCTCAAACGGATTGGGAAAATTTAAGAGATTTTATTTTGAATAATGATATGAGTATTGAGGCAAATTATCAAGTTGCAGAAGACAGTATTAATTTGGTAAGTATGATTGATTACTTTATTGTCAACCTAAATGTGGTGGCTTCAGATTGGTTAAATTATAATACTGGTTGGTGGCGAGGAAGAAAGCCTGAAGGTGATCATAAGAAATGGGGATATATTCTTTGGGATTTAGATGCAACATTTGATTACTATATCAATTATAGTGGAGTGCCCAATATTAGTCCAGATGCTGATCCTTGCGACTTGGAAGATATTGCTGATTTTATGGATGGCTTTTTTGGAGGATTTGGTTATCCCGAGGATGTTGGACAACATGAAAAAATTCTTTTAAAATTACTAGATGAGAATGAGACATTTAAACAATTATATTATTCCCGGTATGCTGATATGATGAATACCGTTTTTACTTGCGAAAATATGATCAGCACTTTAGATAGTATGATTGCTGTGATTGAACCAGAAATGCCTCGACAGATTCAGCGTTGGGGAGGTACCATGTCAGAGTGGGAAAGTAATGTGCAAGATTTAAAAGATTTTATTAATCAACGATGCGAGTTGTTGGATGATGGAATGTTAAATTGACTGGGCCTTATGAAGTGACATTATTGACTTCGCCAGATGGAATTGGAGAGATAGATTTCAATACTTTAGATATTGAAGTTTTTCCTTGGCAAGGAACATACTTTGGTGGGATGGAAAATAATATTAAGGCAAAAGTATTTTCTGATTTTGAAGATGAATATGAATTTAGTCATTGGATGAGTACTTCAGGTAGCACTATTTTTCCTGATGAAGATTCTATTCGCGCAACGATTACTTTGACTCAAACAGATACCTTGATAGCTGTTTTTAAAATTATAGGTACTGTTTCAGCAAATGATTTAGATTCGAAATTTGAATTAAATGTTTTTCCAAATCCTGCGAATGACTTTTTGATTTTGGATCTACAATTGGAAGAAACTGCAAATGTTCGAATTTCGTTGCATTCTGTTTTAGGACAAAAAGTTGCTGAGTTTTCGGAAATTAATGGAAGGCAACCTGAAGGGAAACATTCGGTGAGTTTATCGCTTAATGGAAAAGGGATTTCTGATGGGTTGTACTTTTTGGTAGTGCAAGTGGGAGAGGAGGAAAAAAGTGTGAAGGTGAATGTGGTGAGGTAGAGCGTAATTCTTTTTGGAAAAAAACGAGCCATCTGCAGTTTGTAGATGGCTCGATTTGTTTGAATTTATTCTTAAGTAAATAGTTCTTTTTTTCCTGAAAATTCTTCGTCAATTTCAGGTTCATCTGGCTTAGAGTTTATATCAGATTCTTCATCAGCATCTTCATAATAAGACATCATGGATTCATAAATTAAATATATATTACTATTTTCTTCGATTATTTTTCCACCTCCCTGCAAAGAAAATTCACCAACATCAGGAAGGTTCAGAAAATTCATAAGATATATTTCAAGTTCTCCAAAGACTTGAAGATCACTTGGAGGATAATCATTGGATATTGGTTTATCATCAACTATAATATAGAGTAAAGCTTCATCACCTCCACATTCCCATTCTAATTTGATTTCTTTTCCAGAATCAAGAATTTCTTTAATTTTATTTTTCAGCATGATAGTTCTAATTTTTTTACTAATAGATTTTTTTTATTTAAAATTTCTCAGAAGGAAATAATTCTCTTTTTCCAGAATAGTCTTCGTCAATTTCAGGAGCTGTTTTACAATCTTCAGGATCTTCTTCATCATCTTCGGGCCATTCATAATCCTCGATATAATAGGACATCTTAGATTCACAAACTAAATACAAACTATCATTCTCATCTATTATTTCACCTTCTCCAATTAACTCAATGTCTCCTACTGAAGGTAGATTTAAGTAATTGGAAATGTATATGTCGAGGCCATTTAATATTGGACTATTGTAGGGTAATTCTTTGTTGTCAATGATTATGGTGATAATTGCCTGATCACCACCACAATCCCATTTCAATTTTATTTTTCTTCCAGCCTCTAGTAATTCTATTATTTGTAATTCTAAATGCATTAGGATTTATTTTTTTGATAGGAATAATTCTCGTTTTCCAGAATACATTTCATCAGGTTCATTGACTTCTTTCCAACCATTGGAATCTCCATTTCCATAATAATCTTCATAGCCAACCATAGTTGATTCGCATTCTAAAAATATATTTCCACTTACCTCAATTATTTTCCCTTCCCCTTCCATCTGGAATTCACCAACGTCTGGAAGGTTTAAATAATTAGCAATATACATATCCAATCCAACTAAAATATTTCCATCGTAAGGCAATATTTCTTTATCAATAAAAGAACTAATAATTGCTTCGTCTCCTCCGCAGTTCCATTTTAGAGTTATCGTTTTTCCTTTTTGAAGTATCTTTCTAATCTCTTTTTCAAGCTTTATAAGATTAGGTTTAGGTGGTTGAGGATAAGATCGACTTTTGGGTAAGCAAGTGTCGAAACATCCAGACATAGATACTACTCCAACTTGTCCCATAAATAAAAGGAATTTTCTTCTAGTTTGATTTTTCATAATTTATTTATTTTTTGCAAGCCATTCCAAATCTTTTCTACTAGGCGTAAATTGCCATTGGGAAGTAAATTGAAAATCGGACAAATAGTTTTGAATGGTCGCTTCGGGAGGTAATAACTTTTGTAATTCAATAGCATGTTCTTTTCCCAAAAAATCGTGGACTAAATTTACACCAAAGTTGCTCCATGTAATTAGTAAGGAAGATTTTAAATTTGATTTTAAAAGAGGTTGTAGAATGAAATATTCTAATTCTTTATTTTCAAATTTTGGAAGAGAAATTTTCTTTGCAATATTTTCATTATTGTCTTTTAGCCAATCGACTAAACTTGGAACTTGATTACTCAAATCTTCTTTGCAATGTTCTGCCGCAATATCTCTGACCATAATGTTTTTTCCACCGCAGATAATGTAGTCTCCAAATTTTTTTATGGTCAAATCAATTCCAAATAAATTGTGAAGTAACAAGCGATGTCGAGGGTTGAAATAATAAAGTTTACTGCTATCAATAAATTTATGGATAGGGTAGTAGTCTTCTTCTTGGCCGCCAAATTTTTTTACAGAAAGTTTGCTGTGATCCCAGATGTTCATTTATTATTTTTTGTTCTCCAAAACTAAAAAAAGCCATTTACAAATTCATGTAAATGGCTTTTAGTTTTTCAAAAAAGAAAATTAATGCTTCACCACCCGAAGTGTTTTTACACCATTTCCAGCTTGGATTCTAGCGAAATAAACACCTGCTGAAAGTGAATTAGCTTCCACCAAAACATTATGTTCTCCAGATGTGAATATCTTGTTAGAAATATTTCGTACCATTTTTCCCATCACATCATATAGATCAATTCGTACATTTTCTTTTTTCAAAATAGAAAAACTCAAAGTGAATCTTCGATCAAATGGATTAGGAAAAGCTTTGCTATCAAGTATTTTATCAATCTCTTCTGTCGAGGTACTGTCGCAACTTCCTACAATCGGTAAGTGTTGAAAATCATCTGACAGAAGCGTTTTTACTTTGTCTTCACTCACATCAAACCAGTCCATGAGAATAGAACCAAAGACCCATTTGAAATCATATTGCATCGCAACACCTTCATCAGAGTCTACGTCTGTTCCAATTTGAGGGTTGTCACCAATCACTCCAGGGTTAATGCAACTTCCAAAAACCATCATCGGCGCAGCTGAACCATGATCGGTTCCTATACCTGCATTAGAAATTATTTTTCTTCCGAACTCTGAAAAAGTACAACCAATCACTCGGTCTTCCAAACCTTGTAATTTTAAATCTTCTTGGAATGCGTATATCGCATCTGACAATGTTTTAACTAAATTAGCATGCCATCCTTGAGTAGGATTTCCATCTACGACTTGATCAGAGTGTGTATCAAAACCACTTAGTTTTAAAACATAAATTTTAGTTTGTAATCCACCTGAAATTAACTGTGCAACAGTTTTTAATTGATTAGCCAAAGTAGTGTCTGGATATAAATTTGGATTCGAACCACCAGCATCGGCAGCAGCAACTACTCGGTCAGCATAGGCATTTGATTTCTTAAAAGTCTCTACCAAAAAATCCATTTCAGCACCATAGCAATCATTTGATTGAGGAACTTCCACACCAGTATCAAGACCTCCAATATCATCGGTGTTAATAATCGCGAGACTGAAATTGGAATCCATTCCTTGGCAAGTTCCTGAGATAGATTTCCCCATCGTCACCGCAAATGGATCAGGGCAATCAGTCGTTGGGAAATCTGAAGGGTAACCTGGAAAAGAATCATCCAAGTATCGACCCATCCAGCCTGTTGGCTTATATTCATCTGCCTTGCTTCCTGTGTTCCAAATGTCTGACGATCTAAAGTGCGAACGATTTTGATTAGGATAGCCGACTCCTTGAATCAAGGTTAAATTGGAATTGTCAAACATGTTTTTGACTCCAGTCATTTCAGGATGTAAACCGATGGTATCGGTCATGTCTAAAATAGAACTTTCAGGAAGAATGACATTTGGTCGAGCATTCGCCAAATTAGCATAGGCATCCAATGGGACAAATGTATTCAAACCGTCATTGCCACCGTTGAGGTCAATGAGTACTAAAACTTTATCACTATCTCCATTGATCAAAGTGGCCATCAAACTCGAAGGCATTGCTGCCATATCGAAACCACCCAAAAATGCAGGTAAAGTAAAAACGGTACTATTTTTTAGAAAAGCTCTTCTTTTCATCTTATTATTTTTTTAGCGTTTGGAAAGATACTAGCGCAAGCGTTATACATTCTTTCCAAAACGTAATTGGATTATTTTAATTTAACTCAATTGGAATTCAGGTACTCGCATCATCGACAAGAACATATCGTATAATTTGTTTTCGATAGCTTGTCGTTTAGTCTCGTTCGTCGGATCCGAGAGGTAATCGGTGTACTCCACATTCCATTCGAAGTCAGGTAAACCATTAAGCAAAGCTTCTTTAAAATAATCTTTTTGTTCGATCGTCATTGGTCTTGGAAAAATCAATCTACATACTTCGTCGATCATTTCATTGACTTCCAATGGGTTTTCCAAGGTGGCAATAAAATCAATCCAATTAAATGCTTGAGTATCAGATGAATAATATAGCACATGCCACTTAATATTTGGAATCAATCTTTTTCGTAGTGCAAGACTTGCAGAATTTATCCAATCTCGATAGTATCCTAGTGATTGATAATATGCTCTCCAACCTGCTACACTTGGCACTCTAAAAATAGCTTGCCCTAATTTTTCAAAATCCCAATACCAACCTACCCATGTGTCATATTCCTCATATTGATCGACAGGTAGCTGCACTTGGAAAGTGTTAACTGCCGAAAAGAAAAAATCGAGTGTACCTTTAATCATACAACCTCTGGTAGCCATACTGAAAAAATGTTCACTTTTTAAAAGAGCTTCTAAAGCAGGTTGAATTTGATAATCATTGTCGAGTAAAATTTGCGCCATTGGAGCGATGACTTCACTTTCGATAGTATCGGTAATTTCATAATGTACAAACCAAATATATAATCTTCGACAAATGTGAAATGCTACTTCATCTTTTTCGAAAATTATATCAA
>CALJOK010000030.1 GCA_937981555.1 uncultured Saprospiraceae bacterium
GATAATGAATACTATCTTCTTATTGCAGATCAAATGCCCTTCTTTGGAACTTGTGATTTTGATTCGTTGAGTAAAAAAGAACGAAAGGAATGTTCGGATAAAGAATTGATGACATTTATTTATTCAAATTTTAAATATCCAAAGATTGCCAGATGCGGGAATTATATTACAAGAATTTATACTCGAATTTATATTGATGAAGAAGGAAATGTTTCTGATCCAGAATTTCTTCGACCTACGCCAGTTTTTTTTGAATTAGAAATAAAAAGGTTAGTTCAAATGATGCCGTGTTGGATTCCAGGAAAACGGAACGGCATCCCGATTGAGACAAGTTATGTGATTCCTATAAAAATAAATATGGAGTAATTAAGAACTTAAAACTTGGTAGTTTTTCGACGATAGGAAAGGGTGGATTCTGAAAAGGATTGTCCTTTTCGATTTTTGTTTTGGCCACAGACTTTCGCTGACTTAACTGACTTCCCCATTATGGAGAATTATGTTATGGAAAAGTCAGTTAAGTCAGCGAAAGTCTGTGGCCAAAACAATTTAATTATTCTTCAACAACATCACCGCATTCTGCATCATCCTCGATGGTCCACGCCAAAACATCCGATATTGAGTATTATCCAAAAAGAAAACAACCTTCCCTTTGCCCATGTTTTTTACCCCCGCAAAAGCATTTCCTGAAAGATGTTTTAAATTTTCTTTCGAAGCGTAACCAGATGCTAACAATTCATTTACATTTTTGGAATAGTAACCAACGGTCTGGAAACTTGGACTAGGAGCCAATGCTAAATTGCCAAATTTTAAAGCAAACAAATTATCAGGCATTCCAAAAGCTAAAGGATTGGATGCGTCAATATGAGCATTCAAAGCAGTTCCTGGAATTCGTTTTTTCCCATGGTAATCTTCTTGATCTGCGAAGGCTAAGTATTTTGCATTTTCGCTAGAATCTTTTTTTACTTCCATTAATTTTACATCGGTAAAACCAGATTTTTCTTTGGTGAAAAAAGTAGCTGCACCTTCCGTCGCAATTAAAACACCTCCACGGCTGACCCAATCTTTTAGTTTGGTTAAACTTTTTTTGGCAAATAATTTTTTCAAATTATTAGGATTTGCACCTGGCATAATCAACACATCATAATCGTTCAAATCTGCAAAACCATATCGAGAGCCGAAGTGAGGCATATCTGTTTGTTCCAAAACGGAAGTTCGAATTCGCTCTACCGGAAGCTCTGTAATTTTATCAAATAAAAAATAAAGTTGACCACTCGTGTAAGTTGAAAATGGAGGTTCGACTAACATCGCGACTCTAGGTTGATGAATCGGTTTACTGTTATTCGAAGCCAAATCAATCCCTTTTAACATCCTTCCAGTTTGCTGTCCATCAATGACAATATTACAAGCGTTGGCAATTTCAGTTAAGTCTTTTTCGATCGTATCCCATTTGTCTCTATTTCTTCCTTTTAGCAAAATTAAACTTCCTGGAGACCAAGTTTTTGTACTGGTAGAAAATGATTTTTGTGCAGAACGAACCCGATATCCTTTTTTCCATAACATCGACAAAGCCTTGGGAGCGTTCGTCTGTTTCCATTCAATTGTATAAGCATAATTAGCATTGGAAACAGCAACACCTTTAGGTGTAATCGGCATTTCTTTTACCTCCACAGTTTTTACTCCTTTTTTTAAAGAGTTGATAATCAATGGATTAGAAGTATAGAATGCATTCAGGTTATAAGCCAATGGAGCAGCCCATGTGGACATGTCATACATCACCGAATCCTCGATAGCCATGTTAGGGGAAAGAATACTGTTGATAAATAAGTGTCTTGATTGATCAGTAGAAACGATAAAACTACCTTTTGTAAATGTCTTGTTAGAAATATTTTTTCGTTGGTAAGACGTCGCATTTTTAACTTGGAAAGAACCTTCTGATCGGTGAACTTTGACACCATGTTTTAATAAAATATTAATCAGCTCATATAAGTGTCCATCAGGTTCATCTGGGAAAATATATGCTTTGATATTGCTTTTACTACTTTTTGGATTTAGTGTTTCGTAAGTGTATTTTAGGAAAATATCTTTTCGTTCCGCTGATTTTTTTAAGGTTGCCAAAGAGGTGGTGTAGTGATCAAAAATCCGTTGGCGTAAAGTCAAAATATATCCATCGTTTGTTTGAATTGCTCGTCCTCCTGCAATTCCACCTTGCTCCGTCAGCATTCCAACTGCACCCATCACACTTGGATAACTCGATCCATATCCGGGGTAATAAAAGTCAAAAGCTTCTCGGGTAAAATAATTGATTTGGTTTTTATCAAACTCTGCAATGTTCGCTCGGCCAATGGTATCTGCCAATGCTTCGTATTGAGCAGGCAGTAATAAATTTCGAGGCGTCGTTCCCGGAACAGTAAAATAATTACTGTGGTAACCTTGCTCATGATAATCAACATGAACTTGTGGCATCCATTTTTGGTAGACCGAAATATGTCCTCGTGACTCAGGGTGAATCAACCAAATCCAATCTCGATTTAAATCAAACCAGTAGTGATTCGTTCGACCATTTGGAAACGGAGCATGGTGTTCCAAGTCGTGTGGTTCAATTGCCAATTCACTTCGTTGCACAGAATTGTACCAAGTCGTGTATCGATCACGTCCATCAGGATTTATACAGGGCATCATGACAAAAACAGAATTTTTTAAAATTGCTTTTGTCTCACTATCGTCAGTTGCTGCCAAGCGATAAGCTGCTTGCATTGCTGCCTCCGTACTCGATGCTTCGTTGCCATGAATGTTGTAACTGTAAGAAACCACGACAGGTTGATTCTTTATTAATTCAGCTGCATCGGAGGCAGAAGTATTCTGAGGGTCAGCAAGTCGAAGATTGTTTTTTCGAATGGCTTCGATATTTTTTTGATTTTCTTCGGAAGTGATGACGAGGTAAATAAGTCTTTTCTTTTCGTAAGTTTCACCATAAGTGTGAACGGTGATTCGAGGAGAAGCGGCAGCTAGTTTTTCAAAATAATCCAAGATGTCGGCATGGATGGAAAAACGTTCGCCCAACTTGTAGCCTAATTCAGATGCAGGTGAAGGGATGTTTTTATTGTAAGTTAAATTCGGCTCGAAGGCGAAACGATCTTCAATTAATTGCTGAGCAAAAAATGAAGTTGTCAAAAATAACAATGTAATTACAAATGATAATTTTTTGAGAGGGAAATATTTTCTCATGATGTTAGGTTTGGTTTTGTTGAAAATAGAAATGGGAAGATAGGAAATTTTTTGCCGCTGATTTTTATGATTTCTCCCAATTTGTATAATCATTTTATGAACACTTTTTGGAGACAATCATAAAAGTCATAATAATTTGTGCCCTCTTCGGCAAAAAAACTATTTATAAATCGACCGCAACTCCCATTTATATTTAACCGCCAATAATCGAATTACAATGACTAAACTACTTGTTAGCACATATTGCAAATCTTTGTTGATATTCATTTTTTCTAAGAGTAAAAAAACCACAGCTCCAGCTACACATGCCGATGCATAAATTTCTTTTTGTAAAATAACTGGAATTTCATTGACCAAAATATCTCGAATCAATCCTCCAAAACTTCCAGACATCGTTGCCAAAATCACACAAATAATAGGATGTAATCCAAACTGCAATCCAATCTCTGCACCTGTAATCGTAAAAATCCCCAAACCAATCGTATCAAAAAGGAAAAGTGTTTTACTCAGCTTTCCCATTCTTTTTCTGAAAATAATTCCAATAATAGTAGCGGCAAAAATAATGTAGAGGTAAGTCAAATCAGTCATCCAACCCACAGGCGTTCGACCGATGAGCATATCTCGCAATGTTCCTCCACCAACCGAAGTGACAAATGCGATAATAAAAATTCCAAAAATATCTAGCCGTTTATTCATAGCAGCCATTGCTCCTGAAATAGCAAATGCAGTAGTTCCTAGAAAATCAAATATTTGAAATAATGACATTTGAAAATTTACTTTTTTGAAATGCAAAGATAGTTTTGGTTTTAGATTTTTAAATAGAAAATGATTTTTTATTTGGAGGAAGTTTTGTTTCTTTTGTAAAAAATAAACCTCAAGTATGAAAATTACAGAACTCCACATTTACCCCGTCAAATCTTTAGGTGGCATTTCATTGCAAGAAACTAGGTTAACTTCCAAAGGATTAATGTATGATCGTAACTGGATGTTGTTGGATGAAAATGGTGTTTTTATGACCCAACGGAAATTTCCCAAAATGGCATTGATCCAAACAAAAATTAAAGATGGTCATTTGATTTTCTCTCATAAAAAAACTGGTTCAACTGTGAGCATTCCAATCTTAAAAAAATATGGAGTGACCCTTCGATCCAAAGTTTGGAGCAATTCATGCGAAGTGCAAAAAGTAGATTCAATAGGAGAGTGGTTTTCTGATATTTTTGGTTTTCGATGCACCTTAGTTTTCTTTCCAGAAAAAAATATTCGAACCAAAGAAACAGAAAATGGCATCATTCAAAATTTGGCCAGTCTTGCTGACAAGTCACCAATCTTGATTACTAATACTGCATCATTAGGAGAATTAAATGATCGTTTGGAAAATAAAATACCGATGAATCGTTTTCGTTCTAACATTATATATACAGGTGAAAATGCCTATGAAGAAGATGGTTGGAAAGGTGTAAGGATTGGCGAAACAGAATTTAGTACAGTCGAAATTTGTGGGAGATGTAAATTAATTAATGTCGATCATTTGACTGGTGAACCAACGGGACAACCTTTAGAAGTTTTATCAAAATATCGCAAAATGGATCGAGAAATTAAGTTTGGAATGAGGATGACTTGTGAAGTGAAAAATGAGAAACAACCGATTATCAAAATAGGAGATGAGATAATTGTTATTTGAAAATATGAAATGAATCAGAATTGGAATATATAATCTTGAATAATTGATAATAGACTATTTAATTTATTGATTATCAATTATTTAAGTGTTTTTTTATCTATGTGTTAATAATTTTAAAAGGCCGCTTAAGTTAAGTTTTTAAGTAAAAAAAATAGCTTCAAAATTTTATCTTTGCAAAAAACATCTACATAAATGTCTAATCCATATAAACATCTTTTATCGCCTCTAGATTTAGGATTTACCACTTTGAAAAATCGCGTACTCATGGGAAGTATGCACACGGGACTGGAAGAAACCAAAAATGGTTTTGACCGAATGGCCACCTATTTTGCGGAACGAGCTCGAGGTCAAGTTGGCTTGATTGTGACGGGAGGAATTGCGCCTAACCGAGCAGGTTGGGTCGGCCCATTTGCTGCAAAAATGTCAACGAGTAGCGAGTCAAAAAAGCATGAAATAATTACTAAAGCAGTTCATGCGGAAGATGGAAAAATCGTTATGCAAATTTTGCACTCAGGACGATATGGTTATCATCCGTTCTTAGTTGCTCCTTCCAAAATTAAATCTCCGATTACGCCTTTTAAACCTTGGTTGTTGAGTCAAAGAGGAATCCGAAGTACGATATCTGATTTTATTAATACCGCTGCTTTGGCACAAGATGCAGGTTATGACGGCGTCGAGGTGATGGGATCAGAAGGTTACTTGATTAATGAATTTTTGGTAGAAAAAACTAATCAGCGAAAGGATGATTATGGAGGGACTTATGAAAATCGGATGCGTTTGCCAATTGAAATCGTAAAAGGAATTCGAGAAAAAGTTGGACCGAACTTTATTATAATTTATCGGTTGAGCATGTTGGATTTGGTGCATAAAGGAAGTACTTGGGAAGAGGTGGAATTGTTGGCGCAACGAATTGAAGCAGCTGGTGCAACGATCATCAATACTGGAATTGGGTGGCATGAAGCACGAGTTCCTACGATTGGAACGATGGTTCCGAGAGGAGGATTTAGTTGGGTGACGAAACGGATGATGGGTAAAGTAAATATTCCATTGATTACGACGAATCGAATTAATACACCTGAGGTGGCTGAGAAAATTTTGCAAGATGGTCATGCAGATATGATTTCGATGGCTCGCCCATTTTTAGCAGATTCTGATTTTGTGATCAAGGCGATGGAGAATCGGGCGGATGAAATTAATACTTGTATCGGTTGTAATCAAGCTTGTTTGGATCATACATTTAGTCGGAAGACTTCTACTTGTTTGGTGAATCCACGAGCTTGCCATGAAACCGAGTTGAATTATTTACCGACAAAAAATAAAAAGAAAATTGGAGTAGTAGGAGCAGGGCCAGCTGGTTTGGCAGCTGCGACTATTGCAGCAGAGCGTGGTCATGAAGTTCATTTATATGAAGCGGCAGCAGAGATCGGAGGGCAATTTAATATGGCAAAACAGATTCCTGGGAAAGAAGAGTTTTATGAAACGTTGCGATATTTTAATCGACAAATTGAATTGCAGGAGGTGCATTTACATTTGAATAAAAAAGTAAATGCTGAATTTCTATTGGCTCAAAAATTCGATGATATAATTTTGGCGACAGGTGTCAATCCTCGAAAATTAACGATCGAAGGAATCGATCATCCAAAGGTTTTGAACTATGTAGATGTATTGTTACATAAAAAGCCGGTGGGCAAATCTGTTGCGATTATTGGCGCAGGTGGAATTGGTTTTGATGTAGCGGAATATTTGGCACATGAGGGAGAATCTCCTAGCTTGAATGTAAAAGAATTTTTAAAAGAATGGGGGGTTGATACAGAATATCAAACAGGTGGAGCATTGGTCAAGCCTCAGCCAGCGCCTTCGGCAAGAGAAATTTATTTGTTGCAACGGTCAAAAGGAAAGTTAGGCGCAGGACTTGGGAAAACGACGGGTTGGATTCATCGAGCGAATTTGAAAATGAAGAAAGTAAATATGTTGGGAAGTGTAGCTTATGATAAAATTGACGATGAAGGGTTGCATATTACAATTGGCAAAAAGGAAAAAGATATTCTACGTGTGGATAATGTTATAATTTGTGCTGGACAGACGCCACGAGCTGAATTGTTAGAAGAGTTGAGAGGAAAAGGAGTGGCTGTTCATTTGATTGGTGGGGCAGAAGAGGCTCGAGAATTAGATGCGAAACGGGCGATAGATAGAGGGGCGAGATTGGCGGCGGAGATATAAAATACTAGCCACAGACTTAACTGACAAAGGAACCTATGAGGCAGTCAGTTAAGTCTGTGTTTGTCTGTGGCTAGTATTTACAGATTAGCAATATACTCAATCAAATTAACCTCTTTTTCCAATTCTAATTTCTTCTTCAACCGATACCTTGCCTTCTGCACACTCCCCGCAGAAATTCCCATCAACTGAGCAATTTCCTTAGTCGTCAATCCCATCCTAATATAGGCGCAAAAACGAGTATCATTATTATTCAACGCATTACTTTCCTGATATAATTTCTCGAAAAAGTTAGGATGAACCTCCGCAAAATGCAATTTGAATTTCTGCCAGTCATCATCAAAATTCATATTCATCTCAATATTCCGATCAATATTATTGACTTGCTTTCTTAATTGTTCATCATTTGAAACTTTGATCGTTCCAATTTTTTCTTTCAAATCAGTTAGCATCTTATTCTTTTGCAACATAAACATTGTATTGCTTGCCAGTTCTCTTTCTTTATATTCTAACCTTTCCTTGAGTCGTTCGTGTTCCTCTGTTTCGAGCATTTGTTCCACTTTTAGTTTTTCCAATTCTTCTTTTTGGAGTTGTACTTTTAGTCTTCTTCGAAGACTCAACTGATATAAAAACAATGCAACAATACCCAAGAAAATCAACAAACCATTTTTTACCAAATTCTCATAATATTTGATTTCCTTAAAAGCGACTAGTTCTTGTTCTCGTTTTTCCAATTCAAATTGAGCGTTGACGGCAGCTAATTTATTCGCCGTTTTTTCTTTTTCAAGTGCAGCTTCGATTTGTTTTTCTTTGGCAAAATAATCGAAGGCTTGGGAAGTATTCCCTCGTTCATTATAAATTTCTTTGAGTAGTTGATAAGTGTATTGTTTTTTGTCCATCAAGTCATTCGCTTCGCAAATTTCTTTTCCCTGCATGGCATACTCAATAGCCTTATCTAATTTTTTTTCCTTCTGATAAGAAATTCCAATTAACAAATAATTATAAGCTAAAAAATCTGGATTGTTGGTTTCCTTCGCAATTTCAATATTTCGTTCACAAAAGTTTCGAGCATCTTCATATTGCTTCATAGAAATTAAAGCACTACTAATATTACTCCGAGCGAGATAGATTTCTTCAGGGTAGTTTAGCTGTTCCGCTAACTCTAGATTTTTTTGAAAATACATAAACGCCTCTGTTGGCGAAGTATCCAAAAGTGCTTCTCCCAATTCTCGATAAACAATATTGGTGGATTCTTTTACGCCTGCCTTTTCATAAAGATCGAGTGCTCGTTTCATTCGATTAATCGAAAGTTCGAAGTCCTCTTTGTTTGCTCTACCCTTGTGATGTAGGACGTAGGCTTGCATCAACTTATTTCCTGAGTCAACCGAAAGTTCTTCTAAATGCCCAGCATATTCTCTTGAAAGTTCGACACTATCTTCTTTGTGATAAGCTACACGAAGCAACCCTTTTAAAGCTTTCATCTGCCCTAAAGTGTCATCGACTTCTTTAGAAATATCTAATGATTTGTTGAAGTATTCTTTAGCTTTAATAGTGAAATCTTGTTGGTAGAATTCAAGTCCGATTTTCTCGTAAGCTTCGGATTTGGATTTCCCTTTTAGATTTTCGGCGGCAAGAATCAGGCTATCTACATTTTGTGCAAAACAAGATGTAGTTAGAATAAGTAGTATGGTTATTATGATGGATTGTCTGTACATTTATAAGGCGAAAATATGAAATTTTGCTTGGAAAACTAGCATGTTTTTTTTTGTAAAAGAGGTATTAAAAAATAAATGGATATGAAAAAACACGGTCTATCTTACATCATTCTTAGAAGAACATTTGTTACATTTAGGTAAAAGCTAATTCACTTATTTGAAAATAGTGATTCTGTCTTCAAAAAGAACTAAATAAACATGCATAAAAAATATTTGATTCTTCATTTTTTCTTTTCTAAAAATAGGGAAATTAATAACCTCTTTCTTGCCTTATTATTGTTTTTATCTTTTTTTTTTCCAAAAAATATTCTGGCTCAATGTCCTCCTGGTACTACTCGATTATATGTGAATGAAAATGTTGCTACTTCTGGCGATGGAACTTCCTGGGCAGATGCTTTTACAGAATTTCGAGAGGCGTTATTGCAAGCACAAGACTGTCCCGACATCGTAGAAATTTGGGTGGCAGAAGGAACTTATACGCCAACTGCTACTGAAAATAGGATTACTTTTTTTATTATGAGAAATGACTTAGCATGGTATGGAGGGTTTAGCGGAACTGAAAATAATTTAAGTGAAAGAGACTGGAATGCAAACCCAACTATCTTGAGTGGTGACTTGTTGGGTGATGATGATTACTCCACTTTGCCGCCAACTAACAATGATGAAAATTCTTTTCATGTCATTTTCAATTTTATTAACGGCATTGATTCTTCTGCTGTTATGGATGGATTTCACATCGTAGGTGGCAATGCGAATATTGATCCTCCAAATCATGTAGGTGGAGGATTGTACAACAAACAAGCTTCCCCGACAGTTGCGAATTGCACTTTTTATGGGAACAATGGAGGCTACGGTGGTGGTGGGAATTATAATGATTTATCGACCATTAGTTTGGATAATTGCATTTTCTACAACAATACTGGAACGTTTCGTGGTGGTGGAATGTATTCCGATGCATCAGAGATGACGGTAAATAATTGCACCTTCTTTAATAATCATACGATCACTCCTGATTCAGCAGTTGGTGGAGCTATGTTTAATAATTTTTCTAGTCCAAGGATTAATAATTGCAGTTTTTTTAATAATTCATCCTCTCACGGAGGAGATGCAATTAGCAATAATGCTTGGTCAAAACCATTTATTAATAATTCGATTTTTTGGGGAAATGGCGATGAAATTGTGAATACTTCTAGTAATCCAAATTTTGCTCCACCAGAAGAAAATTCAAATTGTGTAGTTAATATTCAAAATTGTATTATTCAAAATTCTAATGGAAGCGGAAGTGATTGGAATTTATTTTATGGAATTGATGATGGTGGAAACTTAGATCTTGATCCTCTTTTTATGGATGAAGTTTCTGGCAATTTGCGCTTGATGGAATGTTCTCCTGCGGTGAATAGTGGAGACAATCTTTTGTTGCCACAAAATTTGGTAATTGATTTAGATGGAAATGCTCGTATCTATGATTTTTCGAATGGAGGAGTGGTGGATATGGGTGCATTTGAGTTCCAGTCAGATCCAAATTGCTGTATAGTTGGTGCCTCTTGTGATGATAATGATGTTTGTACAACAGGCGAAACATTGCAAGACAATTGTGAATGTGGAGGTGGAATTTTGATTGATTTGGATGGAGATAATATTTGTGATAGCGATTCAACTGATAATTGTATTGGCCCAAATATTGGTGATGCTTGCGATGATGGAAATCCAGCAACAGAAAATGATATGATTAATGCCGATTGTATTTGTGATGGAATAGTGAACAATATTGATTTGGAAAAAGAACAATTATTGATTCATCTTTTCCCAAATCCAGTTGATGATTTTCTATATTTAGAAATAGAAAACAGGTCGAATCAAAATGTTGTAATTCAAATTTTTAATCAGCTTGGACAAGGTTTAGATTTAAAAAAGGTGGATCATTTTAATTCTTCGCCTATAATTTTTGATGTGAAAAAATATAAACCTGGCGTTTATTTTATCCAAGTTAAATTAGATGATAAACAAGCGGTGAATCGAAAATTTGTAATTTTATAATCATCGAAAAACGTTCTAGGTTAGTCGAAGAAAGTCTTTTCTATTTTTTGGAAAAACTAATTTAATAGAAAATTAATCACCAAAAAAATAAGATTATGGGACATTCTGCTGATGCAACCAACCGCTTAATCTCAAATAAAGCGCTTAGAACAAAAGGAAGTTCTTACGAAAGTTTTAAAGACTATTCCAAGTCTCGACCTTCGAATAAAAAGTACAATTTTAAAACGCCGACGGCTAAAGAGTTGAAAATATTGGAGGGGAAAAATCGAGCTTTTTTGAAAGAACAAAAAATGAAGAACCAGGTTATCTTGGTTTTTGGATTTGCGGTTGGACTTGCAATTTTATATTGGTTTAGTCAAACAACAATCTGGTCAGGTTATCTTGAAGTGTTTGGAAAATATACTGGGTAATGAATTAGCAACTGGTTGAAATCAGTCGCTAAGTATTTTTTAAAAAGAATTATTGAGGAAACAAAAATAATGGGAATATCTGGAATGAACAATAGAGTGAAAAGTAATTTGTCACTCAAAAATAAAAGCAATAAATATCGAAAAGCCTATTTTAATCAAGCAGTAAATTTGGAAGATGAGTTTAAATTTAAAATTCCAACAGAGGATGATCTATTAAAAGATGAAAAGAACAATCGAACTTTTTTAGAAACCGAAAAAAGGAAAAACCGAGTTCTTTTAGGTCTTTCCTTTTTCGTTGTTATAATGTGCTATTTATTGGTTGATTTATTCTTTTAAAATCATACTCATATGTGGAATGTCATCTTCTAAATATTCTTCACCTACCGTTTCAAATCCTAAATTTTTATAGAAATCCAATGCATAAACTTGGGCTGAAATTTTGACTTTTTGATTTGGGAAAAGTTTTTTACACCATTCAATCGAAGCGAGCATAATTTCTTTACCAGCACCTTTCCCTCTAACTTTTGAAGAGCTCACCACTCGTCCGAGAGAGGCGTAATCTTTATAAGAAGTACCTTTTGGCAGCAGTCGAGTATAAGCGACTAAATCACCTTCCTCATCCCAACCCATCAGATGCCAAGCCTCTTTATCAAAGCCATCAGCATCAAGGTATGGACAATTTTGCTCGACTACAAAAACCTGTTGTCGAAGCGCCATACTTGTATAAAATTCATCTAAATTTAATTGGTAAAAAGGAAGACATTTGATTTTCATCATGTGTTTTTATTTTAGTTCACCAAAGGTTGTGGATAAATATTATCTGTGTAATCTGTGGTGAAAATTTTCCAAACCCGAAAATAAAAAAAAGTTTAGCCATTCGTAATGACTAAACTTTTTTTATAAAAATATTCTAAGATTAAAACTAGATTCGAATCACCATCCAATTGTTCACATCATCATCACATTTCATCCACGTAGGAATTGGATCTCCCGTCTCAGAAATAAATGTTACCTCACCATTGTCTGTAACTTTGTACTTCCAAACATGTTTTTTTGCTTTGTCGCTGTATGAACCAAATTGTAAAATATATTCTAGTTCCCAACCTTTTTCCATTCTTTCAATCTTAATATCATTTCCAGCAATGGTAGGTACACCTAAATCAATTTCAGCAACCCCTTCGATATTATAAAACTCATTTGAAAGTGCAGCCATATTTAAGGGCACCTTACTTCGAATCGTAATTGCATCTTGTGTGCTATTCCATTGTACATGCTTACTGATGACCAAATTATATTCATCTAACAAATCATTAATTTCATCACTATCCGTTTCACTTACTCCCTGTTGCAAAGGAATTGCCCAATCAACTGTTTTGTCAAAAATAACATTAAAATGGTCAATTGAAGGATTAGGGAAAGTATGTACATTACATTTTGCGATAGATTGTGCGGTCTCATCACTTTTATAAACATTCACCAAAGCTTGATAAATATTTTCTACATTTCCAGGAGAGATGATGATATTTTGGTAACGTAATTCTTCTTTATCTGCTTCCATTCTCAAAGCTAACCGAGCAGCATCTCTTTTGAACTTGCGCTCTAACTTTCTTGATAACTCCGTAGTTTCTTTATTTGACAAAAGGCCTTTTGTCGATTGTGCAAAAAGACCCATGCTGATTAAGCAAAAGGAAAGCAGCATTATTTTTTTCAAAATTCTCATATCGCAAAAATTAGTTTTATTAGTTTGGTAGAGAAAAATTAATATTTCTCTACTACAAAATCTGCAAGTCTTTGCCACATTTGTGACACTTGTTTTTTACGCTTTACGGGCATAAATGATACATTGTATCGTTTATGTTGATAAAGTGTGAATGATTAAGGTTAATTTGGATATGTTGTGCATGATTGGTTGAGTGTTTTTTTGCTAAAAACGCTCATGTATTTATAGCGAAAAATAATGCCAGTTTTGATTATGATTGTGTTAAAAAAGAGAAGGCTTAGTTAAAATTGATAGCACTTTACATTTTTACCACTTTTTCTTCCTCCTAAATTCAAACCTAAATTGAAAGGATTAACTTTCAAAGCGATATAAAAATCAGTTGAATCAAGATCTTTCTTTCCAAAAAAGCTACCCACATCATCACTACCTATGGTCAAAAATGCTAGGCGAACAGAAGTTCCTAAACTTAATTTTTGATAATTTAATAAAACAATAGGCATTGAAAAGCCAAACCATCGATGTTCAAATCGTGGTGTTACGGCCATTAAATTATTTCTTCGAATACTATTTGCTCCCATCGGAATTCTTTGGATAAAAACACCATTGACATAAAAATATTCCATGATTTTATAATCAGCTTGGACACTAAGTGCCCCTGGTAATCCCATTCTGAAATTGGAAGAAGTAAGTGAAGCTGTCGAATCTGCGAAACCAATTTCGCTCAATAAATGAATTCGATCTTGATTGGAAACAGACTGAAATTGTTTAGAAGGAAAGACCACTAAGGTATCTGTATTCAAATCGTGCTCCTCTGCATTTCTGCTCAATTCTATCTGTCCTAAATCCAAAAGAGAAACTCCTAATTTCCATTTGTAATGGTCTTCATTTCCTTCGTAAACATAAGTGAAACCTAAGTCTACGCCTACTCCAAATCCATTACTTTGTAAGCTAGGATCTTCTCCTTCCAAGTTTGAATTGGTTACGCCATAATTTAAATGTGGACTTTGAAAGAGCATGGTATCACCTTGAATTTGGGCGGAGAGGACACTTCTTTTTATATTAATATAAGCTGCTTCGTAAGCATTGATAAATTTTAAATTTGCTCCAAGCCCAAAATATCCTTCATTGGTCTCAATTTTTGCCGCATAGTTTAATCCAAATTCTGACCAAACCATCGTCGAAATTTTAAATGCATCTACATCAATAAATTCGTTAAATGGAGTATCGAAAAAAGTAGAATAATTTAGAACGTAAGGAATATCATGACTTGAAACAGCTGATCTAACATTGGTGAAAAAACCGAATGAATGACCATTTTTTAATTGTACCATCAAAGACGGTCCCATTGCATTAGCTAAAACAGAAACGTATTTTAATTTTTTATTACCATTAAAATCTGCGACCAAATCGTTGGAACCAATTGGATTAGAATTTTCTACATCCTGAGCAAGAATCAAATTATCACTATTCTGAATGGCATGGAAAACGTTGGTATTTTTTATAAAGCCATAATTAGTTTGAGCAGAAAATCCTGCTGAAACTAAATTCAAATCCCATCGAAAAAGACTGGTGACATTATGTGAAGGATTTAATAAACTACCATGAATTCCAGAATAATTATCTGTACGTAATCCAAGTTGTTCTTGAGCATGTGCGGAAAAAACTATAAAAAGACAGCATACAAAGATTAAATAACGCATAAGGGTTGGTATTTAGATAGTATAGGTTTTGTAAGATTCTAAAAAATAAACGGGGGAGATAATAAGAACTTTATAGAGGTAGGTTTTATTTTTTACAAACAAAAATAAGCCCATATTTTAGGAAGAAAAATGATACAGCCGACAATTGCTGCCCCAATTGCAGTAATCAAAACAGCACCAGCAGCAACGTCTTTTGTTTTTCCAGCTAGCTCATGAAAATTTGGAGAAACCAAATCAGTTAAATATTCAATTGCAGTATTCATTCCTTCTGCACACAAAACCATGACAATAGCTAAGACCAATAAACACCACTCTGTAGTACTAACTGAAAAAAATAAACCACCCGCCATTACTAAAAATGTAAAAGCTAAATGGATTTTTGCATTAGTTTCCGATAGGAAAAGCAATCGAATTCCTTTAAAGGCAAACTTAAAGCTTTGTAGTCTTTCCTTAATCATTGGACAGTAGCAGTAGTGGAGGGAATTGGGTTAAATTGGAAAGAACCCTTGATTCCTAAATGGTGAGAGGAAGAAGATTCTATATTTTGAAAACCAATACATTTAAAATGTTCTGAAAAGAAAATATGATCTCGTGGTGATTCGAAAAAAGAACCGAAAACGTTATTTCCAGCAGTAGCAGGAGAGAAACCTCTTCTGCTATCTTTTAATCCAGCTTTATCTCGGAAGTCATGAATTTCATCTGACCATTGTACTAAATTATAATCTGCTAAGGTTAAAATTGGTGCATTGATCGCACTTGCTTTTTCGGCAATTCGATTAAGTTGTTTTTTTAGTCGATCATAATCTTTTGTATAAAAGGGAGGCAAAGTAGTTGAACTGATAAAAAATAATTCTTGGTCTTGACCGTCTGGTTTTATACTACCTACAATGTTAGGTAAATTCTCTACGAAGAAAGTATCTTGATTATTAATTTCAAATTTCGAAAAAACAGCAATTCCTGGATCAAAACCAATCCTTGCAGTAGAATAAGGAAATTTCTTGGCTAAGGTATCTCGAAGAAATTCATAAACCATTGGGTCAATATCAGGTATACTTAAAATACAGGCCTCAGAAGTTAACATGGCTTCAATAGCTCCATCTGGGTCTTCATTTATATTTGAAATATTAATGAGTGCAATATTTATAATAGTTTGATTTTCAGTAGGTTGAGGTTTTTTTAAGTCAGGATTGGTATTTGATTTTAAATGAATCGCTAAAATGGAACAAGCGATAAGACTAGTGAACATTAATCTAGGTTGTTTTAATATCAACAGCAATAATGCTAGGAATAAGTACCCAAACATAATTTGAACAGTAAACTCTGCCAATGATTTAAAAAAGAAATGTTGAGGAGGAAAAATACAAACTAACGCTCCTAAAATTAAGGAAGTCATCAGTCCATATTGGATGTATTTATTATTTAAAATCGTTTTTGTCATATTACAAGAGCTAAAGATATGATATTTTATTTGAACGGTTAATTAAATGATTTGTTAATAAATCAAGTGGTCAATTCAATTTTCCTGCCACTACACAAGTTGATTTAAATTGCATTGCTTCTTTAGTTGGAGAAAAAATTTCTGCTAAAATAATATAGATACCGATTTTTGCCTTTCGACCTTCGTCCGTAATTCCATTCCATTTAAGTGAACCTTCTTGACCAAGTAATTCATTTTGGAAAAGCGTTTTGACCAATCGACCTTTCGCATCATAAATTTTTACGGTTGCGAGATAACCTTGCATTTCAAAAGAATAATCGATCAATAAAAAATCTCTAAAGCCATCTTCATCTGGTGAAAAAGTTTTTTCAGCAATACTAAAAAAATCATCCGCTGGATTGGTTGGACGGATTTGTGAATTTTTATAAGTGGGAGTTCCACCACCGCTGATAGTGGAGGCAGAATGCCAGTTGGAATTATTTTGAGTGGGTGCATCAAAACTTATTCGCTCCAACGAAATTCCTTTGGTCTCATCGATAAATGGAAAATGAAAATCGTTGTCATAATCAAAGGAATCAATCATCACAGTATCTAACCCATACGAAGTAAAAATACTCACATTTCCATCTGAGATATTGAGCGAGGGCAAATCATTTTCGATTAAAAAATCAGGATTTTCAACGGTGTAATTTAGTAAAGTGAAAAATGGTTCAGGAGTTAAAACAGCATATTCTCCAGGTTTTAAAATAAGGGAAGTTTCCACATTTTTATCTCTCCCCGAAGTTCGAGTCATGTTGGAAATAATTAAATCTGCAACGTCTAAAAACTTAGTAGAATTATTATAAAGTTCGACATAGTCACCTCCACCTGAAAGTGGATTAGCCAAGATTTCATTGATGACAAAATCACCAGGTTCTATCATCGCACCAATCAAAAAATCAAAAAGAAAATCTTGTGGATTCATTACAATTTCAAGTTGGTTTTTTAAATTTTCAACCTGTAAAGTATATTCAATTCCATTGCTCAAAGGAGTACTTAATTCAAGGTAAATTCGAAATGGTTCAATCGGGTCAATTTCTACATTGATTGGACTCCCTATTCCATTGTCAATATTGTAATTCGCTGAAGACGAGCCAGTTATGTTCTCAATTGGTTGATTGAACTCTAACTCTAATTCCGTAGAACTAATTGTAATTAGATCAATTAATTCAGGACTCTGAAAGTCAACAAAGAAAGGAAGACTAGCAACTATGAGCGGAATATCTGCTTGGTCTTTCACATTTTGAATATCTAAATTATAGCTAGTTTGATTGGAAAAAGGAGTTGCAAAAGTCAATAGAACTTTTGATTGATTTGTCGAAACCCAGGTGGAAGATTGTGGACTTTCAATGCTATTATTGACAAAATAATTGGACGTAGTTGCAGCAGTCAAACTATCCATCGCTTCATCAAATGATACTTCTAATTCCGTCAACGAAATTGGTGTCACTTGCGAAACAGTAGGCGGTGTAACATCAGGCTGCAAAGATGTAATTGTAATGTTATCAAAAAAGAAAGCTTGATTATTAGTGCTAGTATTTTTACACCAAAGAGCAAAAAATAGATTTCCTCCCAAGTAAGTATCCTCGAAAGCTGTTGCTTCTAAGTTTAAAATATTTCCATTATCATAATTGGCAAAAATTGCCCAATCGCCAGTTTTACTTCGAGTGATTTTTACTTTCGCGATGGCAGGATCATTTCCCAAAGCGCCTTCCGTAGCTACAGCTATTTCGGTTTTATTTCCGGCATCAGATCGAAACAAAGTGAGTCGATCAGTTGCTCCCGTTTCTCCAATTTCCAAAAAATATCCATCTACATCAGGGTAATTAGTCGTCGAAGATTGTAAATATATTCGAAGTCGATTATTATTGGAAGGAGCGAAATCCATTCTGAAATCCATTTCCCAAACTGTGCTATCAGGCATTTCTACAGCAGTATATAACATGGAAGTATCTGAACCAGAAGTGTTCAATTGGAGTTCGCCATCACTATTGACAATAAAATTATTGAGATCACCTAACCAAGTAGGATTGTCTGTAAAATTGCCATCTGAGAAATCTTCCGAAAGTTGTCCAAAAAATGGAAGGGAAAAAATCAATAAAAATATTAAAAGAACTGTCTGTTTCATAGTCAAAAATAGGTAACTAATTGTTTTTCGATGTATATTTGCCGTCCCTTTCCAAATATTTTTTGAATCTCTTTGTTGAACGTAACTCTTTTAAGTAAAATCAGTTTTACTTATTGGACGTTTTTATAAAAAGTAGAAAGGTTCTAACCGTAAAATAAATCAAATTTCATTTTTTAACCTATTGGAATCAGAGTTAAATCTGTCATTCCTAAATCAAATCAAAAAATTTTAAATTATGAAAGTTGCAGTTGTAGGTGTAACAGGTTTAGTTGGCACAGTTATGTGTGAAGTTTTGGAAGAACAAAATTTTCCAATTACAGAATTTTTGCCGGTAGCTTCGGCTCGATCGGTAGGTAAAAATGTTAGTTTTCAAGGTAAAGATCATATTGTGATCAGCATGGAGGCAGCAGTTGAAGCTCGCCCTGATATTGCTATTTTTTCTGCGGGAGGAAGTGTTTCATTAGAATGGGCACCTCGTTTTGCAGAAGTAGGAACGACGGTAATTGACAATTCTTCCGCATGGAGAATGGATCCAAATAAGAAGTTGATTGTTCCTGAAATCAATGCAAATGAATTAACGGAAAACGATAAAATCATTGCAAATCCAAATTGCTCTACCATTCAAATGGTAGTTGCATTAGCTCCATTGCATAAAAAATATGGAATGAAGCGTTTGGTTATTTCAACCTATCAATCGATCACAGGGACAGGAGTCAAAGCGGTAAATCAATATGAAGCTGAAAAAGAAGGAAAGACACCAGAAGAAATGGCTTATAATTATCAAATTTTAGATAACTGTATTCCACATTGTGATATCTTTTTGGAAAACGATTATACCAAAGAAGAAATGAAATTGGTTAATGAAACCATAAAGATCTTTAGTGATGATAGTTTAAGAATTACTGCAACTGCAGTTCGAGTTCCAGTTCAAGGAGGACATTCTGAATGTGTTAATGTGGAATTTCATAATGATTTTGAAATCAAAGAAGTTCGAAATATGTTAAGTGAGGCACCTGGGATAATTGTTCAAGATGATGTGGCAAATAATAAATATCCGATGCCACTCTTTTCCAAAAATAAAAATGAAGTATTCGTAGGAAGATTGCGAAGAGATAATTCAGCAGACAATGCTTTGAATATGTGGGTAGTGGCAGATAATCTTCGAAAAGGGGCAGCAACAAATGCTGTTCAAATTGCACAATATTTAGTTGCGAACAATTTGGTAGGAGCTATGGTGTAATTGAATATCCAATGTCCAACTTTTTGATAAAAGTAAGTTTTGTAGAATACTTGGACATTGGTTATTCCTTACTTAATATTCGATATTTCGTTTAAGGGGGCAAATAAACGACCATAAATAATTTGTCCTTTATCCCGTATTTTTATAATTTTAGAAAAAATAAAAAACAAGACGGAAAAACGAGAACCACCATTCCTAAAAATTCAGGTGTAAAAATTACCAAGACGTTTAAATTTATGATTTTAAAATAGATTTTATTACAAGACTAATTACGGAAACCATCAAGCGTTTGCCGTCCATCGTCAACCGAATAAAATTTAATAACTACAGTATATTTTTTGTAAACATTTATCTACAGTAACATGAAGACGAAATTAGTACTTTGGGGCAGAAATGCCCAAGATGAAAGGGTTTTGATAGCCTTGCAACTTCGACCACAAGAGAATAAAGTTGACTTATGGACATTTCCCGAAAATATTGCTACCGAGGATTTTTCTCAAAAAATGCTTAATGAGTGGCGTAATGGAACCAAGATTGATTTCCCTGAAGGATTCACTCATTCCGAAAAAGAACTTTCTATTACTGAAAGTCTCTTACCTGAAGATTTAAAAGTAGAACGAGGAGACTTAGTTCAGCGCGCTCAAACGGAGTGGCACTTTATGGTTTTATCTTCGAAATTAAATGAAACCTACCAAACAGAACTTCAAGAGATTAAAGAAAAAGTTGCTCAGCTGAATAATTACAGCGGAGATGTATGGGAAGAACTGAAAGTTTTTTGGGCTAAAGTTCAAACACAAGTTCGGGAACGTAATCTGTTCCGAGAGCATGCTAATGACTTGAGAGACAGCACGAATGAGTTGTTTGGAAAAATGAAAGAATTGAGAAAATCTTTAGATAAAGAATTTCAATCAAAGTCTGAAGAACATATGAATACGTTCAAAACAGGTCTTGGTGAAATTAAGGAGAGATTGGAAAAAGGATTGAATTTGAATGGCATTTTTGAAGACTTGAAAAAAATGCAACGAGAATTTAAAGACACTAGATTATCTCGAGATCACCGATCTTCCATCTGGGAACAATTAGATGGTTTATTTAAAGAAGTGAAAAATAAAAGATACGGCGGAGACTCTAATTCTAATACTGGTAATTCCACTCCTTCTGAAAGACTGAAAAGAAGGTACGATGGTTTGATGGCTGCTTTGGGCAAAATGGAACAATCGATTAATCGTGATAAGCGAGAATTAGATTTTCAAGATAGAAAAGCTGGACAGAGTGGTGGACAATTGGAAGCTCAATTACGAGAAGCTAAAATGATGATGGTCAAAGAGCGGATTCGTTCAAAACAAGAAAAATTGAACGAAATGTTGCAGACCAAAGCGGAGTTAGAAAAACGGATTGAAGTTCAAACTGAAAAGGATGCTCGTCGTGCCGAACAAGATAAAGTGCGAGAAGCCAAAGCAGAAGCTGCTCAAAAAATCAAAGCAAAAATCAAAGCAGATGAAGCTGCTCGTGCAGGCGATGATGATAAATTGAAAGAAGCTGCTGAGAAGTTAAAAGGCAAAAAGGAAGCTCCTCAAGAGGAATCTATTGTTGAAAAAATTGCTACCGAAATAGAAGAGACTATCGAAGATATGGTAGATACAGTTAAAGCGGTTGCTCATGTAGTTAGCGAAAAAATTGATGAAGCGGTTGAAAATTTCAACGCTCCTGAAGCTACTGAGGAAAAAACAGAAGAAGCGCCTGCTGAACCTGCCAAAGCTGCTGACTTTACTGCCAAAGATGATTTGAAAACAGTAGAAGGTATCGGTCCGAAGATTGAAGAAATTCTATATGCGGCTGGCATCAACACTTTTTCAGCTTTGGAAAATGCAGCTGTAGAGAAATTACAAACTATCCTTGCTGAAGCAGGTGGTCGCTATAAATCTCACAATCCATCAACTTGGCCAAAGCAAGCTGGAATGGCTGCTGCTGGAAAATGGGATGAATTGAAAAAATGGCAAGATGAACTCGACGGAGGAAAAGAAGTAGCTACTTCTAGCGAAGAAGAGTAATTGTTATTTGTCAAAAAAAAAGGGATAAAGATTCTGTTGAATTTTTATCCCTTCTTTTTTATGTATGAGGTTTGAAAATTTATCAAATCAAAAATTACCAGCTCTTTGCAATATTCACTCGTATTCCTTTTCCACCTGGATCTTCCATGCATTCTGGTTTTAATTTATCAAAAAGATATTTGCATGCTGCAATTCTTTCGTCGGCATCATCAATAGCTGCATATTCAAATCCACAGACATAATCCGTGATATTCTCTTTGATTTGTGGATGCTTTTTTTCGTCTAAATGTGCGACCATCGACTCATGTAAATTTTCGCTATTGCCTACATAAAAGCAATCCCATTTTTCATTTTCCATCTGAACATATAGCATATAAATTCCAGAGATTGCAGGGACTTTGTTTTTGATATACCGCTCTCTGTACGGCATGTTAAATTTTGACCAATTCAAGTACATAGTGTATTCAGTTTTTGAAATATATAAGTGTTATAGCATAGTGTTTTGTAGATCATTTCAAAGATACTGATTCGGACTGTCGCTACTTGGAAAAATCGAATTTTTTTGATAAAGGTTTACGCAACGGTTCCTTTTTGCCGAGAACGGCACACGTATTTTTATTTTTATAATTTCAAATGATGATTTTATAGAGGATTTGACTCTAATTAGGGTTGGTTGTTTTCTTTTTATTATGCTTATACTTGAAAATGTTTTTCCAAAATAGTCTCCAAAAATTCCTGATCAATATCATCAAAAGAATTTTTCACGGTACTATCCACATCAAAAACAGCGATCAAATTCTTATTTTTATCAAAGACAGGGACAACAATTTCAGATTGAGAATTAGGGTCGCAAGCAATGTGCGCTGTTCCTTGATCCAGAGCATGAACATCTTGAACAACTTGAGTTTTTTCTTCCCTTGCCGCACGTCCACAAACTCCTTTCGAAAAATCAATATGTAGACATCCCAAAGTTCCTTGATAAGGACCAACACTTAATTTTCCATCATTGACGATATAAAAACCGACCCAATAATAATATGGTAAATAGGTTTTTAAGATACAATTGATGGTTACCATTTTGAGAATCAAATTAGATTCACCCATCAAGTTGGCGTCAATTCCTAAAAGGGCTTGTTCGTAAGCAACCCGTTTTTTATCATTTTCTAAGTTGATGGAAGGTTTGATAAAGTAAGGCATTTCTTGTGTTGCACTCATTTGAAAGAATAAGTTAAGTTGAAAAAATAAATTAAATCGGATCGAAAAATAGGTTTTAAAACGTTAAAAAGCAATCCGAATTTTTGATCAATATTTCATTTCAACAACTCAACTAATTTTTCGTTTAAAATTCATCTGGACATTGGATATTTTTCACAGAGATAGATTCCAATTGAAGATTATCTAATTGAATTTCCCATGCTTTGATGATATTTTTTCTACGAGTGGATTGGCCATTGCCTTCAAATATTGCTAAAAATGGAATATCGTCATACTCTTCTTTTGAGCAAAAACTAGTTGTCAAGAATTGGTTGTTTTTTAATTTAATTTTTACCAAATCTAATTTTCGGAAGTTCGCTTCCCCGTTTGGTAAGTGTCTGATTTCTTCTAAAATAATTATTTTTTCCTGCGGACTTTCTATATGGAAATAAGTTCCTACGGAATGTTTTTTTCCTAACAAAATTCCATTTTCTTCTTCATAATTTTCAAATTCTTTTAACTCATTTATTTCAGAATACCAATCACCTGAAACGGAAGAAGAGGAAAAATTAATCCCAGCTTGAACAAATTTTACAGGCATACCTTCATCAAAGAAAGGATCAGTTTTAGATAACTGAGATTGACAAGATGCAAAAAAAACAAGTGCAAATAATAGTGTTAGATTTTTCATTAGGGTTGTTTTTTTCATGATTTAAAAGAACAAATTCACTCGCCGACATATCTTTCTAATCTTTAATTTTAAAAACGTAAACCTCCTTTTAATAAAATACCAGATTTAGGGTATAAATTTTAAATCAAAATATCAACTAAAATCAAAATCAAAAAAGTAATAAAGAAGTACTTTTTTGATTGTTATTTTGATTTAAAAAGTTGATTATATTTGTACTTCCAAATAAAGGAAAAACTTAAATATGCCATCCATCTCTTCGTTAACAGATTTAGAACTTGTAGAAGCTATCAAAGCAGATGATCAAAAAGCTTATCGAGCACTATTTGATAGATATTACAAATATTTATTGGTGACATCCTATGCTTATATAAAGGATGATAATACGATCCGAGATTTGACTCAAGACGTTTTTTTTGAAATATGGAAAAAACGTAACTCCTTGAATATCAGGAATGTAAAAGCCTATCTGCGACGTTCAGTCATTAACAAGTCACTCAATTATATCAAAGCACAACGCATGAATTTCGAAGATTCGGACGAATCTTTTGATGTGCCAGATCGAGCAAAAGTGCAAGAAGAATTGGAAGCTTCTCAGTTGCAAAAAGTAATCAATGAGACGATTGAAAGTTTGCCAGATCGATGCCGAGTGATTTTTGTTATGCGAAGAATGGAGGAGTTACCATTGAAAGAAATTGCAGCAAAATTGGATATTTCACCTAAGACAGTCGAGAATCAATTAACCAAGGCAATCAAGATATTGAGAGCTGCGGTGGAACCCTATGTTTCGGGTGGATTATTTATTTTTTTATTTTTTGGAATTTTTTAAGAATATATAAAATCAAATAGGGGAAAAGCCATATTTGATTGTCTAAGTGTTGAGTTAAAATCAACTAATCAAAAAGGGGAGAACAATAATTGAAACTTCAAATATCGTTCTCCTACTTTTACGAACTAATATTTCTAATGGAAAAAGAATTTTATATAGATTTAATTTACAAATCCTTCTCTGGCGACCTCTCCGAAGAAGAGCAAAACCAATTGGAAAATTGGTTGAGTGAATCTGAGGCGAACAAAAAAGAAGCAGATGTTTTGGAAAAGACTTGGCAACTTAGCGCCAATTTTTCTAAAGATTTTGAAATTAACTTGGATGCGGAATTTGCTCAATTGCAAGACCGGATTGATCTTGATGAAAAAGGAAACGTACAAGAGGCAATTGTCAAAACAATGCCGACTATTCGAAAAAAATCTTGGTGGAAACCATTGAGTGTTGCTGCTGCGGTTTTACTTTTGGCTGCTGCGGTTTTTATTTTTAATCAAAATCCAGCAACAGCTGAGATGCTCGCAATGGAAACGCTCGAAGGAGAAATGAAAGAAGTAGCATTAGCTGATGGATCGAAAGTTTGGTTAAATGAAAATTCAAAATTGACTTATCCAGATGCAATGAATGGCGAGGAACGAAGAGTTACTTTGACTGGAGAAGCATTTTTTGATATCACAAAAAATCCTTCAAAACCATTTATCATTGATACTCGAGATGCGGAAGTGAAAGTTTTAGGAACGTCGTTTGAAGTTCGTGCGATAGATGATGAAATTAGAACAGAAGTGGTTGTAAAAACGGGAAGAGTTTCTCTGGGAAAAAAGAATGATTTAAAACCAATAGAATTAACTGCCAATCAAAAAGGAATTTACAATAGTAAAACTGGGAAGAAATTAAATTATGAAGTCAAGAATTTAAACTCAATTTCATGGCAAAACAATATGTTAGAATTTAATGATTTGCCTTTAGAAAAAGTGTTGGAAGATGTTGAAAATCATTTTGGTATCAAAGTGATTTTAGAGAATCAAGATCTGTTGAAATGTAAATATGGAAGTCTTTTTCCAGATGCCAAAGAAGCAGAAGTTTTGAAAGGAATTAGTTCCGTTTTTAAAATGAAATTAGTAGAGTCAGGAGAAAGAACTTATCGCTTGAAAGGAGGAGATTGCCAGAATACATCTGAGTAGATCAAATAGTCAAGTATCTTACAATCATAAAAAAGGCAGATTTTTTAACTAAAAATCTGCCTTTTTTTAAATGATTTTTTTGAATTTTGGCCTGTATGAAAAAAACCATCATTACAATCCTAACATTATTTTTATTTGTTTCTTTAAACGCGCAATCGCCTTTAGAAAAACGGATAGATTTCTCCATCCATCGTCTTCCCGTCAAAAATGCCCTTCGTCAATTAAGCCTTGAATCCAAAATCAATATAGCCTTCAGTAGCGATTTTTTTAATAAAAAAAAGCGTGTTTCGGTAAATGTAAAAAATGAAACCGTCGAAAATATTTTAGCAAAAGTACTTGACGATTCGAATGTGAAGTATGAAGCTATTGATCAACAAATTATCGTTACGTCTACTAAACCAAAAGAAAAAAAATTATATACGATTAGTGGTTATGTGGAAGATGAAACTTCTGGAGAGCGATTAATTTCGGTTACTATTTATAGTCCAAATCATCGAGAAGGAACGACGACTAATGAATATGGATTTTACAGTATCACTCTTCCTGAAGGTGAAACAGAATTAAGTGTTAGATATATAGGTTGTGATGAAGTCAATGAAAAAATAATGCTGGAAGGTGATCTGCGTAAAAGTATTTCCTTAAAACCATCACTTGAACTTTCAGAAGTAGTTGTCTTAGCTAATCAAAAAATTAATGAATCTGAAGCGATTTTTGAAACGAATCATGAATCAATCGAAAAACTTAAACGGATGCCAACTCTGGGAAGAGGAGGAGATCTAATGAAACAAATTAATTTTTTGCCAGGAGTAGAGTCAGGGGTAGAAGGATTGGGAGGAATGTTTGTAAGAGGAGGAAATATAGACCAAAACCTGACTATGATGGATGGAGTAATAATTTATAATCCAAGTCATCTATTTGGTCTTTTTTCAGTTTATAATCATAATGCAGTAAAGAGTATAAGGTTGTATAAAGGTGATTTTCCTGCTCGTTATGGAGGACGGATCTCATCTGTTTTAGATGTGCGTACGAAAGATGGTAATACAAAAAAAATTGCTGGAGAATTAAATCCTGGTTTTTTGAGTACAAGAGTTTCTATAGAAGGCCCTATCATAAAAGATAAAGTTGGTTTTGCAGTAACGAGCAGATTCTCTACCCTTACAGGGCTAACCAAAATAGGTCTTGCTCTTTCTGGAGAGGACGAAGTGGAACCAAGGTTAAATTTTTATGACCTCAACGTCAAATTTCATTATTCCATTTCTGAAAAAGACAAACTGTATTTAAGTTATTATAGTGGACGTGATATTTTTAAATTTTCTTCATACCAAGAATCTAATCAAATATTTTTTGATGGACCAAATGAAATAATAACTGGAAGAGTAGAGAATCCTCTAGATGCAAGAGTTAATTGGGGGAATGATGTCTTTGCTATTCGTTGGAATCATTTATTTAATAATCAATTATTTTCTAATACTACGTTGACTTATAGTAGGTTTAATTTTGAGCTGTCAAATCTTGATGTCGAAAGAAATTATGAAGGATCACCAGGGGCAGATACTTTGATAAACTATAACTATAATTTTATAGAATTCGAGAACCATATAACTGACCTTGGAGTAAAAGTTGATTTCGATTATATTCCCTCTCCTAAACATTATGTTCGATTTGGTGCTAGTTTAGTTGGACATTCATTTGGCTCAGGGAATACTGATGAATTTGTTCAATTTGAAAATCCAAATGATCCCGAGAATGATCCTGACTTAAATGAATTGAGACGTAGTTTTGGAGAGGAAAGTGATTTTTCTGCTATAGAATTAGATACTTACTTAGAAGATGAAATAGCCATTTCAAAATCATTTAAAACTAATGTTGGACTTCGTATTTCGGTTTTTAGTAATAGTGATAATAAATGGTATGGTTCTATTGAACCTCGGATTCAGAGTAAATACTTTATCAGTAATAGATGGTCTTTAAGTTCTTCCATATCTCGGACTAATCAAAAATTACATTTGTTAACTAGTACAGGATTGGGACTTCCGTTCGATACATGGATTCCATCTGTACAAGAAATTCGACCTCAAATAGCTTGGCAAGGAACACTTGGTTTACAATATTATAAACCTCAATCGTTCAAATTTAAGGTAGAAGGTTTTTTTAAAAAAATGAACCATCTTATTGCTTTAACAGAATCATTATTTGAATTTGAAGAATTAACAATTTCTGATACAACCTTTATTAAAGGGAGAGGAAAAGCTTATGGGGTTGAATTGTCATTAGAGAAAGATTTAAAAAAAGGTTTTCTTTTTGCTTACTATACTCTATCAAAATCTGACCGAAAATTCTCTAAGTTTAATTTAGGTAAATCCTATCCATTTCAGTATGATAGAAAACACTCCTTAAAATTAGGTGGAATATTTAAAGTGCGGAAACGAATGAATTTAAGTTTTACATGGACTTTCTTTACTGGCACACCTAGGATTTATGCAGATCTTTTGAATGATATATCCGGTGAGACTGGGATACCAGAATATCTTCTTCCTCAATATTTAGGAAAGTTTAATCAAAAAAGAAACCCTAATTATGATCGACTTGATGTAAAAGTTGATTTTACGTTTGTTAAAAAGAGAGGAACCCACTTATTAAGTTTCAATGTGTATAATTTATACTTTAAGAGGAATGTTCTTTTCTATGAACGAGTACCTATTTATAGCAATAACACATATGAGATAATAGGTTATCGCGAGGTAGCCAATCCTCTTCCAGTAATTATTCCTTCCATCAATTATGCTTTTAGATTTTAATTTTTTTCAAAAAAGAATCAAGATCAATAGGGGAAATTAAAACCACGTTTGTCTAGTGATTGTATTTAGGCAACAAGCCTTTTCGAAATAATAATTTCAAATCATTTTTTACTAAAATAAAAAACTTGTGATGTCTTGCATAGACTTCACCTGGAACCTTATTACCTAATTTAAAATCAAATTACATGAAAAATTTATTGAGAGTATCTAGTTTTATTTTTGCCATTTTATTATTTACCAATTTATTTACCTCTTGCAAAAAAGATAAAGTAATTGATCCTTCTCCAGTAGTATCTAACCCAACTACACCTTCAGACGTGACTGCCTCTGATAATGCAACTAAAATGATGAGCCTTGCAGCAAGTGGAGGAATAACTACAGACAGTACAGATTATTGCGATTGCTTTTCCATTTTTGATAATGTTGATTGGAATGCTTCGGATGATGAGATCATTGTTCAATTAGAAGCAATTTTATCAGGATTGACTAATGAGGAACTAGAGGAATTATTTACACCGGTTTGCACTTTTGATGGAGAAATTTTTGAGAATGCATGCTTAGCAATTTGTAATGGAGTTACTGATTTCGAAGATTGTGATGATTACAATGGCGACAACGATGATTGGAACGAATGTTTCTCATTTGTTTATCCATTTACAGTTGTACTTCCTGGTGGGACAAATACAGAAGTAAATACTGATGAAGAATTAATTACAGTAATAGATAACTGGTATGATGCCAACCCAAGTTCTAATGATGATCCAACTTTAGTCTATCCCGTAAATGTATTGTTAGAATCAGATGGTTCTTCTTTGACGATTAATAATGATGACGAGTTAGAAGATTTATTTGATATATGTGCAGAGGAGGATGATAATGATTGTTTTACCATTAATTGGCCAATTAGTATTCAATTTCCTGATGGTGAAATAGTTGAAATTAATAGTATTACTGAAGGAGATAATTTAGTAGATGCATGGGAAGATGCTAATCCAAATTCAACTGAAGATGTAGAAGTTATTTATCCATTTGATGTGACACTAGAAAATGGAACAGTAGTAACTGTTAATAGTGAAGACGAGTTTGATACATTGATTGATGAAGAGTGCGATGGCGATTGGGGAGGATGTTTAGTGATTCAAAATGAGTCAAATGCACTTGTTCAAGGATTAAAAAAAATGACTAATTAAATAAAGATATTTTTAGTAATGATGGATGCGGCGCGTACCTACGAATGTAGGTACGCGTTCTTTTTTTTTATGAAAAAAACTCCGTGTAACTCAGCGGTGAAAAAATCAAAAGTATCTTTTCAAAAATTAATACATTTTTTCCATCTCCTTTTTTAATTTTACCTTATGAAAATTAAAGGAAAAAACTTCCACACAATTTGGTTAAAAGATGATGACGAACAAGTTGTACAAATTATCGACCAACGTTTTTTACCACATGAATTAGTCATTGAAAATTTAGAAACGGTAGATGATGTAGAGCGAGCTATTCGAGAGATGCATGTTCGAGGTGCTCCGTTGATTGGAGTTGCTGCAGCATTTGGGATGTATTTCGCCGCACTCGAAGCAGTTGATAATCAGCAGTTTACAAAATACATTTATGAGTCCGCTGACAAATTAAAAGCAGCACGACCAACCGCCGTCAATCTCGCTTGGGCTGTCGATCAACAATTAAGTTTTGTTTCTGAAAACTATAAAATCCTCCCATCAATTCTTTTAGAAAATGCTGAACTGATCAAAAAAGAAAGTATTGAACGTTGCAAAAAAATTGGAGAATTTGGCCTGCCTTTGATCGAAGAAATATTTGCAAAAAACAAAAAGGTTGTCAATATATTAACTCATTGTAATGCAGGTTGGATGGCTTGTATTGATTATGGAACTGCGACTGCACCCATTTATGCTGCACATGATAAAGGCATTCCAGTTCATGTTTGGGTGGATGAAACTCGCCCTCGAAATCAAGGTGCAAGAATTACTGCGTTCGAATTGCAAGAGCATGGCGTGCCTCACACGATCATCACGGATAATGCTGGAGGACATTTAATGCAACATGGGAAAGTGGATTTGGTACTCGTCGGAACTGATCGAACTACTCGCAACGGAGACGTCTGCAACAAAATCGGAACCTACCTAAAAGCCTTAGCTGCGAAAGATAACAACATTCCTTTTTATGTTGGCGCACCTTCTAGTAGCATTGATTTTTCTTTGAGAAATGGATTTGAAATTCCAATTGAAGAGAGGGGAGCAGAGGAAGTAAAATATATCCAAGGCAAACACGATGGTGAAATAAAAAAAATATTACTCACTCCTGAAAAAAGTCCAGCTGCTAATTTTGCTTTCGATGTAACGCCTGCAAGATTGGTGACGGGACTAATTACAGAGATCGGAATTTGTACAGCGAGCAGAGAAGGATTGCTAAAATTATTTCACTAGGACTTCTTCTTACAACTTTTTAAAACTACAGCTGTTTTACAAAAAAAATTAAAACATGCAAGTTTGCGATCTCGAACCACAAGGAAGTGCCCCTTGGGAATTACTTAGAAAATACGGAGGGAAGTTTGGTCTTTTTGAAAAAATAAAAATGGGCGGAGTAGGTTCTCCTAAAATAAAATACATTTCAGGTTTGTCAGAGGTGGACGAGTTTGTGGAAGAAACGGCTGGAAATGATATTCCACATCTTAACTTTGAATATTTAAAAAATGGACTTTTAGCTCGGATCAATAAAACACAATATTTAAAAGGAGTATTGATCGCCTATGATGAAATCATTTCGATTGATTTAGCTATTTCTGAAAAATTACTAACCCAAGGAAATATTTTAGAAGAATTAGAAAAAACAAATATTAAAAGTGCGGAGCTCATTATTAAATCTTTGCATGGCGAAATATTAACTTGCGAAGTATCCACTCAAGCCTACATGAATCTCAAAAAATATTTTCAAAAAAATAATATTCTTCAAAATAAATTCCACTCAGAAATATTAAAATAATGCAAGAATTACTCAAAGAATTTTCTTCTGTCATCGAACTTCCTGTGCAATGGGGCGAAATGGACGCAGCCAAGCACGTCAACAATTCCGTATATATTCGATGGGGAGAATCTGCTCGAATTGCCTACTTCGATAAAATGGGTTTAGATAATTCATTTACAGAACAAATCGGTGCTATTTTAGGATGGCAAGATTGCAAATATATTTTTCCAGTCACTTATCCTGATACGATTTCGATTGGTGTAAAAACGGTGGAAATTAAAGCAGACCGATTTTTTGTGGAGTGTCATATGTTTAGTCATCGACATCAAAGGATTGTAGCGATCAATAAAAATTCTATCATCGCATACGATTATCATAATCTGAAAAAAGCAGCATTACCTCAAGGTTGGATAAACAAAATCAGCGAACTCGAAGGAAAAACATTTTAACAAACTCTTAAGTCTAGATCACGAAAACTAAATCCTTTTGTGATATTTCTGTTATACTTCCAACTTATCTTTGTACTAAATAAAAATCTAATAAATATGAAACAGTTAATAATCATTTCGATCCTTTCCATTTTTGCAACGATGAGTTGTAGTCAAAAAAATGGTGGAGCACCTAAAATGGATAAAGCTAAAAACCCGAAAATTGAAAATTATATCAAAGGCAAAGACTACGAAAAATATTCAGTTGCCACTTTTGCAGGCGGATGTTTTTGGTGTACAGAAGCTTCCTTCGAAAGAATTAATGGAGTCGTAGATGTCATCAGCGGATACTCAGGTGGACATACTGAACATCCTACTTACAAAGAAGTTTGTAGCGAAACGACGGGACATGCTGAAGCGATTCAAATTTACTTTGATCCAGCTGTCATTACTTTTGACAAGTTATTGGATGTGTTTTTTGTAGCACATAATCCAACTCAATTAAATCGACAAGGAAATGATATTGGCGAATCTTATCGTTCTGCTATTTTTTATCAAAATGAAAAACAGAAAGAAATTCTTGATGCAAAAATTAAAGCATTGAATGAATCGACTTTCGGCGGAAAGATTGTTACGCAAGTGAAAACGTTTGAAGAATTTTGGGTAGCAGAAGAGTATCACCAAAATTTTTACGAGATCAATCCACGGCAAAGTTATGTGTATAATGTGAGTCGCCCAAAAGTAGAAAAGGTGATGAAGACATTCAAAGATATATTAAAACCAAAGTACAAATAACACGTGGTGGTCTGCTTTAGTTGACCGTAAAGAAAAAGAGCGGAGCGATTTTCCTTCTAGTTTTTATTTTCTGTACGGTCTGCTAAAGCAGATCACCACGTAACAAAATATCCATTATGAATTTATCAAAAATAAAAATTGGCTCATTGTTTTTGTTAGGAAGCATATTCTTTTTGTTTGCTTTTAAATCGAATGATAGCCAACAAGGTAAGACATTTACAAAAATGGAAAATGGTAATCACGAGGAACTCGGGAAAGTCATTTGGGAAAGAGATTTTGAAAAAGGACTAGCCAAATCTAAGATTGAAAACAAACCAGTATTTTTACTTTTTCAAGAAGTGCCAGGTTGTTCCACTTGCAGAAACTACGGAAATAATGTCTTGAGTCATCCTCAAATAGTAGAAGCGATCGAAACACTTTTTGTACCCGTTGCCATTTTTAATAATAAAAAAGGAAAAGACGCAGCCGTTTTAAAAATGTACAACGAACCTTCTTGGAATAATCCTGTAGTCAGAATTGTTGATGCGGAAAAGAAAAATATTGTCAATCGAGTAAGTGGAAATTACTCCGCTTTAGGAATCGTTCATGCAATGGTTTTCGCTTTACAAAAAGAAGAAAAAGAAATTCCGACGTATCTGAATTTGTTAAAGCAAAGTTTGGAAGCAGAAGTAAGCGGAACGGAAACAGCTACTTTTTCGATGTATTGTTTTTGGACAGGTGAAAAAAAATTAGGAAGTGTTGGTGGTGTTTTGGAAACTCAACCTGGGTTTATGAATGAACAAGAAGTGGTGGAGGTAAAATATAATCCAGTTTTGATCTCCTATGGAAATTTAGTGGAAGAAGCAAAACAAGCAAGTTGCGCGAGTCATGTTTACACAGAAAATCAGCAACAAACTTCTGAGGCACAAAAAGTAGTAGGTAAAAATGGAGCCTCAAAAAAATCAAGATTTCGATTAGATAAAGAGCCTAAATATTATTTGTCAAAGTCAATCTATAGATACGTTCCGATGACGCAGTTCCAAGCAACAAAAGTTAATGTGAAAATCGGAAATGGCCAATCGCCTGATGAATATTTATCACCTCGACAATTAGAATTGTTGAACGTGATCAAAAATAATCCGAAGAGGAAATGGAAAAGTGCGATCAATGTAGACTTAGTTAAAGCTTGGGAAAAGATTGAAAAAATGAAGGCTTAAAAATATAGTAGTTAATAATGTTATTTAGTAGAGACAAGGGATTCCTTGTCTCTATTTTTTTTTGATTTCCCAACAAAAAGCATATTTTGGGAAATGTCTTGAGTTAAATCTTAAGTAGATATATTTTATTTTGAATGACTCTGAATAGAATATTTAATAAAAAAGTTACTTTATTTTTGTTTAGTCTTTTTGTAGATTTGTTAAACAAAATTAAAGTCACTCTGTTCTATCAAATATGAAGAAATCAACCGCACAGATTATAGGTTCTGGATTTGCAGGCTTAGCTACCGCAGCTAGTTTAGCTCAAAAAGGAATAGATGTAACTGTTTTTGAAAAAAACCAAACAATTGGTGGACGAGCAAGACAGTTTCATGAACAGGGATTCACCTTTGATATGGGGCCAAGTTGGTATTGGATGCCTGATGTTTTTGAAAACTTTTTTAATCGTTTTGGAAAACAGGCTTCTGATTATTATGAGTTAAAAAAATTAGATCCAGGCTTTACTATCTTTTTTGAAAATGATCAACGGATGGATGTTCCTGCTGAACTTTCGGGCATTTACGAAATGTTTGAAAATTTAGAAAAAGGAAGTGCGGACAAGCTCAAAAAATTTCTCAAAGAAGGAGAATACAAATATGAAGTAGGTGTCAAGGATTTAGTGTATCGACCTAATATTTCATTTACTGAAATTCTCGATCCTCGTTTAGCTTTGGCTTCACTCAAATTAGATGTCTTCAAGCCATTTGATAAATATGTAGCGAAATATTTCAAGCATCCATTTTTACGAAAGTTAATGGAGTTTCCCATTTTGTTTTTGGGCGCAATGCCACAAGATACCCCAGCTTTGTACAGCTTGATGAATTACTCCGCCTTGACTGATGGAACTTGGTATCCGATGGGAGGAATGCATGAAATTGTCAAAGCAATGGAATCTGTCGCTCTCGAACAAGGCGTGAAATTTCAAACGGATGCTGAAGTTGAAAAAATTATTGTCGAAAATAAAAAAGCAAAAGGTATTCAAATCAAAGGTGAAGAATTCCGAGCAGACGTAACAATTGCTTCAGCGGATTATCATCACGTTGATCAATTTTTATTGGAAAAAGAACATCAACAATACACTCCAAAATATTGGGACAAGAGACACTTAGCTCCTTCGTCAATGATTTTTTATTTAGGAGTTAACAAAACAATTCCAAAACTCAATCACCATAATTTATTTTTCGATACAGATTTTGACGCGCATGCAAAAGCGATTTATAAAAATCCATCTTACCCGGATGACCCACTTTTTTATGTGTGCTGTCCTTCGAAAACAGATGATTCTGTTGCGCCGATTGGAAATGAAAATTTATTTATTCTTATTCCGATTGCAGTAGATTTAGAAGATAACGAAGATTTGCGTCAAGTATATTTTGATAAAGTGATGACTCGATTGGAAAAAACTACGGGGACGAATATTCGCGAGCACATCGTTTATCAGAAAAGTTATTCCGTAAAGGATTTCAAAAAAGATTATCATTCTTTCAAAGGAAATGCATACGGGTTAGCCAATACTTTATTCCAAACTGCGATTTTTAAACCAAAGATGAAAAGTAAAAAGGTAGATAATTTATATTATGCTGGACAGTTGACTACACCGGGGCCAGGTGTTCCTCCATCTTTAATTTCAGGAATGGTTGCAGCGGATTTGGTCGGTCAACAAGTTTTCGATTTGAAAAAAGATTATGTGAAGAATGTACAAGATGACTTAAATAAAATTCCTATATAATTATTTTAATAACAAATTCGAATTCAAAATTTCTTAAAAAATCCGAAGGTAAATTTTTTTCGTACGTATCAACAAACAAGCATTTAACTGATTATGAAAGAATTATATGACACCCTGTCTCGCAAAGTCAGCAAATCGACCACGCGACTTTATAGTACAAGTTTTTCTATGGGCATCATGATGCTAGGTAAAGAAATTCATTCACCTATTTATTCAATTTATGGTTTTGTAAGATTAGCGGATGAAATCGTAGATAGTTTTCATGACTTCGACAAGGCTAAAATGTTGAAGGAATTTAGAGAACAAACCTATCAAGCGATTGATGAAAAAATTAGTTTAAATCCAATTCTCAATAGTTTTCAAGAAGTAGTGAATCACTATAACATTGAACAAGAATTGATTGATACTTTTTTGGATTCGATGGAAATGGATTTGCATCAAAATTTTCATGACAATGCTTCCTATGAACAATATATTTTGGGTTCTGCAGAAGTAGTTGGATTAATGTGTCTTCGAGTTTTTACGGATGGAGATGAGAAACAATATGAACACCTCAAACCATCTGCCATGCGATTGGGTGCAGCATTTCAAAAAGTAAATTTCCTTCGAGATATTCAAGCTGATTTTGATGTGATGGGACGGACCTATTTTCCAGGAGTTAACTTTGAAAACTTTAACCAAAATCAAAAGATAGAAATCGAAAAAGATATTTTAGCTGACTTTGATGCAGCTTTAGTTGGAATCAAACAATTACCAAAAAGTTCTCGCTTAGGAGTTTATGCAGCATACCGATATTACATCGCGTTGTTTCAAAAAATAACCATGCTAACTCCACAGAGAATCATGCACGAAAGAATTCGAATTTCTAATCCTCGAAAACTTTGGTTGACTTGCAGATGTTTCTTAAAATTGCAGTTGAATTTACTGTAACGTGGAGGTCTGCTTTAACTGACCGTAAGTAGAGCGTAGCGACTTTTAAAAAATAAATAAAAATGATACTCATAGGCTTCATAATATTAATAGCAACCTTCTTAGTGATGGAAGGTATCACCTGGCTTACCCACAAATACGTCATGCACGGATTCCTTTGGTATCTCCACGCAGACCATCATGAACCGAAATATCCACACGTCTTCGAGAAGAACGATTTGTTCTTTGTAATTTTTGCGACGCCAAGTATTGCATTAATTTATTTTGGTTTCGAAGCAGAAGGTTTTGATCTAAGATTGTGGATAGGATTTGGGATTATGGCATATGGGGCAGCTTACTTTTTTGTCCATGATATTTTTATTCACCAGCGATTTAAGATTTTTAGGAATACAGATAGTGCTTACTTTAAAGGCTTAAGAAAAGGACATAAAGTACATCATAAACATCTTGGAAAAGAGCATGGCGAATGTTTTGGAATGTTGTGGGTGCCGATGAAATATTTTAAAGAAGCTGCAAAAAGTAAAGCAAAAAATAAAAAGGTTAGTGCTTAGAAAATATTAGATTTTCAATTTTAAAAAAAAGGATTATTCAGTTAAATGAATAATCCTTTTTTATTTGTAACAATGTAATTACATTGTTGATAAAGTATAGTTTTAATGAAATTAAAAACAATTTTGGATATATTTATTGAATGAAACAAAAACGAATCATTCATGAAAAATAAAAATGGTTTTCTTTGGGCAGGAGCCTTTCTCTTCGTATTATTTTTAACGCAAGATTATTTATTTATCACTTGGGAAGATGGAACTTCGTTCTTAGGTTTTCCCATTTGGTTAAGTTGGTTTATGTTGATGCATTTTTTATTTATCGTTGTATTTTATTTTTTTTCAAAGAAATATTGGAAATAGATTAAGTGAACTAAGAACACATTTTTTTCAAAGAAGATAAATTAAAATCTAACATAAATGATCTATGCAATTCTTATCGGCTATATTGCCATCGTTTTTTTAGGAAGCCTTCGAGGAGCAAAACAAGATGCAACCACCCCCGAAGGATATTTTTTAGCCAATCGAAATTTAGGAACATTGGCTTTATTTTTTACCATTTTAGCAACTAATTTTAGTGCATTTTATTTTTTAGGATTTGCAGGAGCAGGTTATCGAATTGGCTATTCGCATTATGTCGTGATGGCATTTGGGACAGGTTTTGCTTGCTTGTCATTTTTTCTTTTGGGCACTAAGATTTGGCGACTCGGAAAAGAAAAAGGGTACATCACTCCTGCAGAATTAATTCGAGATCAAACAGGAAGTGCGATGCTAGGTTATTTGTATTCTAGCATTATGTTAGTGTTTACTTTCCCTTATTTGGCTTTGCAAATTATTGGCTCTGGGTATATTTTAGAAGCGATTACGCAGGGACAAGTTCCTTATTTTTGGGGAGCTACATTTTTGACATTTTTTACGATTGCTTATGTTTGGATTGGCGGTATGAAGAGTGTAGCGAAGACAGATTTAAAGCAGGGGATGCTTGCAATTATTTTAATGCTCGCAGCGGTTGTGGTTATTAGTAATAGTTTGGGAGGGCTAACTTTGGCGAACGAAAAAGTTTTTGAAATGCAACCAGAATTATTTTCGAGAGAAGGAATGGGCAATGCCTATCCTCCTCAAAAATGGTTTAGCATGTTGGTCTTTTGGATGTTTTGTATTCCAATGTTTCCCCAAATTTTTATGCGATTTTATATTGCAAAAGATTTACCCACGTTGAAAAAATCAGCTTTACTCTATGGATTAATTCCTCTTTTTATTTCCATCTTTCCAGTAATTATTGGAGTGTTAGGACATCTGACTTTTCCTGATTTGATGAGTCTCGAACCAGATTTGATGAAAAAAGAAACAGATCAAATTTTACCAAAAATGTTAGTAGAGCATAGTTCAGATTGGTTTGCAGCTCTAGTGATGACAGGAGCATTGGCAGCTTTTATGTCTACATTAGATTCTCAATTATTGGCATTGAGTACGATGGTGACGCGAGATTTTATTTTACCTTTTCGAAAAAAAATAGATTTGAAGCAGCAAGTTTTTATCGGAAGAATATGGGTAGTGATTTTAGCATTTATCGGTTTAGCAATTGCAGCACAACCCTTTGCAACGATTTTTGATATGGGGAAATTAGCCTTTAGTGGATTAGCCATTTTATTTCCATTGACGTTGATGGTATTGCGAGGCGGCGGAGTTAATCCAAAATTTGGCATTGCTTCTATTCTTGTAGGAGTATTGTTATTACTTGGTTTTTACTATAAAATTATTTCGAGTGAATGGTTATTTGGATTCGAAAGTTCGATAGTAGTTTTAGTTGTTTGCTTTGTAATTGTATTATTAGGTAAGTTATTTCCAAAAAAATAGTATCTAAATATAAGTTCCGTTCGTCTAAAAAATAGACATGTTTATTCATAAATGCTTAATTTTGAGTTACTTATGAATTAGAAAGCATAAGTTAAGTCATTACAAAATTTGAATCTTAAGTCATCAATATTACTATTGAGTTCCATCATTAATTGAACTAAAGATTCACAGAATGACTGTGTCTTAAAAACAGCAACTACACTATGGTAATCGATTTAATGTTTTTTATTTTTGCTGCCACAGGCTTTTGGCTAGGCTTTTCTAGAGGAATTATATCAACAGTATTTACTGTTTTTTCCTATTTTTTTGGAGTAATCGTCGCCATCACTTTCTCCGATGGGATGACCAAGTTTCTACAAACCACCTTTAATGATGATTCGGCATTGTACTACATTGCAGGGCTATTTTTATCTTTTGTTTTAGCGATGTTTTTGATTAGAATGATTGCTCGTGGTTTGGAAAATATTTTGAAAGCTGGAAATGTCAATACTGTAAATCAATTGTTCGGTGGAATATTATTGAGTGGTGTATTGGTCGTGTTTTTTAGTTTCTTAGTTCGTTTTGGAAATGAGGCAAGAATGATTGAACCTAAAACAAAAAACGAATCAATCACTTATGAACAATTGGAAGTTTTACCAGATCATGCGATGGTCGTTTTGGGAAAAATAACTCCGCTCTTCAGACAATTATGGAATAACACGATGGATATGATGGATAAAGTAAAAACGCAAAGCATCGAGAAAGAAGAGAGCAATCCAAATGTTTATGATATTCCAGATAATGCAGATGAGAAAGATTCTGGCTACTAAACTTTTTTCTTCTTTTTCTATTTTATTAAAAAAGGAAATAAGGAATGTCTGAATTTTGGAAAAAAATAAAAAACGTATTCTCTACGGCGGAAGCAAGTTCTTCGATTCATCCGACGATTCATGAAGTCATCGAACGTTCGGAGGAAGAGCTAGCAGATTACGAACAATGGAAAAATTCACTCGCCGCTCGTCGTTTAATTGATTGGCTTAAAAATGAATATTTCACTTACCTCACTTCTCCTAAAAATATTGATAGCTCCATTAATTTTTTGAATTCTACTTCACAGAAAGGGTTTGTAATTCATTTTTCCAATATGGAATATCGGTTGAAGGAGATCACCTTTTTATTTGATTATTTGAAAGAAAGAGTGAAGGAATTACCTTATCGGATTTATGTGTCAGATACTCGAACTTATCCTAAAAATGATTTTGTAGAAACCATTCATCGACATTATTTAAAACCTTCGTTGAAGTTAAAAGTGGCTGGTCAAAAAGCAGGTCAAGCGTTTGGGAATATCAAGATAGAGATGCTTTTGAAAAATGATAAGATTGTAGATTTGAAATTTTCTACAACGACATATCGTGATCATCAGTTTAAAGAGGCTGGAGATTTTAATGATTTGATGAAGGAATTATTTGTGTGATTTTTTTGACGCTGACTTTTTATAATTATTTATGTTTTATTTTCCTTTGGAAACTCTTATGTAGTAAGAAAAACATAAGAAACCATAATGGTCATGAAAAGTCAGCGTCAAAAAAAAACCTAATTTTTCCAATTCTTCCTTTCCTGCTCCACATGCTCCAAAATCACCTTCACTCCATATTTCTCTTCTAGATGTTTCGCCATCGTATCCGCCGAATAAACAGACCGATGCTGTCCACCTGTACATCCAAAATTAACATTCAAATTAGTAAAACTCCGTTCAATATAATTCTCCACCGCCTTGTCCACGATGCGATAAGTTTCATTTAAAAAATCTCCAATGTCGCTATGATGCTGCAAAAAATTAATCACCGATTCATCTCGACCCGTGAGTTTTTTATAAGGTTCATACCGACCAGGGTTATGAATAAATCGGCAGTCAAAAATAAAACCCTCTCCATGTCCGGAGTCGTCCGCAGGAATACCTTTTTTATAAGAAAAACTTCGAACGCCAACGGTGAGCAAACTCGATGAACCTTTAATTTTATCAAAAGGTTCGAAGGCTTTTGTGTTGACAACTGAGTACAATGCTTTTTCTAATTCAGGAATTTCGATTGGTGGTTTAGCATTTTCTAAAACCCATTTTACATTCCGAATTGCGAAGGGAATACTTTTGATAAAATACTCTTTTCGCTCGTACAAGCCTCGAAAACCATACGTCCCAAAAGTCTGAATATTTCGCATCAAAACGTATCCGTAAAAGTATTGTTTGAATTTCTCTCGATTGATAGTTGTGAGTTTTTCCGCAGTATCGAGATAGTGATTTAACAATTCATCTCGAATGTCTTGTGGAATATTTGCCTTTGATTGGTAGAGTAGGGAAGCCAAGTCATATTGCAATGCACCTTTTCTACCACCTTGATAATCAATGAAATATGGATTACCATTTTTTATCATAATATTTCGAGTTTGGAAATCTCGGAACATAAAATTTTCACAATCCGTTTGCAAAAGATAATCTGCAAAGCGATGCATATCTTCTTCCAATGCTTGTTCGTCGAAAGGAATCTTTGCTAATTTTAAAAAATAATATTTGAACGTATTGAAATCCCAAAGCATACTTTGTTTGTCAAAACGCTCGCGTGGATAACAAACGGAATAGTCTATTTCTGCACCACCTTCAATTTGTAAATGCGCTAATTGCTCAACCACTTTTTTATAAATCTGAATCAAATAATCAGGAAACAAATCTCCCTTCTGCAACAAGTAACTGTACAGAGTAGTCGCACCCAAATCTTCTTGCAAATAAACATTCTCGTCCAATCGCTCGACATAAATTTCAGGAACGGGCAATGCCTTATGTTTAAAATGTTTGGAAAAAGAAAGGAACGCGGCGTTCTCTTTTCGGTCTGCATTGAATGCGCCGACCGCTACTTTATCGCCATTCGACAAGCGATAATAAATGCGTGTTGAAGCAGATGGTGCAAGTGGTAAAATTAAAGTTGGAGGTACGCCTGCCCATTCTTCGAAAAGCTCGGAAAGGAGGGATTCTATTTTTTGATTTGTCATTTTTTGATTTGATTGATTGAGGGGCGAAGATAGGAGTTTTTATTTTTTTTTGAGCGGAGCTTTACAATTTAAAGCTAACAGGAATTGTAAAATATATTCTGGGTGATTTTCCTCTTGATTTGCCTGAAGTCCATTTTCCCTTTTCTCTCATAAGGTGTATCAACCTAATTACTTCTTCTCCACATCCATCACCAATGTCATTTAGGATTTCGACATTTCCAATTGTGAGGTCACTTTCAATTATAAATCTAGCAATTACTCTTCCTTCTGTTTTGTTTTTCCTTGCTTGCTCTGGGTATTTAATGTTGCTATAAATGAATTTTAGCATTTCAGCATCAGAACATTCTTTTAATTCTTTTTTTGATTTTCCTCTTCCCTCACAGCCTGGGAAGCGAGGCATATCTTCGACGACTTTGAAAATCTTTTCTTCTTTTGGTTCCTCTAGTTTTAGAGAATCTTTAATTGATTCTAATTTTTCCGTTGTTTGAGGTAGACTTGGTAAGCGAAAAGAAACGGGTAAAGTATAGGTTATCTTTACAGGTTTTCCTGTTGATGAGCTAGGAACCCATTTTTGTCCCATATTATTCATCAGTAAAATTAACCTTTCGACTTCTTCTCCACACCCATTTCCTATGTCTCGTAGAATTTTTACATTACCAACTCTGCCAACATAGTCAACTGTAAATTGTGCAATTACCCTCCCTTCTGTTCCTTCTTTTCTTGCTTTTTCTGGGTATCGGAGATTTCGATAAATGAATTTTAGCATTTCATTTTCAGAACATTCTTTTAGTTCGAATATATTTTTGCCTTGCCCTTCGCATCCAGGGAAACGGGGCATGTTTTTTAATTCTTTAATTTTTTTGACTGTTGTTGTAGAAAGGGCTTTGACATGAATTAGATATTCTGATTTTTCTGACTCTTGTATTTTTTTTCTTTTTTTCAGTCCTTTTTGTTCTGCACGATATTCCTCAAAAGATTGTAAGTGAAAACGAACGGGAAGTGTGAATCTAGCTATTGTTGGTTTTCCTCTTGATCTGCCAGGTGTCCATTTTTTATTATTAGCCATTAGATTAATTACTCGCTGTACTTCTTCTCCAAGGCCATCTCCAATGTCTTGAATAATTTCAATATGCCGAATAGTCCCGTTGTCAAAGATAAATTGAGCAATTACGATTCCTTCCTTATTATTTTCACGAGCCTTTTTTGGATATTTTATATTGCTATAAATGAATTTTTTAAATTCTTGATCAGAACATTCTTTTAACTCAAACATATTTTTGCCTTGTCCTTCACATCCGAGCAATCGAGGAAACTCAGGAGGGGGAGCAACAAAATATTTTTCCATTTCATAAGTGGAATCTAGTGCTAACATTTCTTCTTGTTTCTTAAAAAACTCTTCCCTCTTTTTTCTTCTTTCAGCTTTGTTGTTTTCATATTCTTCAGCTTCCAATTTGAATTCTTCTATAGGTCGGATGTATCCAAAATTTCGTTTAGTTTCTATGGAAATCTTTCCCGCATTAAAATCAACATAAACATCAAATGAAGGATACATCGGATTAAAGATTGATTTATTGATAATCCATTGTGGCATTTTATTTATAACTCGAAGCACTTCTTTTAGAAGAAAAGAGTCAGCTATTGGTTTGGGGTTTCTCCAATTGTTAGCTTTTCGAGCGTAACGTAAAGTTCCATCATCATTGATTACAAAGTTGATTTTCACCTCACCTTCTTTTTTATTTTTTAAAGCTTCTTCGGGATATTCAATATTCTCAGTTAGAAAATTTAAAAATGCATTATCTGTGCATTTTAAAAAATCGGCATTTGTTGTTTTTGTATTTTTACAGCTAGGGAAATGAGGGTAGATACTTACGATTGCATTGGAGGAATCTATCTGACAAAAAGTAAAACCTTGAACTAAAAAAGAAAGAAAGAGAAATGTGATTATTTTTTTCATGCTCTATTTTTTGTTTAATTGAAATGAAATAGGAATCGTAAATTTTGTAGTAAAAGGACGACATCTTGAACAACCTGGTGTCCATCTTATTTTGAGTTTATTCATTAGCTCAATTACACGAATAGCTTCTTGCCCGCATCCATTTCCTATATCATTTAGTAATTTAATGTCTTTAACTTTTCCCCTTCCTTTTATCACAAATTCAATCATAACAATTCCTTGGGTCATATTTTCTCTCGCCTTTGCTGGATATTTTATATGGCTAGAAATAAATTCTTGCATTTTATGTTCTGAGCATTCCTTTAGTTCTTTTCTTGATTTTCCTTGGCCATCGCATCCTGGGAAGCGATGCATGTGTTTTACAACCTTAAATATTTTTTCTTCTTCGAGGGCTACTCTAATTCTGTCTTCGTTTAACTCTTCTTCCATTTCTAAATCTAGTTCTTCTTGAGTTTGACAAAAAGAAAAACCATGAAATAAAAAAGCAAAAAAAACAATGACGAATATTTTTTTCATGATTCTAATTTTTTTGTCCATATTTTGAGTCCAATTTAAAAACAACAGGCATAATAAATTGAACTTTTACAACTTTACCTCTAGCAGAAGTACGCCTCCATGGTTTTTCTTTATTCATCAGTAAAAGTGCCCTTTTAGCTTCCTCGCCACATCCATTATCTAGATCTTTTAAAATCTTAACTTTTGAAACATGTCCTTGTCTGTCAACGTGAAATTTAAGTAATACTTCTCCTTCTATTTTGTTTGCAATGGCTTCGGGAGGATATTGAAATTTGGAATAAATAAATGCTAATATTTTTTGTTCCGTACAATACTTCATCTCTTTAAGTGAATCTTTTAAGTGCTTGCACTCTGGGTGAGCAGGGATATCTTCCACCACTTTGAATATCATTTCCTCCTCAGGTAGTTCTTCGACTTTTTTTACTGCTGGAAAAGTATCCAAAAAATCAGCCTCTATTTCTTCGTAATAATATTGTTCTAAATCTTCTTCTAAGGAAAGAGTATCTAATTTAAATTCAATTGGAACGGTTAAATATAATTTTTGCGAATACCTTCGTGGTTTGTCCCATTCCCATTTTCCCAATTCTCTAATAAGCTGCATCAATCTCGCTGCTTCTTTTCCACATCCTCCACCGATGTCCCTCAATATTTCTATTTTCCCAAGTGAACCATCTTTTTCAATTGCACATTTAGCAATCACTCTTCCTTCGATTTTATGTTTTTTTGCTACTGCTGGGTATTGTAGATTTTCCTTGATTAATTTTTGGACTTTAGCTTTTGTACATTCTGCGAAATCTTCTCTTGTTTTCCCTTGATCTTTACATCCAGGGAAAATTAGCATACTCTCAACTACTTTGAAAATTTTTTCTTCTGTAGGTTCTACATCATTGTTGACTTTCGATGAATCTTTTTCAATGTCTAGTTTCTCTTCCGTTTGGGAAAAAGCAAAATGGTGTAGTAAGGAAAAAATGAGAAGGAAGATGATTGTTTTTTTCATAGCTATATTTTCAAATAATAAATGCTTGCTTCCGAATACTCGAGCAAGAGTATTCTAAAAGTAAGAAATATTATTTTTGAAAAAAAGAAAACATGAAAAGGAAGCAGTTATTTTTTGATATTTTAATTACGTTTTTTGCAGCAATATTTTTAGGAATAATATTAAGTGTTGGAACTTATTTTTGGACGGTGAATGGACCGAATTTTGAAATTGGTTTTCCAAGAACTTATTATTATCAATTCCAAGTTGATCATTTACATCATGGATGTTATGTTGACAATTTTATTTTTGATGGAATTATGACTTGGGTAAGTGTTGCTTGTGGTTGGGTTTTTCTAAAAAAAATCAATACTCCTGCACATAAATAATCGTATCCAACTGAAACCTCATCTCTGTCAAATTAATCCGAATACTCCCTCGAATCGGTTGTCCATCATCTCCCCATTCTTCATCTCGACCATGCGCCACCAACCAATGTGTTCCTAATGGCAAACCTTCAAAACATCCTTCCCCCGTTTCATCCACTTGGAAATTAGCATCGAATATATCCAGTTGATCCAAGTCGTAACCTGGAAAAACGGAATCATTATATTTAAAATAAACTTTAGTATTCGGCATTAAAGCTTGATGATGTTGAATTTTGAGACAGACTTGTGGGCGATCCACCGGATCTTTTTTGCAAGAAGTCATCGCAACGATTCCAATAAGGAGTGTAAATATTAATCGAGTCATTTTTTTACATTTTAGTTCTAGATTCTAAACGACTCTTTAAGGTAAGTAGTTTTAATTTAACTTTATTTTTTACTTAAAAATAAGAAGGGCTGTTAGCACTCGAAGTGCTAACAGCCCTAGTCATTTGTTTTTTTGGAAATTTTATTTCTCCTCTTCTACATTCATCGCTGCCCACAATTTATCCTTCAATTCCTCCAATCCGATATTTGCTACCGATGAAATAAATACCGTTTCAATTCCTTCTGGCAATTCAGGTTGCAACATTTCTTTCAACTCATCATCAATCAAATCACTTTTTGTAATTGCCAATAATCGAGGTTTATCCAACAATTCAGGATTAAACATTTTCAACTCATTGAGTAAGATTTCATATTCCTTATTAATGCTATCCGTATCGGCAGGTACCATAAAAAGCAAAATTGCATTCCGCTCAATATGTCGCAAAAATCGATGACCAATTCCTTTTCCCTCATGTGCCTTTTCAATAATTCCAGGAATATCAGCAATAATAAATGAACGGTGATCTCGATATTTTACAATCCCCAAGTTAGGTGTCAAAGTAGTAAAAGCGTAACTCGCAATTTTAGGTTTCGCAGCAGTCACAACGGAAAGCAAAGTAGATTTTCCAGCATTCGGGAAACCAACCAAACCTACATCAGCCAAAACTTTTAACTCTAAAATTTTCCATTCTTCCACACCTTCTTCGCCTGGCTGAGCATATCGAGGCGCTTGATTAGTTGCAGATTTAAAATGTGAATTTCCTAAACCACCACGACCACCTTTGGCTAAAATTCGTTCCTCGCCATGATCCGTAATTTCAAAATGAATCTCGCCAGTTTCCACATCTTTAGCAATCGTTCCCAATGGAACATCAATATAAACGTCTTCGCCTTCTGCGCCACTTCGATGACTTTCAGCACCATTACCACCATCTTTAGCGATGACGTGTTTTCGATATCGCACCGGAAGTAAAGTCCAGATATTTCGATTTCCTCTCAAAATAATATGTCCACCTCGACCTCCATCACCACCATCAGGGCCACCCATTGCGGTCAATTTATCTCTTCGGAAATGCGCTGATCCTGGACCACCTTTTCCTGTTCGACAACAAATTCTTACAAAGTCTATGAAATTTTGTTCTGCCATTGTTTATTTTTTCAATTCTAATAAATTCCTTGTTCCTCAAATTCCTCGTTCAATTTTTTCCAATCAACCATTGGATATTTAGCATTGGTTGGAGGTTTTAACGGAATTCCCATGCAAATATCATCAATAAATATTAAATCATTTTTTTTGAAGAAATTCCAATCCCAAGGATGCGGTTCTAATTTTATTTTCTCAAAATCTTTAATAATTATAAAGTCATTTTCAATAGCCCAAAAATTTAAATAAGCTATGGCGTCTTCCAGCGTTCCGTCATTGCAATTTGCTCGATAAGTATTTAGAATGATACGATGACCAGCATTTTGCAATTTTGCAATAACTTCAAAACAACCATTGTTATAAATTCCAATATCAGGATATTGATGTTCTACAACTGTTCCGTCAAAATCGAGATAGATTTTCATTTTGTAAAAATAAAAAATGTCATCGTACATAAAGTACAATGACATTCGAAATACTTATTAAAAAACCGTGTTTTTTTAGCGTTTCATCCAAAAGATCATTGCGCAAAGTTTTTCAAAAACATCCTCAAGAGAACCAACACCGTCTACCTTATTCGCACGTTCTTGTTTTTCGTAATAACCAAAAACAGGAGCGGTTTCATTATTATAAGTTTCAATTCGATTGGCAATGATATTTTTATCTTGATCATCAGCTCGTCCTGAATCTTTTCCTCGTGCCAATAATCGCTTGATCAATTCTTCATCCGGAACATCCAAAGCTAATAATCCTGAAACAGATAATTCTTTTTCTGCTAGAAAACTATCCAACGCTTCTGCTTGAGCAATTGTTCTAGGGAATCCATCAAAAATATAACCTTTGACATCTGGATTCTCATTCACTTTCGCTTTTAGCATATTAATGGTAACGGAATCAGGAACTAAATTTCCTTTTTCAATATAACTTTTTGCTTCAATCCCGAGAGGAGTATCATTTTTCATATTATATCGAAAAAGGTCTCCTGTGGAAATGTGTAAAAGATTGTATTTATCAACTAATTTTTCTGCTTGCGTTCCTTTGCCTGACCCTGGAGGTCCGAACAAGATTAAATTTAACATGTATGTGTGAGTTTGATTTTGGTAAAAACGTTGCGAATATAAGAAAAAATGTATTCCTCTGCTTGGGCGAGCCTAAAAAAGTGGATGGAGTGATTTTTTTTTAAACAGATTTAATGGCAAGGAAGACTATTAATTTTATGTCTATTTTCTAGATCGTCTTCATTTGGTGGAGATAAATTTTTGTTTTTAAAAAACCAGTCTGCTCTTTTGATAGGGTAACTGAGACAGACTGCTAGGTTAATATCAACTTTTATAGAAACTTCTTTGAATGAAAACGTATCACCTAAATAATGATAAATAATTTTTTTTTCAGTTGTGTTCAACTGAAGTATCTCGAGTCTATTCTATTTAAAGTCTATAATTAAAACACTTTTAAAACAAATTATTTTAAATTAGAGCAACAAATTGTTGTTATTTAGGAAAAGTGTCTTTATATTTGTTACGTAATCGAAATTATTTGATTAGAAATTTCGTTTTTTAATAACAAAAAGTTTTAAAAATGAATATTCAAATTTTAATAAGCAAAAAAGGAACACAAGTAGTCACAGCGACTAATTTACATGATGTATTAGACTTACCATTGCATAAATACAATAGTAATATTAAAAAATGGGTGTCTGATATTTATGCTTTTCAGGATGATGTACGAAGGCCTGAAATTATGCATGACTATGCTTTGCGTTCTTCCAAAGGAAAAAGAGAAGACTATTATATTTCTCTTGAATTGGCGAAGTTGATTACTTTAAATTCTAATAGTTTAGTCAAAGCGGAGTTAGCGAAATACTTCCTTTCACTTTGTAAAAAGGAGGAAAAAGAGGAAATGTTGACAAAAGATCAAGTTTTAGCCGTTTTGGAATTAACAAAAGTGATGGGCATGATTTCTTGCCAAAAATCAGTTGAAAAACAACACCAAAATAAATATAACCAAGCACAAGGGAAACCTTACGAATGGTGGAAATATCGAGCAAATCTTTTAGGATATTCTGTGCAAGAATTAAAAGATAAAATGCATGAAGTAGGACAAAATTATAAAAGCAAAAATTTACTCCAACTATTAATGCATTTGGATAAATATGAAATTATTCGAATGGCAGTTATTGATTTGTTTTTGGCCTTAGGAAAAAGTGAAAAATATGCTAAAAATATGGGAGATTTATCGAAAGTCTTTGCTCGTGAAATGAAAGTAGAAATTTGGGATGATCGAAAATCAGATATTCAATTCACACACAATGTAAATATGGAATTGGTCAACGAGGTGAAAAGTTTTCAAAATGAAGGAGAGACATTAGGATTATGGTCTCATCGAGCAACAGCCTAAGTTTTGTTAACTATTCAAGATGATTTTAGGTCACCTTGTGAATTAGGCATGAATTTTATTCCTATTAAAAAACCATATTTAAACTAATCCTTAAAAAATCCTAATTATGCATTTTTTCGTTTCTATCCTTCAAAATGATCATCGAAATACAGATTTCGATTCGGATGATTCAGATCAACAAAAAATTGATTCTGATAAAACTCAAAAAAAGACAATATAAAACGGTCACATAATTACTGATTAACAAATTCTCCGAGTGTTTATTTCCTCGGACTTATTAGAGAAAAACTACATGCCTTCCGCTGTCTTTTGTGCAGCGGAAGGTTTTTTATTTTAAAAACAAAAATAGTCTTGAGATAGAATTCAATCAACAATTAATTTTTTAAATCAATAAAACCTTTATTTTTGTGGCAAAAAGAACTAGAAATACTAAAAATAAAAATCGAAAGATGGCAGAAGTAGTTTATAACGAAGATAATATTAGATCCCTCGATTGGAAGGAACACATTCGTTTACGTCCTGGGATGTACATTGGAAAATTAGGTGATGGTTCCGCACCCGATGATGGTATTTATATTTTGGTCAAAGAGATTTTTGATAATTCGATTGACGAATATGTAATGGGACATGGAAAACATGTGGATGTAAAAATCGAGGAAGGAAGAGTTTTCGTTCGAGATTTTGGTAGAGGAATTCCTTTGGGAAAAGTGGTGGATTGTGTTTCCAAAATTAATACTGGTGGAAAGTATGATTCGAAAGCCTTTAAAAAATCTGTTGGTCTAAACGGAGTTGGAACAAAAGCGGTGAATGCATTATCAGACAAATTTAGAGTGCAAGCTTTTCGAGATGGGAAAACTAAATTAGCAGAATTCGAAAGAGGAGTGTTGACCAAAGATCCAAAAATTGGTAAATCGAAAGAAGAAAATGGAACACTCATCGAGTTTGAACCAGACTTATCTATTTTTAAAAAATATAAATTCAGACCAGAATTTGTTGAAGCGCAATTGTGGAATTATGCATTTTTGAATGCAGGTTTGAAAATTCATTTTAATAAAAAAACCCTTTATTCCAAAAATGGATTATTGGATTTATTGACCAAAAGAGTAGGAGGGGAAGAGTTGCGATATCCAATTGTTCATTTAAAAGGCGATGATATTGAAGTGGCGATTTCGCATGGTCAACAATATGGGGAGCAATATTATTCCTTCGTCAATGGTCAAAATACGACGCAAGGTGGAACGCACCTAGCAGCATTTCGAGAAGCAATAGTGAATGCGGTTCGGAAACATTTTAATAAAAGTTTTGATGCAAAAGATGTGCGAGCTTCGGTTGTAGCAGCAATAAGTGTTCGGGTAGAAGAACCAGTTTTTGAATCTCAAACCAAAACAAAATTAGGTTCGTTAAACATTGCTCCAGATGGTCCGACTGTTCGAAGTTTTATCAATGATTTTATTGGAGAAAAATTCGATAATTATTTACATAAAAATAAAGATGTAGCTGATGCATTGTTGAAGCGAATTCAGCAATCAGAGAGAGAGAGAAAAGAAATAGCAGGTATTAAAAAACTCGCGAACCAACGAGCAAAAAAAGCGAACGTTCACAATAAAAAGTTAAGAGATTGTCGGCTGCATTTTAACGATACTAAAAAAAGTGTAAAAGAAGAAGATAAACTTTTGACTACAGTTTTTATCACCGAGGGAGACTCAGCGAGTGGTTCGATTACCAAAGCGAGAGATGTGCAACGACAAGCGGTTTTTAGTTTGCGTGGAAAACCATTGAACTGTTTTGGTTTGTCCAAAAAAGTGGTTTATGAAAATGAGGAGTTGAACTTGTTGCAACATGCTTTGAATATTGAAGATAGCATGGATGACCTTCGTTACAATCGAGTAGTCATTGCAACGGATGCCGATGTTGACGGAATGCATATACGGTTATTGTTATTGACCTTCTTTTTACAATTTTTTCCAGACTTAGTTCGAAGCGGACATTTGTATATTTTAGATACACCACTTTTCCGAGTTCGAGATAAAAAGCACACTTATTATTGTTATACAGATAAGGAACGAAAAGCTGCGATTAAGAAATTAAGAGGGAAAGCGGAGATCACTCGATTTAAAGGTTTGGGAGAGATATCGCCAGATGAGTTTGGTGATTTTATTGGTGAAGACATTCGTTTAGATCCTGTTTTGATGGGAGAGGATACGAGTATCGAAGGTATCTTGGCTTATTACATGGGCAAAAATACACCTGAACGTCAAGATTTTATTATTGATAATTTGAGAGTAGAATTGGATGCGGTGGATGATGAGAATAATCCTGAAGCGAAAATTGTGGATGAGACTGAGGTAGAAGAGTCAGCTTAATTTTCTCCCTTTTAGAATAAGATAGAAAGCCTTGACAAAATTTAATTTTTGTCAAGGCTTTTTTAGATAAATTTTCTCCTTAAAATCATCGCAGTAAGGTTAAGTCACCTGAAAATTCTAAACGTTGGTTTCTGGTAGTTTTGATTTCACAGGTGTAAACATAAACTCCTTGTAATACAGCTTCACCTTTTAGTAATCCATTCCAACCTTTTGTTTCATCATTAGGGGTAAAGTTTTGAGCTTCAAAAACTAGTTCTCCCCATCGATCAAAAATTCTTAGATAGGTCACTTCTGCAATTAAGCTATTTCCAAAAATAGTAAATCGATCATTAAATGTATCGCCATTCGGAGTAAAAGCATTAGGGATGTAAACATCAGGAATATCATTGACGATGATTTCAATATTGGCAGTTTGCTCACAGCCAATACTATCCAAAATGGTCAAAGTATAACTTTGAGAAGATTGCAAAGTGACAGAAGGAAATGGGCAGTTGTCACAACTTAAATTTTCTGAAGGACTCCAAGAAAAAATCAGATTAGTGGTATCCGAATAGTTGACTGGAATTAGTAGTGTGTCTCCAATATTTTGATTGATGGAAGTAGGCATTTGAATATCAATGAGAGCTTGTTGTTGGACTTCAAAGGTTAATTGGTTCGTACAACCGAAATCATCTTCTACCCAAAGTTGATAATTTCCAATAGGAATATTTTCAAAAAAAGGAGAAGCCTGATAATTAGTTCCATCTAAACTATATAGCCAATTATTTTGTGGATTGATAATTTCTAGTGCTCCGAAGTTTTCATCAGGGCAAGGAACTGAAATGGCTAAATCAGGATTAGGTAATTCATAGGATTCTACCGTTAATTGAAAGATAGTATCGCAAAGTCCTGCTAATGGAACTTGAATAAATTCATAGGAACCAGTAGTGGTTATTGTATCTCCAAAAAAGAGAACAAATTCATTTCCACACAAAACTATTGAATCAGAAATAGTAATCTCATCTTGAAAAAATAAATTGAATTGGTTGATGGAATCACACCCATTAGTTGAAGTGGAGAGTTCAAAGACAACTGTATCTTGGAAAAAATCTTGACCTAAAATGTTTATAGGATCTCCGTTACAAGCAAAAAAGATTTCTTCATCTTGAAAAATTGGTAGTACCTCAACTGATATGGTATGATTAGAATCACATCCATTGGCTGCAATAAAGTTTTGACTCAAACTAGAATCTTGTGAAATGATTTGTCCAAAAACTTCGATGGAATTTCCTTCGCAAATCGTAACGGTTTCAAAGGTTTGAGCATTTTCCAAAATACTCACATTGACCGTATCAATTGAAAAACAACCTAAGTCAGAACTTCCCAATAAAATATATTGTCCTTCTTCAGCAGCATGAACCGTAATCTCAGGGCATCCATTACAAATCAAAAGATCATCTTTAAACCATTTATAATTATCGAAAATCCCTCCGGATAAAAAAACAGAATCGTCCTCACAAAGTGCAATGTTCGGACCTAAGTTTACCTCCGTTGAAGTAATGTTTGAAATGATGAGGGTATCTGAATACGTTATTCCGCAACTATCTGTAGCTATCACCCAAATCATACCTGCTCCCACAGAAGTAAAAGTTGAATCCAAGGATTGGTCATTCCAGAGATAATTGCTAAAGCCACTTCCTGCATTGAAATTAATAACGCCATTATCGCACACTTCTACGTCAGGACCAAGATCAATATTTCCGACAAAAGTACAAGTGTCGCAAGGAGTAGGCAGACCAGAACAAGCAGTATCCAAACAACAATCATCATCTTCACAATCAATCAAACCATCATTATCATCGTCAATTCCGTTGTCGCAAATTTCTTCGCAATCCAAGGGCTCAAAAGGAATAGAATAAACTTGTAAAAAAGAATTGAGAATACTTCCATCACCAACTAAGTTATGTTCTTGTTGTACTTGAGGAACAGTTAGATCATCATTTTTTTGAACATGAAAATTGGGGAATTGGTCATAAAAATTTCTAGCATTAGCCCAAGGTTTATCACCTGCCGCTTCAAAAACAAATGTCCGATTACTACATTCACAAGCAATCTCAGCTTGACCATCTCCATCAAGATCAAGAATCGAAGGCGACTCAGAACTAGTCCCCGACTGGCAAGCAATAGAAGAAAGTAACTCGCCAGTTTGTCCATTAATAATTCTCAGGAAAGCATTATCTCGATAAACCACTTCTGCAAATCCATCACCATTTACATCGAAAATAACTTGTGAAGCATTTCCTCCAAATTCTGTTATCGGAGCAATCCAATCGTAACTTGTCAAATCATGGTTAAAGGCAACAATATCATTCTGATTCCTGCAAATTATTTCTGGAAAACCATCATTATCTAAATCTGCGATGGCTGGATAACTATGACTTCCAATATTAAATGGAAAATTAACTTGCTCTGCTACAGCAATAAATGTTGGCGTTTGAATATCCCAAATATATAAATTGGGATCACCATTCCCATAAACCACACAATCCAAATCGCCATCGTTATCCATATCCGCAATAGAGGTAGTATTCTCCTGTGTATAAAATGGAGAGAACTCGACCACACTATGGATTAAAGTAAAAGCAAAAGTAGTCGGATGAATAGAATATAAAAATGGTCCAATTACTAATTCCAACCCATCGCAGTCAGGGCAGATCGGCGAAGCAGGCAAAACATCAACTGGAATACCCACTCCATATTGATAAGAAAAAGGGAAAATATCTAAAGGAATAGAACTTAGTGTTTCCAGATCTTGAGTATTAATGATATGTCCAAAGGCAAATATTTCAGGAATTCCATCTTGATTAAAGTCTGCCATGGTATGTTTCCCTGAGAACCATCCTCCTCCATTAGCTGATGGAAGAAATTTAGAATCACCAACACTTCCATCATGTTCAAGTCTTACAATTTCTTCACTTATTAAAAATATTTCTGAGGTTCCATCCTGATCAACATCAGCGATTAATGAACCACCATTTTCTACATTTTCAATAGACCAAATAATACTACCATCACTACCATCAACTAGTCGAACAGTTTTTGCAGAGCGTCTTCCTTCCAAAAGTCCTACAATACCATTTCCTGCCAAATCTCCACCAGATGGTTGGCGACTTAGCGGAACCATATTAAATGGAGCGGTAGAAGTATTCCATTTTAACTTCATTTCAAACTCATTATAAATGGGAGGATCACAACCATCTTTTTCGCATGGCGAAAATGAATTATTCACACAACTTGCGGTCTCGCAACAATCAGAATCATAACAATCAATTAGACCATCACCATCATCATCCAATCCATTATCACAAATTTCACTTCCTGAACTATTTCCCAATACAGAAATAATTAGGCAAGTATCATTTTGACAAAATCCATTTTCTGCCACCAGACAAAGAGTATAAAAACCAACGGTAGGAGAGGAGAATTGAAAATTCTGATTACTACTTACTTGTGCTCCGTCAACTGTCCAAAAAGACGAAGATGCATTCGTCGAGTTATTCACAAAATTAACAGGAACATTGATCGAAACTTGTGATGCGTCATTAGTGAATGCTGCTTGTGCTCCACACTTAACAGTTATGTTTTGGGAAAAAGACGAAATGCAATTAGGGTCGTCAGTCGTGATAGTTAAGGTAATTTCAAATATTCCTTCGTTATCAAAAGTATAACTAATTCCATCAAAAGAATCTGTTCCAACTGTCCAATCAAAATATAATCCGCCAGTAGAAGTATTGGTGAAATTAACTGTGCTACCTACTTCAATCGTATTATTTGAAACATCAAAGTTTGCAATAATTGGATCAGGACAAGCTGAAGTACAACCCGGTGAATCCAATAAACTACTTCGAGTATCGACGATTGAATTTTGCATTCGAATCGCTTGGCCTGTCGTAAAATTGGTCAAGCATTGAAAATAACCATAATCCATAAAGTTAGAAGAATTATCATTTTGGTCAACCGTAAATGGATTATTGGGATCCGCAGGATTGACATCGGTATCACATGAATTGATAGTTGAGTTGCATGGACTAGGAACGGCTGTTTGGTCAGGAGGAGTATCACACACTCGGTCACCATTAATAGTGCAATCATCATTTTGACAACCACCTTGGAAGGTGTGATAAAGGCCTAAATAATGTCCCATCTCATGAACGGTAACAGTAGAATTCGCAGGGTTAGAACCAAACCATTTTGCTTCTTCGACAATGCCATCAATGTCAGTTCCATGTGCAGAAGGCAAATAAGCATAACCCGCTGTTCCGCAGTCGCCAGCATTATCACAGATTTTTCGAACTAGCCAAATGTTGATATAATTGTTGGGATTCCATCGAATTAAATTTTTCAAATCAAGATCATCAGTATCTAAATTCATTTCCGTCAATGAAGAAACAATTCGATTAATACCCGTCGTTAAGTTGCCATTCGGATCTTTTGTTGCCAAGCAAAATTGAATGTCAGTATCCACTCCAAAATTTTGCGAATAGTAGCCTTCATTCGCAAATGCTTCATTCAGTTCTTCGATACCTTGTTCGACTTGAGCATCTGAAATGTTTTCATTTCCATTCTCGTGAATGATGTGAACTACAATAGGTAAATCGAATTGACTAATTGGTTTTGCCAATGAATTGGAGGTAGTTAGAGGCCGCATTTTTTCTTCCCATTTTTGATGTTGAATTTCAAGCTTGGGATTTTTTGCAATTGCATTTTCCCAACTTGCTTTTTGACTACAAATCAAGTGAGGAACAGTTAAGCTATCTTTTAATTGAGCGCGATATTCTTTGTCGGTGAAAATACTGGAATTCCTAGGAAAACTGAACTCAGAAAAAACAACAAAAATCAAGGTACTCCAAAAAATCGTTTTAGTTAAGTTGTGCTTATTCATTGATAGGAAGGTTTGAGAAGTTGGTAAATGCTGTCTTTTAAAAACACTTTCTATTATCAATATGTACTACAATGGGAAATGGTTATTGAAAATGTATCTTTTTTTTAAATACTTTCTTGTGATGAATTTTTTTTCAACAGAAATTGTTTAGAATAAGGTTAAATATCTTTTGTAAGTGCTTAATTTAATAACTGCCCTTTTGTCCTGTTTTTTTTAGAAAATGTCATAAGTGGTCTGCATTTACCGTATTCTCGTAATGGCACATCTATTGACTCTTAAACCCTAGAATTTATTACTTTTGCAAACTAGACAAAGTGGCAAGTTTCAAGACACAAAAAACCATTTGGAGACATTCTATTTTTTCCAAAAGGTAATTTTTTCCAAAAAAAACTATGTTATTCTTTTAAGTTCTAAACCAAAATAATTTTTCAATAATTTTGTCTTAGAACTTTTTTTTCAAAAAGGAATAACTCATAACTTATACAACAATATGATGTTTGAAGATTTTTTTAGCCCAAAAGGAGGTGATGACGATGTAGAATTTATGCCTTTGTTCCAAGTGGATGAAGGAGAAGATGATACAACTTCGGATGATGAATATTCTGAAATTATTCCAGTTTTAGCTTTAAAGAACACAGTACTCTTTCCAGGAATCGTAATTCCAATTACGGTAGGTCGAGACAAGTCGTTGAAGGCTATTCAAAAAGCCTATGCTGGTGATCGAATGATTGCGGTGCTTTCGCAAAAAGATGCGAAAGTGGAAGATCCAAGTTTTGATGATTTGTACCACACAGGAACAGTAGCTAGAATTATCAAATTATTGAAAATGCCCGACGGAACAGCGACGGCGATTTTGCAAGGAAGAAAACGATTTGCAGTATCTGAATTGACTAAAACGACTCCTCATTTGGAAGGACGAATTTCGGTTGTTGCAGATGTGCCTGCAATGAATGAATTGGAATTTGATGCAATCATTTCTTCCATCAAAGATATGGCAAAACAAATCATCGAACTTTCTCCACAGATTCCTTCGGAGGCAGTCGTGATTTTGAAAAACATCAATAAAAGTTCTTTTCTTCTCAATTTTATAGCATCCAATCTTGGAATCAAAATTCCTGCAAAACAGCAAATTTTGGAAACCCATGAATTGGATAAGCGGGCAGAAAGTATTTTGCATCACATGGATAATGAGTTACAATTATTGGAACTCAAAGATAAAATCGAAGGTAAGGTTAGAGGTGATATTGAAAAGCAACAACGAGATTATTATTTGAATCAGCAACTTAAAACGATTCAAGAAGAGCTAGGTGGAAATCCGCAAGAAGGTGAATTGAAGTTGATGATGGAAAAAGCGGAAACTAAGAAATGGCCAAAAACGATTGGTGAAGCATTCAAAAAAGAAATCGCTCGTTTGGGAAGGATTAATCCGCAAGCAGCAGAGTATTCTGTTGTTTTCAATTATATTGATTTATTGTTGGAGTTACCTTGGAATGAATTTACGGAGGATAAATTTGATTTGAAAAATGTCAAAAAGGAATTGGATAAAGATCATTTTGGTCTGGAAAAAGTGAAAGATCGAATCTTGGAACACTTGGCAGTTTTGAAATTAAAAGGAGATATGAAGTCGCCAATTATTTGTTTGGTTGGCCCTCCAGGAGTTGGAAAAACTTCATTAGGTCGGTCGATTGCAAATGCTTTGGGGCGAAAATTTGTGAGAATGTCTTTAGGTGGATTGCATGATGAATCTGAAATAAGGGGTCATCGAAAAACTTATATAGGAGCAATGCCGGGACGAATTATTCAGTCGATTAAAAAAGCCAAGACTTCGAATCCAGTTTTTATTTTAGATGAAATTGACAAAGTAGGAAGAGATCATCGAGGTGATCCATCGTCAGCTTTGTTAGAAGTTTTAGATCCTGAGCAGAATGAAACATTCCAAGATAATTATTTGGATTTGGAATATGACTTATCGAAAGTGTTGTTTATCGCAACCGCGAATTCGTTGAGTACGATTCAACCTGCATTGCTTGATCGAATGGAAATTATCCATGTGAGCGGATATTCGACCGAGGAAAAAATTCAAATTGCCAAAAACCATTTGGTGCCTAAGCAACGTAAAGCACATGGCCTAAAAGCAAAGGATGTAAAATATTCTCAAAAAGTATTGAGGGAGATTGTTGAAGGATATACGCGTGAATCTGGTGTACGTGGTTTGGATCGACAAATTGCAGGAGCGATGAGAGGTATTGCTAAACGAGTAGCGATGGAGGAAAAATATGACGTGAGTTTGAATTCTGAAATGGTGAAAGAATTATTAGGGCCGACGAAGTTTTCGAAAGATATGTATCAAGAAGCACATGTAGCAGGAGTAACGGTTGGTTTGGCTTGGACACAAGTTGGAGGAGATATTTTATTTATCGAATCAAGTTTAAGTAAAGGGACAGGCAAATTAATTTTGACTGGAAACTTAGGTGATGTGATGAAAGAATCTGCAACGACCGCTTTGACTTATTTGAAATCGAATGCAGAGAAATTCGACATTGATCCAGATATTTTTTCCAAAAAAGATGTACATGTACATGTGCCTGAAGGAGCGATTCCAAAAGATGGTCCATCGGCAGGAATTACAATGTTGACTGCTTTGGCATCTGCTTTCAAAGGTAAACCCGTGAAATCTCACTTGGCAATGACCGGTGAAATTACTTTGCGTGGAAAAGTTTTGCCAGTTGGAGGAATCAAAGAAAAAATCTTAGCGGCCAACCGAGCAGGCATAAAAGAATTGATTCTGTGTCAAGTGAATAAAAAGAATGTAGAAGAAATAGAAAAAAATTATATCAAAGGTTTGAAATTTCATTATGTCGATAAGATGGATGAAGTTTTAAAAATTGCATTGAAATAATTTTTCGTTAATCAGGTAATCAGAACATCGGGAATCCGACAAACTGATTACCTGATTTCTTATTTAAGCGATCAAATATTTCTCCGATCAATCTGTTAAATGTCTGTTAAGTGAAAAAAACAGACATGATTTCCCACCTATCCCAACGTTTCCTTCCTGAGTTTTCGTTATCTTTATTGAATATTAGAAGTAGAATGAATATTCAAAGTAACGCAAGTTTTTATTTTTAAAATCAACTAATCCTTGTGCGACTTGTTTATAAGAGTAAGAATTCATTGTTACATTTGAGAAAAGAAAAATTCGACATGAAATTTAAATATTTAGTTTTTACATTTTTAGCATTTTTGTTGACCAGCGAAATGTCAGCTCAATTGGAGAGAGATAGTAATTTAATTCAACTTTCTGGGATGATTTTGGATGGTTCGAATGAGCAATTGATGCCTATTCCTTACACCAATATTTTTATTAAAGATTCAGGTCGAGGAACCTATTCTGATTTTAGTGGATTCTTTTCCATCGTTGCAGAAAAAGGAGAAGAGGTAGAATTTTCAGCGATTGGTTATCAAACGGTCATCTTTACCGTTCCTGATACATTGAATGAACAACGATATTCGATTGTACAATTAATGACGCAGGATACGATTAATTTGCCAGAGGCGATTGTCTTTCCTTGGCCAAGTCGAGAGCATTTCAAACAAGAATTTTTGGCGATGGATGTTACCGCTCAAATGCAGCAGCGAGCAGTTGCGAGTTTAGCAGAAGATGCTTTGGCTCGAATGAGAAATACAGTTCCTGTGGATGGAAATGAAAGTTCTGATTTTTACCTCCGACAACAAGCACGTAATTATTATCACGTTGGACAAACTCCTCCGATGAATATTTTTAGTCCTGTGGCATGGAAGCAATTCTTTGATGCGTGGAAAAAGGGAGACTTTAAAAAGAAGAAAGAAAAAGAAAAGAAGAAATCTGATAAGCCGAGGAATAATGCTTTAGGTTTTTAAGATTTATAAAAATAAAAATGGGTGTTAGTGCTTTAAGCTCTAACACCCTTTTTTATTAACTAAGTTTCATACAATTTAACCGATCTCTACCATCGCCATTTTCCTCAATCGCTTCGGCACTTGAAATCTTGGGCCTAATTTCTTCTCGTACATTTCACATTTTTTGATAAAATCCTCCACGCCATAATCAGTTACAAACTGATAAACACCACCTTTGAAAGCTGGAAATCCCCATCCAAAAATACTTCCCAAATTTCCTTCCTCTTCCGTTTTTATAATTCCTTCTTGCAAACACCAAAATGCTTCAATCACTTGAACAAAAAGTAAACGTTCGATAATTTCTTCTTTAGCAATGGAGTTGCTATGTGAAGGAAAATGATCATCCAACTCTTTCCAAAGTTGTCGAGAATCATTTTGATATTCATAAAATCCAGCTCGCATTTTTTTACCATGACGGTTAAGATCCTTAATCATTTTCAATAAAACATCAACTGCTGGATGGCGAATATATTTTGAACCATAAATCTCCGCAGCTTGATCTTCGTATTGTAAAACAATATTTAAAGATAAATTATCAGCAAGGGCAAGCGCCCCTTTTGGCATTCCTGCTTGCAAACTTAAATTTTCAATTAACGCAGGTGCATAACCTTCTTGCAACAAAGTGATGCCTTCAAGGATAAAAGTATTTTGAACGCGGGCCGCAAAAAATCCCCAATTATCTTTTACCACAATCGGCGTTTTTCGAATCGCTTTGATAAAGTCAAAAGCTTTGGCAATTGATTCATCAGAAGTTTTTTCTCCTCGAACAACTTCTACCAAAGGCACTTCATCCGCAGGTGCAAAAAAGTGAAGTCCTACAAAATTTTCAGGACGAGCAGAAGCTGTTGCTAATTTTGTAATAGGAATTGAAATTGTATTGGTCGCAAAAATTGAATACTCATCGAGATGCATTTCAGCTTCGCGAGTCACATTGGCTTTCACATTTTGATTTTCAAAAACGGCTTCGATAACGATGTCGCAATCTTTAAAGTTAGCTGCATTATCTGTCGTCATTATTTTTTTCAAAATCTGTGGAACTTGTGAAGAGGTTAATTTTCCCTTGTTAACCATCTCGTTCAATTTTTGCTCACAAAGATCTTTTCCTTTTTCTGCAACTGCTTTCGAAATATCTTTGAGCACTACTTCCATTCGATTCATCAAACAAATAAATGCGACACTTGACCCCATCAAACCTGCACCTATAATACCTACTTTCTTTACTCGAAATTTTCCATAACCTTTTGGTCGGCTACTTCCTTCTTTGATCGCATTGAAGTCGTACCAAAATGCTTTGATCATATTTTTGGCTTCTCTACTTTTAACCAGTTCTGTAAAATATCGACTTTCAATTCTGCAAGCCGTATCAAAATCTACCAACGAACCTTCCGTCAAAGTATTTAAAATTGCAGCAGGAGCAGGGTAATTATTTTCAGTATCACGCATGAGTTGAGCAGTCAATAAAGAAATGCGTTGCCCTAATTCATTATTTTTTGCACGTCCTCCAGGAATCTTTCCTTCAATCGTATCCCAAGTCCTTCGTCCTTCTTGATTGTCCAAAAGCCATTGCTTGGCAATAGACAACATCTCTTTTTCATCTTTTGCCAAAACATCAACGATACCTGCTTCTAATGCTTCTTTTGGTAAAAACCTTTTTCCATCCGCCAAAACATGGTAAGCTTTTTCCACTCCCAAAGTCCACAACATTCTGATCACTCCACCGCCACCTGGCATAATTCCAAGGGTCACTTCAGGATGTCCCAATCTAGTTCTTGGATCATCAATCGCTACTCGATAATGGCAGGCCAACGCCAATTCAAAACCAGTTCCCAAAGCCGAACCATTGATTGCAGCTACTACGGGAACACCTGGACTTTCCAATTCTCGGAAGAAGTTTTGCATATTTTGAGAAAAATCAAAAATAGCTGCTGAGTCGGTTGCTTGATGTAAATAATCTAAATCACCACCGGCTAAAAAATTATTTTTGGCAGAAGTGATAATAATACCTCGGAGCGAACCTTTGGCTTTTTCCTGTTTGAGGTGCTCCATTACTGGCGTAAATTGAGCACCAATTTTATGATTGATTATATTGATATTTCGTCCTTCCATATCTAAAGTAAGCGTGACGATATTATCAATGTCTTTTTTATAGCGAATCATTTGAATGATGAATTTTAAGATTGAGTATGCACTTTAAACGAGTAGATACTTTTTTTAGGTTTACATTTTTGCAAAAATAATTATAAAAATGAGCAATACGAATAACTAAGATTTCAATTCATCCTATTTTTTATAAAATCGGTAGATTAATCCTTCGTTTAAGTAAGAGTACGTTTATATTTGTAAATATATATTTGAAAAACTTTTAAAATAAAAATATAAATCATGGCAAAAAGAAAATTGCAAATGACTGCTTTCTCTCGATTCTTTTTATTCTTAATCATTTTCTTACCATCCCTTTTCTTTGGCGTTTCTTATATGAAAGGCGAAGATGGAATGCAAACGTTGAAAGATATGGTTGGAATCGAATCGTCTGAGTCATCGAATAATGAAAGTGCATCTTCTTCCACCAAACCTGCTTCTGAGACATTCGTTAATGGTGAGGTAAAAAGATTGCAAGATGAATTAGATGAAAAAGAAAGACGATTGAAAGATTTGTATCAAGAAAATGAATTGTTGAAAAAACAAGCTGATGATGCAAAAGCAGACTTAAAAGAAGTGACCCAACAATTGGAAACAATTAAAAAGGCTATTGGTCAATAACTTCTTTTCTTCATAAAAAGTAAAACCTTCCAATTTGACAATTGGGAGGTTTTATTTTTTTAAGATTAAAAATTTGTTTACCCGTCGTAAAACTTCTTTAATTTAAAACTATCTCCATTGGTTTTCGTAAAAAAAATACCGACTTTTGCGTCTTTATTTTTAACCTATTTTAAAATACAAAAATCTTTACAGATGATTAAGATACTCGTAAACGATGGAATTCATCCTGATGGAAAACAAATGTTGGAAGCTGCAGGATTCCAAGTTGATACTGATAAAGTAGATCAAGAAGACCTTCCTAAAGTGTTGCCTAATTACGATGCAATCGTAGTGCGAAGTGCCACTAAAGTTCGACAAGCATTAATTGACCAATGTCCAAATCTTAAAGTCATCGCACGTGGTGGAGTAGGGTTGGATAATATCGATGTGGATTATGCTCGTGGAAAAGATATCCAAGTGATGAATACACCTTTGGCTTCTTCGCAAGCAGTTGCGGAATTAGCTTTTGCTCACATGTTTACAGTTGCTCGGTCTTTGCATGATGCAAATCGTCAAATGCCAACTTCAGGAGATACTGAATTTAAGGCTTTGAAAAAAGCTTACGCAAAAGGTATTCAGTTGCGAGGAAAAACTTTGGGGATTTTTGGTTTTGGAAATATTGGACAAGAGACCGCTCGCATTGCAGTTGCTTTGGGGATGAAAGTTTTGGCAGTTGATCCTGTGATTAATGAAATGGAAATTGGCGTAAATGTTTTTAATTCTGAGGAAGTGAAATTATCAGTAAAATTGAATACAGTAAGTTTGGAAGAGATGTTGGCGAATGCTGACTTCATTTCATTGCATGTTCCTTTTATTGGAAAACCATTTTTCTCAGATGCAGAGTTTGCTCAAATGAAAGATGGAGTTGTATTGGTAAACTGTGCTCGTGGAGGTACTGTTGATGAAACTGCATTGTTGAAAGCATTGGAAAGTGGAAAAGTTGCAGCGGCAGGTTTGGATGTTTTTGAAAATGAACCAACTCCAAGAAAAGAATTATTGGTGCATCCGAGAGTTTCTTTGACTCCGCATATTGGTGCTTCGACGATGCAAGCACAAGCGAATATCGGGAAAGAATTAGCAGATCAAATGATTGCATTTTTTGGATAAGATGTGATTTGAATATAAAAAAAGGGTTGTTAGTGCTTTGAGCACTAACAGCCCTTTTTGTTTTTTAAGATGATTTTGTTTTAATAAAATTTTTCATGCAATTAGTTTTTCTTTAGGAAAAATTCTTTCTAAAATTACATGAAAGAATTTAGAGATTTAAAAAGGTATTGTTTTTGGTTCGAATTATACAAAAAATAGAGATGGAAATTAACAGAGATACTTTGAAGATTAGCATTGGGGTTTTGTTTACTTGTTTAGGTGCGATGGTCGCATTTAATTTTCATTGGAATGAAAACAGTATTCCTATTACAGGACAAAGTCTAGCAGTTCTAGTTGTTGGATTTGTATTAGGGCGAAAAAGAGGATTGCTTGCGATTGCGATTTATTTAATTTTAGGCTTAATAGGATTACCCGTCTTTGCGAAAGGTGCTTCGGGAATAGAAACATTTATGGGAGGTAGCGGTGGATTCTTGTATGGGTTTTTAGTAGGTGGCTATGTCTGTGGAGTGTTGCAAGAGGAAGGATATGGGAGAAGATTTTTACATTGCTTAACTGCGATGACAATTGGAACTGTGATAATTTTAGTTTTTGGAATCGCTCAACTTACTTTTTTATACGGTTTTGAAAAAGCATTGCAATATGGATTTTTTCCATTCTTACCAGGAGCTATTGTGAAAATAATTTTGGGTGCTGCAATCATTTATTATATCCCCAAGGAAGACTATTTAGGAAAACGGCTCTAATTTTATTTTAGAAAATCTCAAAATATAATGAACCAACTGATCCTGTAGAGTTGATGAAAAAAATGAAAGGACAGGTTCGATTGCGTCACTTGAAAGATGAAAAATTAGGAAATGGAATTGTGGATATCAAACCGATTGTGAAGTTAGCAGAGGAAACGGGTGTAGAATATTGTTTCATTGAACAAGATCATTCGCCTGATCCAATGGCGAGCACGAAGACGAGTATTGATTAAATGTGTAGGACTTATAATTTTATAAAAAGCGGGCTTTGAATCAATTCAAAGCCCGCTTTTTTTATTGACAAATCTCCCACCTATTTTGATTCGGCATATTAATTGCAAATTACTTTTAATTAACTATACATATCTTAATAATTGCCCTCATTCTTATTCATCAGGCAAATTAGTAAATCTCTTATTAAATTTTTTTTAGTATCCAAACAAGATGAAATTGTGAGGTCACTTTTATTCTGTTCTAGAATAAGGGGAATTGAATTATTTCAAACACAAAAATAACTTATGAGATTTTTAAGAGACATAAAACTTTCTTTTAAGCTGGTATTTATAGTTCTGATTCCAATTGTATTAATTGGATCTCTCACCTATGAAGTCGTTCGTGTTCAATTTTCAAAATTTTCTAGTAATGCTTTAGAAACTATTTTACTTCAAATAGAATTGGCAGAAAGTCTATCGGAGTCAATTAATAAGTTGCAAAAAGAACGAGGCGTTTCCATTGCATACCTTACTGGTAAAACTCAATACCAAAGAGGAAATATTGAAGGTCAGCAGATCTATGTAGATAAGTATATAAGTCTAGCAAGTCAGCAAATGGACGATCTTAATATGGAGAATGTCTTATTGGAAGAGTGGGGAAACATATCAAAAATTCGTCTTGAAATTAAATCGGGACAGATTACTCCAGAAGCAGTAGAAATCTATTTTTCTAATACTATTCAAAAAACCATAGGAATAATAAGTTCCATGGGGAAGCAGGCTATCAATGTTAAAGTCAAAAACAATTTAAATTGTCATATCGCTTTAATGCAATTAAAAGAAAATTTAGCAGCAGGTAGAGCTATTATTTTAGGAGAAATAAATAGAGATACCTTGACTTCTCATAATTTAGGGAAGCTTCAAGGTTATAACAGTTTGTATCATTATAACAAATCTTACTTTTTCGATAATGTATCAGACGAGTTACAGAATTTTTATCATGATCAAGTTAATTCAGATAAATCAAGGTTAGCTCAAAATAAAAATCAACAAATATTAAATGGTCAAAAATTAACTGCATTAAATCTTGATCCAGTTCAATGGTGGTTTGATAGCGCAATGATGTTGGACAATTTAAAAAAGGTAGAGAAGAAATCTACTTCAATATTATTAAGTGTAATTCAGAAGAATGCCATAAAGCTGCGTAAAGAAATTCGCCAAAAATTCATTCTGATTTTTCTAGGATTAATTCTATTTATCGGTATGATTTACTTTCTTTTTCAAAATATATTAGGAAATATATTAGCGATAAATGAAGCAGCAAAATTGATGTCAGAAGGGGAAGTAAATGTAGATATCAAAGTTCAATCAAATGATGAAATTGGAAAATTAGCGCAGTCACTAAAATCTTTAGCACTATCTAATGAGGCTTTTGCAAAGACTGCAGATGAAATTGGGAAAGGAAATTATAATCAACATTTAGAAAAAAGAGGAACTAATGATGTGCTTGCTAATGCACTCGAAAATATGATTTCACAATTACGATCTTTGAAAAAAGAACAAGATTTTGAAATTTGGTTTAATGTTGGAGAAGCTAGATTGAGTGATATTTCCAGAAAAGAAACGGATGTTCAAGATTATGTTCAAAAAGTAATTATCTTTTTGTCAAAATATATTCATGCACAAATTGGGGGATTATTTTTGATCGAAAATACGGGTGATGAACCCTACCTCAATTTTGCAGCAGGTTATGCATTTACTTGTCGAAAGCAAATATCGAAAAAAATAAATTTAGGAGAAGGACTTATTGGGCAATGTGCAAAGGATGGTGAAATAATTTTATTAACAGATGTTCCAAAAGATTATTTTCCAATAACATCTGGTCTTGGAAATCGGACTCCAAAAAATATATTGGTTTTACCAATCAAAGCCAAAGGAGTGGTAATTGGTGTGATTGAATTAGGTTCCTTTCATAAATTTAAAGAAAAACATTTTCCGTTTTTTGAGAAAATAATGGATGATGTTGGCTTGTCCTTGGAAGCAATTCAGAGTAATCAAAAATTAGGAAACCTACTCGCTGAGGCTAATCAGCTGTCTGAAAATTTGACTCAACAAGCGGAGGAAATGCGAGCTCAAGAGGAAGAGTTGAGACAGTCGAATGAAGAATTAGCTCAACAATCTCAAAAAGTTCAGGCATCAGAAGAGGAACTTCGAGTGCAACAAGAAGAACTCAAATTAGCGAATTCTGAACTCGCCAAACGAGCTAAAGAAATGGAAGAGAATAACCAATTAGTATTATTGAAAAATGACGAATTGGAAAATATCCAAACTACTCTTCGAGCTAAGACGGAACAATTAGCTTCTTCGAATAATTATAAAACGGAATTTCTTGCCAACATGTCGCATGAGTTGCGAACACCTCTGAATAGTATTTTAATCCTTTCTAGCATTTTAAATAAAAACAAAAATGGATCTCTGAGTGAAAAAGAAAAAGAACAATTAAATGTGATTCATAAATCTGGAAATAACTTGTTACAACTCATCAATGACATTTTGGACTTATCGAAAATAGAAGCAGGGAAATTGGAAATTATTTTTGAGGATGTTTCGGTGAATCATATTTTGAATAATATGAAAATGTTATTTCAAGATCTGGCTCATGAAAAATCTATTGAGTTTAAGATTTCTTTAGGAAATCAAATTCCTCAATATATTAATACCGACGAAAATAGAATTGAGCAGATATTAAAAAATCTTTTATCCAACGCATTCAAATTTACAGAAATAAATGGAACGGTAGAAATTGAAGTTATGAAACTTGACCCGTTTTCTTTTTCCAATAATAAATTTTCTGAAGGGGCTGATATTTTGGCAATCTCAGTTAGAGATACTGGTGTTGGAATTCCAACTGAAAAACTAGAACAAATTTTTAAAGCTTTCGAACAAGCTGACGGATCGACGAGTCGTCGCTATGGCGGAACAGGTTTAGGCCTTTCCATTTCAAATAATTTAGCAGCACTTTTGGGAGGCGAAATAACAGTTCAAAGTAGGAAAGGAGAGGGGAGTAAATTTACTTTGCTTATTCCTTTTGATCCTATGATGGCAAAAAAGAGAAATGAAGAAGTGGAAGCAGATCTCCAAATTCCCTTGCTTAAACCTATCCAAGAAAGTGTTTCTCCTTATTCATTGGAAACACCTATCGTTCAGCTTCCTCCTGAATATTCTAACCAAAATGAATCTTCGAAATCAAAAGAGAAAGTTTCAACTTCAAATAGTGTTTTAATTATAGAGGATAATCAAATGCAATGCATTCTTCTTGAAAAAATGATAAAAGGAAAAGGCCTTTCTCCTATAATCGCTTTGACAGGAGATCATGCGCTCGATGTTTTGAAAAATGAAAAAATTGATTTGATCGTGCTTGATCTCGGACTTTCTGATATGTACGGTGGTGAAATTCTAAATTATGTAAAGCAAAATAATGAGTTGAAATCCATTCCTGTAATTATCATGACTGGAAAAGAATTAAGTAGAAAGGATTATGACAATTTACAAAAATATGGATCCATACCGGTCATTGTAAAAGGCATGCACTCTAATGAAAGATTGGAGGATGAGTTGACTTTGTTTTTGAAAAAATTGGATAGAGAAAATATTTTACCACAAGAGAAAAAAGAAATATTTCAATTAAAGGATAAGGCTCTAGAAGGAAAAACCATTCTTATTGTTGATGATGACATTCGAAATATTTTCGCATTGAAGAGTGCATTGGTCGCTAATGAAATGGAAGTTATTGTTGCTAATAATGGGAAAGAAGCGCTTACAAAGATTCAAACGCATAGCAATATTGATCTGGTTTTGATGGATGTCATGATGCCAGAAATGGATGGATATGAAGCAACTCGAGAAATTAGAAAGATGAAAGAAATGGCGCGGCTACCAATTATAGCTGTAACAGCTAAAGCGATGAAAGATGATCGAAAATTATGTCTAGATGCTGGAGCTTCAGATTACATAACTAAACCGTTGGATGTCGAAAAGTTATTATCCTTGATGAGAGTGTGGCTATATAATTACGAACCTGCATAGACTAAGAAAAATGCTTTTAGAAATTAATCAACAAAATATTCAATCAGAAATGCTTTTAGAAGAGAGCGAAATTAGGATGTTAATATATTCCATTTATGAAAAATATGGATATGATTTTTCTAATTATTCCAAAGCCTCGATTCGGAGAAGATTGATTAGGATTTTGGATTTATTAGAATTTAATAATTTAAAAGAACTTCAAAGTTGGCTTTTAAAAAGCAATGAGAATTTTGAAAGATTTCTTAATGAAGTGACCGTCAACGTTACAGAAATGTTTCGTGATCCTACTTTTTTTAAATCATTAAAAGAAAGAGTTTTTCCCTATCTCAAAACTTTTCCTTACACCAAAATATGGCATGCGGGATGTTCAACGGGTGAAGAAATGTATTCGTTAGCCATTCTTTTGGAAGAAGCAAAATTGTTGTCCAAAGCTCAAGTTTATGGAACAGACATTAACACTAATGTAATAAGAGAAGCTAGAGAAGGAATTTATCCATTAAAAGAAATGGCAGATTATTCTAGAAATTATGTGAGAGCTGGAGGAAAGGAAAGCCTTTCAAATTACTATTTAGCAAAATTTGATTCAGCCATTTTTTCTTCGCATATCAAACAGAATTTGCTTTTTAGTTACCATAATTTAGTGACAGACAGTTCCTTCAATGAATTTAATTTAATTGTCTGTAGAAATGTATTGATATATTTTGATAGGGAATTACAAGCAAAAGTTTTTCAACTTTTTTTAGATAGTTTACCTCCTTTAGGGTATTTGGCTTTAGGCTCAAAGGAGTCAGTTTTATTTGATAAACAACGAGATCAGTTTGAAGTAATTGATGAAAAAGAGAGGATTTATAGAAAGAATGGTTTATGAAAAGAGATATTGAATTGATAGTAATTGGAGGTTCGAGTGGTAGCCTAGATGTAGTGATTGAGATGCTAAAAGATTTAGAAAAGGATTTTGAATTACCCATCATTTTAGTACTTCATCGGCTAAAAAATACTAGAGCCTACTTGGCGGATTTATTTAATAGATACTGTGTGTTAGAAGTGAAAGAAATAGAGGAAAAGGAGGAAATAAAAAAAGGAACAGTTTACATTGTTCCAGCTAACTATCACCTTTTGATAGAGTCGGATCACACTTTTTCTTTGACGGTTTCTGAAAAAGTAAATTTTAGTCGGCCTTCAATTGATGTAACATTTGAAAGCGCAGCAATTATTTTTCAAGAAAAATTGGCAGGCGTTATTCTTACTGGAGCAAATCGAGATGGAGCAGCAGGTATAAATGCGGTCAAAAGAATGGGTGGTTTATGCATTGTACAAGATCCCAAAACAGCAACAATGAAGACGATGCCTGAATCTGCAATTCAAATATTAGGAACCCCCGATTATGTTTTCTCTCCAAGTGAAATGACTATTTTTTTTAAAACATTAAAGAAATCTAATTATGCAAAAGAAATTTAAAATCTTGTTAGTAGATGATAGGGAAGAAAACCTCTTCACACTTGAAGCACTATTGGAAGGTGAGACTAGAGATATTATTACCGCAACTTCTGGAAAAATGGCTTTAGAAATTCTATTAAGTCAAGAGGTTGACTTGATTCTTTCCGATGTGAATATGCCAAATATGAATGGTTTTGAATTAGTTGAAACGCTACGATCAAATAAAAATACTTGCGAGATTGATGTGATATTTGTATCAGGAGCCATGTACGAATTAAAGGATATGGTGAATGGTTACGAAAAAGGAGCAATTGATTATATGGTTAAACCAATTGATCCTATAATTACAAAATTGAAGGTATCTGTGTTTGAAAGAATGTTTAATCAAAAACAAAGATTGCTAGCTCAGAATAAAGAAATGAAAAGAATGAATGAAGAGTTGGATCGGTTTGCATCCATTGTGTCTCACGATTTGAAAGCACCACTTCGAGGGATAAATATTTATACAGGATTTATGAAGAGAGCAATTGACGCTAAGGACATGAATAAATTAGAAGGGTATTTTGGAGACCTGAATTCAACGGTTGGAGAAATGCATCGATTGATTGAAGGCATATTAGATTATTCTCGAAAAGGATTTGTTTCTGATCATGTGGAATGGGTGGATATAAAATTATTAATTGAAAAAACAATTGGGTTACTTAATCCTAAGAAAGCATTTGAATTGGAATTTGAAGGAGATTTTCCTGTTATCTATTCTTCTCACCTTGGACTAAAACAGATTTTTATGAATCTGATTAGTAATAGTTTTAAATACACTCAAGATGAGGTAGTTCGATTAAAATTCTCTTCAAGAAAACTAGAAGAGGAGGAGGAATATGAATTTATAGTAAAAGATAATGGATCAGGAATTCCTTCTCAATATCATAAAAGGATTTTTGATATTTTCCAGAAAGGAGGAAGAACGGGAGCTGAAAGCACAGGGATAGGTTTATCAATTGTGAAAAAGATAGTTAAAGAATTGAATGGAAATATTTGGTTAGAATCGGAAGTAGGAGTAGGAACTACTTTTTATTTTACGATCAAACAATCTGCAATTAAAGCGGAATTAGCATAAATCCTTTTTGTTACAAAAAATTATTTTTCACTTGAATGACTTCTCCCATAATACTCATTGCAATTTCTTTTGGAGTTTTTGCATTGATTCCGATACCAATAGGAGAATGAATTTTCTTAATTTCCTCTTCCGAAAATCCTTTTTCTAATAATCGACTAACTCTTTTTGCATGAGTTTTTCTACTTCCTAATGCTCCGATATAACCAACCTCAGAACGCAATAAAATTTCCAATGCATTGTCATCAATTTTCGGATCATGTGATAAAACGATAGCGTAGGTGTAAGGATCTAATTTAAATTGATATAAAATTTCCGAAGGATATTTTTCAAAAATAAAATCAGGCTGAATACTGAATTGAGTTTTATTAGTGAAAATTCCACGAGGGTCAATGACGATCGTTTGAAAGTCATACATCTTTGCAAGCTCAACTAAATCAACTGTGATGTGAGCTGCGCCGATGATTAACATTTGACTTTTCCGAGGAAAAACTTGAGCGAAATATTTTACTTCCTCTACTTCCACGATTTGATTTTTTCTCTCTTGAAATGCTCGGAGTCCCTCTTTTCCTAATAATGTATCTACATTTTCTCCAACCATCTTTCCATCAGGAAGAATTAATGCATGTTGACCTTTCCCATTTTCCAATCGAGTTATCAAAACACAACCTTGATTATTTTCTAAACAGTCTTCCAATGTTTCCCAAATCAATTTTTCATTTTCATCAGCTCCTAAAAAAGGTTCGACATAAACTTCTATTTTTCCACCACAGCTCAATCCAACTTCCCATGCTTCGCCATCAGTCACTCCAAATGAAAGTTGTTGACCTTCTCCATTTTTTAAAAGCGGCAAGGCAGATTTCACCACCGCACCTTCTACACATCCACCGCTGACAGAACCGGCCATTTCCATATCTTCAGAGATAATCATCAACGAGCCAATCGGACGAGGAGAAGAACCCCAAGTTTTGGTAACTGTCGCAATGGCAAAGTTTTTATTGATTGATTTCCACTCTTGGATTTTTTTTAATAAATCTTTCATATTATTGTTTTCTGAAAAAGGTAATTTTAGAAAAAGAATAAGGAACAAAAGAAACAACTAAAAGTCTGAATCTATTTATCTACCGTTCTTTAGTGCAACTTAACGATTTTATGAAAAACAAAAAAATATTAGTGGGGACAAGTAAAGGTCTTGTCGTATTTGGAAGAAAAGAGAATGAATGGAAAATTGAGAAAGTACATTTCTTAGGCTTACCAGTAAGTACAATTTATAAAAATGAAATTACCGGAACTTGGTGGGCAGGGTTAGCGCATCGTCATTGGGGGCAAAAATTACATTTCTCCAACGATGAAGGTCAGACATGGGAAATGGTTTCCGCTCCAAAATATCCAGAAGGTGCAGAAGTTTATCAAGGGAAATCAGCAACGCTAAAAAAAATATGGTGTATCTCCCATGCTGGAAAAGATGATCCCAACGGTTTGTGGGTTGGAACAGAACCTGGAGGATTATTTTATTCTAATGACAATGGAAAACATTTTGAATTAGTCGAAGGATTGTGGAATCATTCTAGTCGAAAAGATCAAAATCAATGGTTTGGAGCTGGACGAGATTTTCCGTTTATACATTCGATTGTAGTTGATCCGAGAGATTCGAAGCATGTATATATTGCTGTAAGTTGCGCTGGAGTTTTTGAAACAAGAGATGGTGGTGCGACTTGGCATCCTAAAAATAAAGGTTTGATTGCGACTTACTTGCCTAATCCAACTGTAGAGGTTGGACATGATCCTCATTTACTTTTAGCTTGCGCAAAAAATCCAGATGTACTTTGGCAACAAAATCATTGTGGTATTTTTAGATCAACAGATGCAGGTGATAATTGGAAAAATATAACGGATAAAAATGGAATAGCGGATTATGGTTTTGCTTTAGCGATAGATCATGAAAATGAAAATCGAGCGTGGGTCATTCCAGCGGTAAGTGATGAAGTTCGAGTAGCTCATGATTTATCGTTGACCGTTTGTAAGACAGAAGATGCTGGTCAAAGTTGGGAACCACTTAAAAATGGATTACCACAAGAACATTGTTTTGATATTGTATTTAGACATTGTTTGGCAAATAGTCAAAATGAATTGGTATTTGGGACTACAACTGGTAATTTATATTATTCAGAAAATTTTGGGGAAGACTGGATTTGTTTGTCCTCAAATTTGGCAAGAGTAGAAGGTGTGGTTATAATAAAAAAAAATAGCCGCACAACTTATTATAAAAACAAGCTGCACGACTTAAAACAACACCCTTAAAAAGAAAAGTCATCTTCTTTTTAAGGACGAGTTTAACTCGAATGGTTTATAAATTAATTTAGGTTAAGATTAAAAAACGGAAAAGTTTTGCATTTGAGATGCCGTTTAATGTAACAGAACAAATATGGAATTAATTTATAGCTTTTCAAAACTCTCATGAGATTAAATTTAATTAAATCGAAATGAGATGTAAAAAGCCTCATCCAAATAAGATTCAGATGAGACTTTTAAAGCGCGTGTTAATCATTATACTTTTTACAAAAGTATTGTATTCGTTTTAATAATCAAAAGAGAAAAAATTAATATAACCAAAACTACCCATAAGGGTGAATATATGTAAGTAAGGATATATACGTATTTTTATATGAAAAAATTCTTATTGAAAAATTTTTTTATAATTCCTCCTTTGGATTTGACATGAGTTTTTTTGTAAATACTTTTCACATGATATTTTAGCCCGTTAATAGTGAGCCCTAAAAAGGGAGCAATTTCTTCATAAGTTTTTCCATCAATCACAAATTGGATAATTTGTTTTTCTCTTTCAGATAATTCCTCTTGAGATGGAATAAAAAGAGATGATTTTTTTGGTTGGAAATGCTTTATTAACCTTCGAGCTACTTCTGGCGACATAGCTGCACCTTGATCTATAACTTTGAGTAGTTGTTTTTCTATTTCTTCAAGGGTCAAATTCTTCAAGAGATAACCGGTAGCTCCGGAAGTAAGTGCTTGAAAAATTGATTTGGAATCGTTTAATGAGGTAAGCATAATTATTTCGGTATCATTAACCAATTTTTGAATATGATTAACTCCTTTAATCCCACTCATCCCAGGTAGATTAATGTCAACTAAAATGAATTCCAATTCTAAATTTTGATTATAATATTTGATGAATTTCTCAATGCTATCCACAGCAAAAACACATTCAAAATTAGTTGATTTCTTGCTGAAGAACTCTTTGAAAGATTCGCGATATTCTTGGTTATCTTCTATTATTGCAATCTTAATCATCTTGAATATTTGATTTTTAAGTAAGAGAATTTAATTCAATTTGTAAAAAATAACTATTGGAGGTTTCATTAATATTGAATTTCCCATTTAATTCAGAAACTCTCTTTTTAATGTTTGGGATGCCACGGTTTGTAGAATTAATAGCTTTTTTCTTTGTATTAAATTCATTTAAAATCGACATTGAGAATGTATTATTGTTACTCAGTTTTATTTCGATTTTAGATGGGACAGTATGTTTTTGAATGTTATTAATAGCTTCTTTAAATATCATTAAGAGATGATGCCTCATATTAATGGTAAGTGTTTTTGATAGGTCAAGATTATTTTTTATAAAATTAACGTCTACATTTTTATTATTAGATTTTACCATGTCAAGGTAACTTTCCATTTTTTCGATCAGGTTGTTCAACTCCGCTTCTTCGTTATCTAAAGTCCAAATTACATCTACAATATTGAGTAAGGCTTCATTACTTCTTTGTACTAAACTATCAATTCCTTTGTCTATTTCTACTAAATTATTAGAGGTTTTTATGCCTTTGGCAATGCGTGTAATATTATTAAGATTGCTACCTACATCATCATGAAGATCAGCAGCAATTTTCTGTCTAAATTTTTTCAAATTATTCTGTTCCTTTTTCTTGAAGAAATAATAGGCAAAGAAGGAAAGAATTAACCCAAGAATAATGGTGATAACAATCAACATCCTTTGATTGTTGTTTTTTAAAGTTAAAATTTGATTTTCAGTTTCTTTTTGATGAAGCTCATGGTTAGCTTCTAGTAAGGTGAGTTCTCTATCTTGCTGTCGAATTTTAATTTCTTCATTTGCTAGATTTTCTTCATTAGTCCAAAATAAAGCTAATTCGAAATCTTTTTTTGCTTGATAGGATTGACTTAGGGTATTACATAGTTCTGGTAATTGATGAATATATCCTGTCTTTTTACAAATTTTAACTCCTATATCTGCGGACTCAATGGCTTCATTGTATCTCATATCTTTCAATAACCATTTTGATTTTTCATTATTAATTAAAACGATTACCCGAGAGTTGTTATTGGAATTTGCCATAACCAGCACGGAGTCTAAAATAGAGAAACCTAATTCAGTTTTTCCTAAATTATAAAGTATGTTTCCCTTAAAGGCTAATACGTGCTGATAAAGTAACCCTTTGTGATTAATTGTCTGAATTAATTTAAGAGCGAGTTCAGTATGTTCTAAAGCTGTTGAAAAGTCTTTATCATTGAAATATGAGTCTGATAGATTTTGTAATAAGATGATTTGGTTGGTAGTATCTTTAATTTCTTCAAAAATCTGTAAAGACTTTTGGAAGTATTCTCGTTCTTTCTCTACGTCACCTTGCTCCCCATAAAAGATTCCATAACTAGAAAAAATCATGGCTTTATATTTTATGCTTTTGGCTTTGTTAGCATAACTCAGGGCTTGGCCCATAATTTCAAATGATTGTTTAGTATTGGACATTTCCCAATGCCAAGTAACAAGAGACATTAAATTGCTACATATCATAGAATCATTTTGTAGTTGATGACCTAATTCTACTCCTTCTTCAATAATTAACTTGGCTTTGGTATAATTTCCTTTGACCATCAAATTTTCAGTAATAGCCTTTTGGAGATTAGTAATATTGTTATGATTATTATTTCTTTTGGCAAGCTGAAGAGCTTTTTCGAAATAAAAAATACTAGAATCTATATCAATAGAAGCATAAGCGTTTATTAATTTGACAGAAGTTTCAATTTTAATTTGATCAGATGATGCAGCCGATAGTTGTTCCTGCAGGCCAGAAATATTATAATTTTGTCCAAGTAGGGGGACAAAACAAAGTGTAAGAAAAAAAGTAAAGATTTTATTTTTCAATGTTTTTTATAATTTAGGTTCTTCTTCTTCTTCTTTAATTTAGATTCAACTCAATTTGTATCTGAAATTCATTCTTATTATCTACAATATTAAGAACTCCTCCTAAGTCTTTAATCCTACGTTTGATATTTATTAATCCTCTTCCAGTAGAATGAATATTTTCTTTTTTCTCTTGAAAAGTATTAATAATATTTATGTTTAAATTTTTATTTTTATGTTTAAATTCAATAATAATTGACAGAGGAAAAGTATGTTTTTGGATATTATTGATCGCTTCTTTAAATACCATTAGTAAGTGATGTTTGGTATTCATTGGAAGATATATGTTATTTGAAATATTATTTTTTTTGAAGTTGATTTCTATGTTTTCATGAGGCGATTTTATACTGTCAAGGTAGGCTTCCATTTTTTCTATTAAGTCACCAAGTTTAGATTCCTCCTCATCTAATGCCCAGATTACATCGACAATACTTTGAATAGTGTGATTACTTTTTTTGACTAATTGGTCAATACCTTGATTAATTTTATGGTTATCATTATTTGACTTAAGCCCTTTGGCCATTCTAGTAATATTATTAAGATTGCTTCCAATTTCATCATGCAAATCTGCTGCAACTCTCTGTCGAAACATTTCTAATTTTTTCTGTTGTTGTTGTTTGAAAAAATAAAAAACAAAAAAACAAAAAATTGAAACTGCTGCAAAAAGTAAAGCAATGAATATTCTTTGATTTTGATTTTTTAAGGATAAAATTTGATTTTCAGCCTCTTTTTGTTGTATCGTATGATTTGCCTCTAACTGTATTATTTCTTTGTTTTTTTGACGTTTATCAATTTCTTGTTTTGCTTGTATTTCTTCTTCGAGCCAAAATAATGAAGCTTTGTAATCTTGTGTTGCTTTATAGCTTTTTGCAAGAGATTGGCAAAGCGCAGGTAATTCTTTTACATAATTAGTAGCCTTACTGATTTCAACAGCAATTAGAGCTGCTTTAATTGCTTCATCATATTGTCCATAGTTAAAATGGCATTCTGATTTAAGCATATTAATGATGATTTGAGATTGAGTGTGGTTTTTCTTATTGGCCAAATCCAAAGCAGATTTTAAAAAGGAAAACCCTTCTTTCTCTTTGCCTAGTTTTGTTAAAACTTCTCCTTTCATCCCGAGTGCCAGCTCATAGAATACAGGATACCGAGATTGGGTAGATTGAGAAAGAGAAACTGTTTCTTCTAGGTATGGTAAGGCTTCATCATATTTTTTATTCTGGATTAGGGTTCCAGCAATATTATTAAGGACAAGGGCTTGGTTAAAAGTATCTTTTAGTTCGACAAAAGCATCATATGCTTGATAATAGTAGGAAATTTGTTTTTCTCTTTCATTTAAATCTGCATAGATTAATCCTAACGTATTCAAAATCATTGCTTTTGATTTAGGATCATTCCCTTTGTTAGCATATGTCATTGCTTCATTAAATATTTCTAAGGCTCTTTTTAAATTAGACTTTACCCAATTTAAATTTCCTTGAAAGATTAATATTCTAGTTACAAGAAGATGATCATTTAATTCGTGCCCAAGTTTTAATCCTTGATCGAGAAAAGCTGCTGCGCTATCGTATTGTCCTTTATCAACTAGACAAAAGCCAATAGTTCCATATAATTTAATGAGGGCTTTACTGTCCTTATTTTTTTTTGCAAGATCAATTGAATTATGAAAATGATAAATGTTGGATTCTAAATTGGTGGAAGTATCTAATTTTAATAGCTGGATAGTGAGTTCAATTTTACTTGAATCAGATGCTGCAGAGGATAGTTGCTCCTGCAGGTCAGAAACATTATAGTTTTGTCCAAGTAGGGGAACAAAACCAAGTAAAAAAAAAAGATGAAGGATCTTCTTTCTCAAGATGGAATGTAGTTATAATTGAGATATTCTTTTCCAAGGGGAAAAGATTAATAGCTCTGTTTATTAAAGATTTTTGGTAGGGCAAATAAGTAATCTTTATGCGAAGGTAAATTTTTTTCTAAGAAGACAAATTATAAATTAATTAATTTTCTTTTATACTTGCGATTTCGTTTTTTTGACTTTAGAGTGAATGAATTTAATTCTATGTGTAAAAAATAACTTGAAGTAGTTTCTTTGATTTCTACTTTTCCATTTAATTCTGAAACCCTTTTTTTAATATTAATTATACCTCTACCAGTAGAGTTTGGATTTTCTTTTTTGGAGGAATAATTATTTAATAAGGATAAATGGAATTTGGAATCATTCCATATTTTTACTTCAATAAAACTAGAATTAGTGTGTTTTTGAATATTGTTTACAGCTTCTTTGAAAATCATTAATAGATGATGTTTCGCATCCATGCAGATAGATTTTGACTCATCTAGATTTCCCTTGATGAATTCAATATCTATATTTTTGTTGTTTAGTTTTATGTTATCGAGATAACTTTCCATTTTTTCAAGAAGGAAACTCAATTCTTTTTCTTCATTATCTAATGTCCAAATTACGTCAACTACATTTTGTATAGCACTATTACTTTTTGCAACTAGTTGGTCAATGCCCTGATTCACTTCAATTGAGTTCTCTGGAATTTTTAATCCTTTAGCAAGCCGAGCAATACTATTTAAATTACTTCCTACATCATCATGCAAATCAGCAGCAATTTTATGTTTAAATTTTTTAATTTGTTTTTCTTGGTTTTTCTTAAAGAAATAGAAAATGGAAAATAATATTACAATAAAGATGACTACTAAAAGAGTAATAAAAATATTTTGATTATTATTTTGAAGTAATAGTACTTCATTTTCTACTTGTTTTTGTTTGACATTGTATTGAATCTGTAACTTCAACACTTCTTTATTTTGTTGCTGTTTAAGAAGTTCCTGATTAGCCTCGTTAGATTTATTTGACCAAAATAAAGCCTCTTTATGTTTTTTTTGTCCTAAATAAGCATCGGAAAGTTTTTGATAAAAACGGTGAATATTTTTTTGAAGGTTGATTTGTTCACAGAGCTCGATTCCTTCATATGCAGCATCGATTGTTTTTTGGTAGTTGCCAAGTTCTAAATACCATCTAGTTTTCATTTCATTAATAATCACTAGAATCTGCAAATTATTATGTTTTTTGGCTAGATCATAAGCTGTATTGATTTTGTCGAATCCAAGTTTAATTTTTCCTGTTCCAACTTCTGCAAATCCTAAATTAGCAAGAGTTAATTCGTAATAATCATTGTATCGAGAATCAATCAAAAAGGTAACCGCTTCGTTTAATTTTTCAGCTGCTTTATGATATTCTTTTTTTTGGATGTAAGAATAGCCTAAATTATTTAGCAATTTGGCTTGCCCAATAGTGTCTTTAGCTTCGACAAATATTTTAAATGCCTTTTTTTGGTAGACTATAGCTTCTTCTTGATTTCCCATATCCATATTGATCAATGCAAAAGTATTGAGGATGTCTGCCTTCAATGATTTATTATTGCTTTTTTCAGCATATACTAGCGCTTGGTTAAGTTTAAGTTGAGCTTCTTTAAGATTAGATACTAACCAATTCCAAGTGGCTAATTTGTTAATTGCATTTGCTATTAAATTATTATCGCCATGATTTTTCAAGACAGGAATAATTTTATCTATGATATCTTTTGCTTGTTGAAAATCTCCTTTATCCTCCAGTCTTTTAGTTAAAAAGAAAGTCGATTCCCAAAGCTTAGAGTAATTAGTTTTTTCATTTAGTAAAGGGAAGATTTGATTGTAGAAGTAAACGCTGGAGTCTATATCGATAGGACTATATCTATCAGATAAATCCAAATAGATGTTTATTCTTGACGAATCTGTCGTTGTTGATTGAAGTTGATTAAGTAGGGGGATGATCTCATTCTGTTGTCCAAAAAGAGATAATGGAAAGTAAATCAGAAAAAGAAAAAATAGAATATTTCTCAAGGGAGTATATTTTTAATTTCTTAAATTTTCTGCTTGGGGAAACAAGTTTTCTGGAGTCAAAGATGATAAAAAAATCTAATCTAACAAATTAAATAAAGAACTCCCCACTTAGAGCGATTTCTGTTGTGTTTTATTTAATGATTAGTCAGATAGATTCCTTTTCTAAGAATTCATTCCGTAATTTTTTATTCTCTTTTAAGATATCAATTAATGCACTTTTTAATTTTTCAGGAGAAAAATTGTCGATAATGGAATGTATTTTTTTGATTTTTCCAGAGTGTGGTTTTTTAGCAAGGTCGGAGTATTTTAAAAAATTAAAAATTGCAATTTGGTGTTTACAATATTCACTTGAATCAAAAGGGCAAGAGCAACTACTTTTTATGATTTTTTCATTATTTAATTCAATGGCAACATGATAGTTTTCTGAGCCAGTAACAATTGCTTCCCAAAGTCCTTGATCTATTTGTTCGATGGTTAGAATATTTCCTTCTTGATAATATTGTAGGCCTCGTTCGAGGAGACGAGTGTCGATGGTTTGTTCGAAGTCGAGAATTGTCATGGTTCGTTTTTTTCAAAAATAAAAAAACCGCAACACTTTATTCAAGTGTTGCGGTTTTAATATTTTGCAAAATGAATTTTTTAATTCATCATCTCTTTTGCTTTTACAATTGCATTTGCCAATCCATCTACATCCTTTCCGCCAGCAGTTGCAAAAAAAGCTTGCCCTCCACCTCGGCCACCTATTTCAGCCGCGAGTTCGTTAACGATTTTTCCAGCATTTAAACCTTTTGCTTCGACGACACTTTTACTGATGGATACCATTATTTGTGGTTTTCCTTTTACTTCCGCTGCGAAGACGATTAATGCATCGCCCAATTCTTGCTCTAGTTGCATTGCTAAATTTTTGATGGCTTTTCCATCGTTCAATGGAAGTTTTGCAGCAATGAAATTTACTCCATCAATTTGTGAAGCGTTCTTTTTCAAATCATCTTTCAAAGCACCAGCTTGAGCATTTTGTAATCGCTCGATTTCTTTTGCCAATGTTTTGTTTTCCTCTTGCAAGGCTTCTACATTTTGAGCAGTTCGAGTTGGATTTTTAAAGAGATTTCTAATCGTATTTAATTCTTGTAATTCTTTTGTTACAAAATCTTCCGCAGCTTCTGCAGTTACCGCTTCGATCCGTCGAACTCCTGCAGCAACTGAGTCTTCTTTTAGGATTTTAAATAATCCAATTTTGCCCGTCGCTGAAACATGCGTACCTCCACACAGTTCTTGCGAGAAGTTTTTGTCAAAAGTAATTACTCGTACAGTATCGCCATATTTTTCACCAAACAACATCGTTGCTCCCAAATTTTTTGCTTCAGCGATTGGCATATTTCTCACTTCCTCCAAAGCGATATTTTCGCGAATTCGTTGGTTAACTATTTTTTCAATAGTAGCCACTTCTTCGTCTGTCACTTTTTGGAAATGAGAAAAATCAAAACGTAAACGTTTGCTGTCTACATCTTGTCCTTTTTGCAAAGCATGAGTTCCAAGTACTTCATGCAAAGCGGCATGCATCAAATGAACTGCCGTGTGATTTTTTTCAGTCGCACTTCTTTTGACCGCATGAACTTCTGCTTTTGTTAAACTAGAAAAGTCGTTTGGGAAATTCTTTACGACATGAATAATTAAGTCATTTTCTCTTTGCGTATCAATGACTGCAATTTTTTCTTCCCCAAAAACTAACATTCCTACGTCGCCTCGTTGTCCACCACTTTGTGCGTAGAAAGGCGTTTTACTTAATACGATTTGATATTGATTTTTATCTTTGATTTTTACCGTTCGATGTTTAACAACATTTGCATCGGTTACTACTAAATCATCGTAGCCAACGAACTCAACATTTGGGTTGTCAGAGAGTTCTGTCCAGTCGCCCATTTCTTTTTTAGCGTCATCTGTAGAGTCTTTCTTTTGCTTAGCCATTGCAACTTTAAATCCTTGCTCATCAATAGTCCAACCTTTTTCAGATGCAATTAGTCTAGTCAAATCAATTGGAAATCCATAAGTATCTTTTAATTTGAATGCAGTCTTTCCATCAATCTGATTGTTTTGAACGTCAAGATTGTCTAATCGTTTTAATCCTGATTCTAATGTTCTTAAAAAACTACGTTCTTCTTCTAAAACGATTTTGGCAACAAAGTCCTTTTGAGCTTCTAATTCTGGAAAAACATCTTTAAAGTCTTCCGCCAAAATCATCACCAACTCATGCAAAACAGGTTCTTTCAATTCCAAAAAGGAATAATAATATCTCACCGCTCGCCTTAAAATTCTTCGAATCACATAACCTGCACCAGTATTACTTGGCAATTGTCCATCAGCAATGGTAAAACTTACCGCACGAACATGATCCACCACCACTCGCATAGCAATGTCAGATTTCGCGCTCAAGTCATAACTGTTATTATAGGTCTTACCTGATTTCTTTTCTAGGAAATTAATCGACGGCATAAAGATGTCCGTTTCATAATTCGATTTTTTGCCTTGTAAAGCCATCGTCAATCGCTCGAACCCCATTCCTGTATCAATATGTTTGTCTGGTAAATTCTCCAAACTACGGTCAGCTTTTCGATTAAATTGGATAAATACTAGGTTCCAAATCTCAATTACCTCAGGATCGTCCATATTTACAAGCGTTGCGCCATCGATCTTAGCTCGATCTTCATCGCTTCGCAAATCCACATGAATTTCTGAACAAGGGCCACATGGACCAGTTTCCCCCATTTCCCAGAAGTTATCCGATTTGTCAAAAGGTAAAATTCTGTCTTCTGGCACATGTTTTTTCCAAAATTCCTTCGCTTCATTATCAGGTTCTAGTCCATCTGATGCATCTCCTTCAAAAATAGATACATATAATCTACTTGGATCTAATCCATATTCTTTCGTTAATAATTCCCAAGCCCAGTCAATCGCTTCTTTCTTGAAATAATCGCCAAATGACCAATTTCCTAACATTTCAAACATCGTATGATGGTAGCTGTCAATTCCAACTTCCTCCAAATCATTATGTTTTCCACTAACTCTAAGGCATTTTTGAGTGTCAGTAGCTCTTTTATTATCAGGAACCTGGTTCCCCAAAAAATAGTCCTTAAACTGGTTCATTCCGGCATTGGTAAACATCAATGTCGGGTCATCTTTGTTCACAATCGGCGCAGAAGGCACAACTTTGTGAAGCTTACTTTCAAAAAAATCCAAAAACTTTTGGCGAATTTCGCGTGATTTCATAATCGTCTTAAATTGTCAATGTTTAAAAAAGCGATAAAATTGGAATGATATTTAATCTATTTATTCTCCTAATAGTTTCAATAAGTATATTTTATATAAAACGAGAAAAACAGAAAAAGTTGTAATCAATTATTTGTTTATAATCCAACCTTAATCATCAAAAAACTTTTATTATTCTTTAGAATTAATTTTAATATGTCACTTATTTGGTGAACATGTTAGTAAAAAAAATAATTCTTGGTAAAAATAATAGTTAAATTCTTTTGAAAAGTCAGTTGGCTAGAACTACATTTGCATTCGGTCAATATGAGAAGCTGATATTTTATTAAAAATTCCCCTGATCTCAATCGATTTTTAAAGAATGCAAAAGTAGGGATTTTTGATTAACGAATAAAGGACTCAATGAGAAAAGAAAAATTTGTATATAATACACAGACGCTACGTTATGAAAAGGTTGTAGAACCTTTAAATGTAAAAGTCTTTAAAGCATTTGGTTTTTTTAGTGCTGTAGTGGTTACCGCTATAGTTCTAATGGGAGTAATCTACCAATTTTTTCCTTCTCCAAAAGAGGAGGCATTAATCAGAGAGATTAAACAAATGAAGAACCATTATGCAGAAATGAATAATCAAGTAACCATGATGTCTAAGGTTTTGGATAATATCCAAGAACGAGACGGAAGTGTACATCGATTGATGTTTGGGATGGATCCTATCGATCAAGGAGTATGGGAAGGTGGAACAGGTGGATCTGATAAATTTCCTAATCTTACCAAATATAAAAATACTGCTCCAACTTTGATGGATGCAGAAATGCAGATCAAAAGATTGGAAAGTCAATTGGTCATTCAATCGAAATCTCTAGAAGAGATTGAAGATTTAGCTAGTAAAAGAGAAGAACAACTCGCATCAATTCCTGCCATTAAGCCTATTCGAGAAGATAAGTTGAAAAGAAATATTAAAAGCCTTTCAGGTTTTGGTCGTCGTATGCACCCAGTTTTTAAAAGAATGAAAATGCATACTGGAATTGACTTTACTTGTCCTACAGGGACGCCTATTCAAGCAACTGGTAATGGAATCATAGAGAAAGTAACTAAAAGTTCTTCTGGTTATGGACATCACGTGGTGGTTAACCATGGATTTGGTTACAAGACTTTATATGGACACATGAGTAAGATTGATGTGAAAAAAGGACAGAAAGTAACTCGTGGACAAAAAATTGGAGAAGTTGGCTCTACAGGTACTTCTACTGCTCCACATCTTCATTACGAAGTAATTTCACAAGGACATAAAGTAAATCCTATTCACTATTGTATGGATGGATTATCTCCAGAAGAATATCAACAGTTGGCCAATATGGCTTCTACAGCGAATCAATCTTTCGATTAGTCTGATTCTTTTTGGAAAAAAATAAAAAACCTGTTAAGTTCGGATGAGCTTAACAGGTTTTTTATTTTAACGGTTAACCATTGTCTATGAATACTGAAAATACTACCTGCCGAAATTGTCAGACTGAAATGCTTGAGCATTCATTGTATTGCCCAAAATGTAGTCAAAAGAATACGGATGGACGGATTCCTATTTTAAGTTTTGTCAAAGATTTATTGGAAAATATTTTTAGCCTTGATTCTAAGTTGTTCAAAACTTCGTTGGGACTTTTTATTCCAGGAAAGTTGACGAATGAATTCTTTCAAGGAAAACATAAAAGTTTTGCAACTCCTTCGAGGTTGTTTTTAGCGAGTGCGATATTGTTTTTTGCGATGGTCAGCGTGGTCGTTCAAGTGGAGATTAAAGATGAAGAATTTAAGGGCGGTCCTTTTGGAAATACAAAGAGTAGTAAAAATAAAGAATTACTGAAGGGGAAGTTGATACAGTTGGAAACACTAAGAGAGAAATTTGGAATTGATTTGGATGAAAAAATGCAAGGCATTTATGATTCGATAGAACTCCAAATTCAACAAAGTATGGTCGATAGTAATACGGTTGATATTACTTTATGGAATAAACCTTACAAATTTCTAAGCTCAGATATTGAATTTCTTTCTGCTGATAGCATAATTCAAAAATACAATATTGAAAGCCTTATTGATCGAATATCTTTTAAGCAGGTTCATAAATTGAGTAAGGACCCTAAGTCGCTGATTTTTAAAATGATTGGTAATTTGACGTGGATGATGTTGTTGTTAATTCCTTCTTTAGCTTTGGTATTTAAGCTGTTATATATTAGGAGGAAAAAATATTATGTAGAACATTTAGTTTTTTTATTTCATGTTCATGCGTTTATTTTATTGGTTGGAGCGATGACTCTGGTTTTAAAATATATTGGAGTTGTGGAATTGAAAAGTGATTTGGTGATTGGATTATTAGTGGTTTTATTAATTTATATTCTATTTGCTACTAAAAAAGTATATGAGCAAGGTTGGGGGAAAACCTTGATTAAATCATTTTTTATATTGATCGCTTACTTGATTTTATTTATCTTTTGTCTAGCGATTATTTCGATGGTGAGTTTTTTCTTATTTTAAAGAAAGAAAAATCACAGCGCAGAAAACCATCTTTATTCTTACCCGAATTTTCAGCATCTTTGTATCTTTATAAAAAGAACCTATTTTTAAAATCATGAGCATTTACGACAGTTACGAAACCATCATCGGACTTGAAGTCCACGTCCAATTAGCTACCAAAAGCAAAGCATTTTGCGCTGACAATACCACATTTGGTGCGGATCCCAATACTCACATTAGTGTTATTTCTCTTGGCCATCCAGGTACTTTGCCTAAGATGAATAAAAGGCAAGTAGAGTTTGCCGTTCGATTAGGACTTGCTCTGGACTGTGAAATTAATCCAAGAAATACCTTTGATCGGAAAAATTATTTTTACGCAGATTTGCCGAAAGGATATCAAATTACACAAGATGCTTCGCCTATTTGTCTAGGAGGTCATTTGGAAATAAAAGTAGGGGAGGAGAAAAGAACAATCCGACTACACCATATTCATATGGAAGAAGATGCAGGTAAATTGATTCATGATATTGACCCACATCATTCGTTGATAGACTTGAATCGAGCAGGTGTTCCGTTATTGGAAATAGTGACTGAACCTGATTTTCGAACAGCAGAAGAAGTGGATGTATTTATGAATGCGATGCGTCAGTTGGTTCGCTATCTTGAGGTGTCAGATGGAAATATGGAAGAAGGTTCGTTGCGATGTGATTGCAATGTAAGTGTTCGAAAAAAAGGAGATACTCAACTCAACGAACGCTGCGAAATCAAAAATATGAACTCCATGCGTTATGCTCGACAAGCGATTAAGTTTGAGCAAAAACGCCAAGTTGACTTGATGGAAAAAGGAGAACGGGTGGCACAGAATACTTTGAATTTTGATCCTGTAACTGGAACAACTTCGCCGCTTCGACAAAAAGAAGATGCGCACGATTATCGGTATTTCCCCGAGCCAGATTTGCCACCCATTGTTTTGAGTGAAGAATATATAGAGAAAATAAGAGTGGAAATGCCGTCGCTTCCAAATGAGTTATTTGAAAAATTTATTACTGAATTTCAATTGCCAAAATATGATGTTGAGTTATTGACGGAGGAAAAAGAAACGGCACTTTTCTTTTTAAAAATTTGTGAAGCGACCAAAAATTACAAAGCAGTTTCCAACTTAGTCATCAATAAAATAAAACCATTTTGTAACGAAGAAAAAATGGCGATTTCAGAACTGAAGATTTCATCAAAGTTATTGGCTGAATTTGCTGACCTTATCGAAAGTGGAAAAGTGAGTAGTTCGATTGCTTACCAAAGATTGTTTCCAGCCTTGATTTCTTCTCCTGAAGAATCACCTGAAATATTAGCGCAAGAATTGAATTTGATTCAATCGAATGATGAAGATTTTTTAGAGAAAATAGTTAATGAAGTTTTAGAAGATAATCCAAAAGAAGTCGAAGCTTATCAAAAAGGAAAGAAAAATTTGATTGGATTTTTTATGGGACAGGTAATGAAAAACTCAAAAGGGAAGGCGGAACCTAAATCAACGAGTGCACTTTTGAGGAAAAAACTAGATAATTAATACATAGAGAAAATGATTATAACTAATTAGGAATCAATTAGTTACAAAAGAAAAACCTGAAATCCTTTGGCATTTTTCCCAATGGTACATATATTGCAAGTAGTGATACGAAAGGGGAGTTTTGTTCACTCTTAAAACACATACTATCATGTCAATGAAAGACAAAGAAGTGACCAAATTATATTGGTCCATAGGTGAAGTTGCTGAAATGTTCGACGTTTCAAAATCATTAATTCGATTTTGGGAAAACGAATTTGAGATGCTTCGTCCTGCCAAAAATACAAAAGGAGAACGTCGGTTCACCGCTGCAAATATTGAGCAGATGCACATTATTTATAACCTTGTTAAAAAACGTGGCTTTACCATTAAAGGGGCGAAGCAAGAGATTCGAGAGAATAAGAAACGTTTGAGAAATAAAAGAGAGGCGCTTCATATTATGGAGAAGTTGAAGGTGGATTTGGAAGGTTTTCTTTTACGGGTGTAGTTTGTTATTTACTACAACTTTCTTTCAACGTAATATTGTTGTAACTTTTTAGTTTCGTGGACATATTGGAAATGTTTCTTTTTTTTCAATGAAAAAAAGAAACAAAAAATTCTAGGCGAAAAAATAGCTTAGCGCAAAGCAAGCTCCCGCACCCTCATTTTTCGCCACTCCTTGCCCGCCAAATACTACTCATGGTTTCCCTTTCAAATTAGATTTGCAGTAGATTGAAAATAACAAAGAATTAGTTTGTTTCAGTCAATGGAAAAAAGTCTGTTACTTTTTTCTCACCCGTCGTTATGTTTTCAAATTCCTCCAAAAGAATGTAGAATCATTGTTATAAAATTATTCTACAGATCGTTTCAAATCAAAATATTTAGACAACAGAACATTTTACTGGTTTCAGAAAGTGGTTTTTAAAATTCGAAATGAGTTTTAATAGCTAGGAATTTCTTTGCCTTTTTGAAAATTAATGATGTGTTGCGCATGATTGAAGTGGGATGTTAATGTATTGTTATAAAATTTTTAACAATACACTTCCAATGTGATAAATCTATTTCTTAATCAACTCACAGACTATTTTTAGTCTGCGGGTAAAAATATTCCTATGTCAATACCTAAAGAACCTCGACAGTTAATGGTCAATTTGATGTACCTAGTTTTGACTGTTATGCTAGCGCTGAATGTATCAGCTGAAGTCCTTAATGCATTCTTAACTATGGACAAAAGTATCGGTGAAAGTAGTCGAATCGTTGGCGATTCTAATGCGCAACTTTTTGGAGCTATAGAACAGCAAGCAGATGCGTACTCGCAATTTGCGCCCTTTAAAACTAAAGCCAATGAAGCACAAATTTTAGTGAAAACTTTCTATGAATATGTAGGAGAACTAAGGTCGGAGTTAATCGAAACTTCGGGTGGTTTGGATGAAAATAATGAGCCCGTCAGCAAAAAACGTAAAGAACCAACGACTCGCCTCTTTGTCAATGAAGGCAGAGGCGATGAGTTGGAAAGCAAAATTATTGACATTCGAAGACGACTGTTAGATTTGGTAGAAGATGGAAATGAAAAAGCATTGTTAGAAAAAATATTGCCACTTGAACTCGAACCAATTCCTGCAGATTCTGATAAAAATAATTGGGCGCAATTTACTTTTCAACAAATGCCAGTCGCAGCAGTTTTACCAATTCTTTCGAAATTTCAAAATGATGCAAAGATTGCGGAGAGTGCCATCCTCAATTATTTTTATAGTAAAGTGCAAGGAGAGAAGGTTGTTTTTGATCAGTATGCTGCGGTGATTTCAGCAGACAAAAGTTATGTGATAAAAGGAGAATCACTCTCTTCAGAAATTTTTCTTTCGGCATTTAGCACGACTGCAGACAATGTTACGATCAAAGTGAATGGACGTGAGATTGATGTTCGAGATGGAAAAGCACTTTTTAATATTCGTCCAAATGAAATCGGAAGTCAGAGTTTTACGGCAGAAGTTTCGATGACAAATCCAATTACAAAAGAAGTAAAAACGTATACGAAAAAATTTAATTATGAAGTTGGTGAACGGTCGGTAACGGCTTCCTCTGACAAAATGAATGTATTTTATTTAGGTGTTGACAATCCTTTTTCCGTTTCCGCTGCCGGAGTTGCAAGCAAGGATGTAAATGTTTCTAGTAATGATGTTCGGATGGAAAAAATCCGAAATGGGAAGTTTAATGTAAAGCCCAAACGAACAGGTACAGCTACGATTACAGTTTCTGGTGGCGGATTGGAACCGACTACTTTTGAGTATCGAGTGAAGAAGATTCCAGACCCAGTTATTCGACTTGGAAGGAAAGGACAAAACTCTATGAAACCTAATGAAATCAAAGCATTTGAAGGGTTGATTGCGCTATTAGAAAATTTTGATTTCGAAGCAAGGTGTAATGTGGTAGGGTTTGAGATTACTCGTTTGCCTAAAAAAGGGGATGCTTCGGTAGTTAGAAATCAAGGTGGTAGGTTTAAATCTGAAGCTAAAAATTTGTTGAGTAAAGCAACTTTTGGAGATACTTTTTTCTTTGATCAGATTCGAGTGAAATGCCCTGGAGATGATGTAACTCGAAAAATTAATGGACTTAGTATTAAGATTCAGTAAACACGTGGTGGTCTGCTTTAGCTGACCACCACGTGCTATTTGAAAAAGATAATTTTTAATTTTTAAAAATAACAACATGAAAAATATCCTTTTAATCTGTGTAATAATTTTTATTTCCAATTCCATTTTTTCCCAACAACCTATCATAGATGGAGTGGTAGAAAAAACATTAATGAAAGACCGACAAGTTTTAAAATATGCTCCAGTTCGGCAGGCAGATGTTTTTTGGGAAAAAAGAATTTGGCGAGTAATTGATGTGAGAGAAAAAATGAATCAATCATTTATGTATCCGGAATTACCTTTTTTTGAAATAATAAAAAAGGCGGCGATGAATGGAGAGGTAACTTTGTATTCAACAAGTGATGATAAGTTTACGGAGAAAATTGTAGACTTTGATGGCATTTTTTCGAGACGAGATACAACTACTGTTTTCGATCCTGAAACATATGAGGATAGCCTAGTAGTTTATGAAGATGAAACAAATTACGAAGATATCAAAAGGTTTCGGATCAAAGAGGTTTGGTATTTTGATGAAGCAACTTCGACTTTGAAAGTTCGGATTTTAGGGATTGCTCCATTGAAAGATGTTTTTGATGAGAATGGAAATTTCAGATATGAGAAACCTTTGTTTTGGGTTTACTATCCTCATTTTAGAAATGTCTTGGCGAGGAATGAAGTCTATTTGCCAGGCAACGATCATCAACAATTATCTTGGGATGATTTATTTGAAATGCGATATTTTGCAAGTGTAATCTACAAAGAAGGAAATGTTTACAATCGAAGAATTCAGGAATATGCAAAAGGGTTAGATGGTTTGTTGGAGGCGGATAAAATCAAACAAGAGTTATTTAATTTTGAACATGATCTTTGGAGTTATTAAAATTAATCGTGTCACGGCTTTAAGCCGTGGCACGATTAATTTTATTTTATCCCATGTTTTTTTCTCTTAAAAGTTCTAAGCAGCCAGCCAAACTTTCTTCCCAATTCGGAATTTCCAAACCAAAAGTTTCTTTGATTTTTGTTTTGTCCAAAACAGAATAAGGTGGTCGACTTGCAGGAAGTGGGTAGTCTTTAGTTTCGATTTCGTTGACTTTGCAATTGATGTTTTCTAATTCAAAAATCTTTTTGGCAAAGTCAGCCCAATGTGTTACCCCTTCATTGCTATAATGGAAAACCCCTTGCATTTTTCCACTTACCAAATCTCCTTTTTCCATTTTTGAAATAATATCTAACATAGCTTTGGCTAGGTCATGAGCATAAGTTGGTGTTCCAATTTGATCAGCAACGATTCCCAAACTGTCGCGTTCTTTTCCCAAACGCAACATCGTTTTTACAAAATTATGTCCGAATGAAGAGTAAACCCAAGACGTCCGAACAACCATACTAGAAGGTAACATCATTTGTACAAATTGATCACCTTGCAATTTTGTGGAAGCATAAACACTTTGTGGATTGGTCGGATCAGTTTCCACAAGAGGTCGATCTAAATCATTATGATAAACATAATCGGTCGAGATATGAATCAATTGGATATTTCGGATAACCGCAGCTTGAGCGATATTCTTTGCGCCCATTGCATTGACTTCATAAGCTAATTTTTCATCTTCTTCAGCTTTGTCCACAGCGGTGTAGGCAGCACAATTGATGATATAATTATAGTCACCTGAGTTGATAAAATCATAAACTGCATTAGCATCTGTGATGTCTAAATCAGCAAGATCCACAAAGGTGAATTCTAAATCAGAAAATTGTTTTGCAAGGTATTGTAATTCTGTACCTACTTGTCCATTTGAACCTGTTACGAGAATATTTGTCATTTATTTTTTTTTAATTTGAAAAACGCCAGAATTTAAAACATTAAATAGAAAACCGCAAAAGTAATATGATTTTCTTTTGCGGTTTTTTATTACTTATTCTTCTATTCTATTTACGGAAGAAATGCCCTCTTCGTTGCGTAATGCTCGAATGGCTATCTCTAGTTGATCTTTATTTTTTACTAAAAGAGAAACTCGACCCTCGAAATATCCTTCATGTCCATCAATATAAAATGATCGAATATTTAAACCTAACGTATTAGAAATTTTATTGGAAAGTTGTTGGATTACACCTGGTCCAGAATCAATTCCAACAATCAAAAGATCAGCAATGAAATTAGTCTTAGTTGTATTGACCCACTCTGCTTTCATAATTCGATAACCATAATGTGCATTCATGTGAGTAGCATTCGGACAGGAAGTCCGATGAATTTTCATGCCTGCTGTAGCTGTCAAATAAGCAAAAACATCATCGCCTTGCACGGGATTACAACAAGTAGCTAATTGATAATTATACTCATCGGCGTTCTCTCCTGCAATTCGTAGTTGAGGTTTAGTTTCAAATTTTTCTTTCTTAGTTCTTGATTTGCTTTTTTCTGAAGGAGTAGTAGGTATTTCTATTTCTTCTTCAATTTCAACTAATTTGTTTTGTTCTATGTTAAAATTTTTGAGAACATTATTCAAATTGATCTCTTCCATCGAAATAGCATAATACAAATCTACTCTTGATTGGAATTTGAAATAATTAACCAACGTATCGACATTTTCCTCTACATCTATTTTTAAATTTTTAAATTTTCGCTTTAAAGCCTCCATTCCAAATTCACCTTGCTTGCGTCGTTCTTCTTTCATCGAAGAACGAATTTTGGAACGGGCTCGGCCAGTCACGACCATTTTTAACCAGGCTTCTGAAGGTTTTTGGTTTTTGTTAGTGAGGACAGTTACTTGGTCTCCGCTATCTAAAGCATGCCCCATAGGAACGAGTTTCGAATTTACTTTTACCGCATGACAATGATAGCCAACATCGGTATGGATACTAAAAGCAAAATCCAAAGCAGTAGCTCCTTTGGGTAAAATTTTTAAATCACCTTTGGGAGTATAAACATAAACTTCTTCGTTGAAGAGATTGGTTTTAAAATCTTCGATAAATTGAACAGCATCCTCATTATCATTGTCTAATATATCTCGAACATTATTGAGCCAAGTATCGAAGACATTATAATCACCATCTTTTCCTCCTTTATATTTCCAATGCGCAGCAAAACCTCGTTCGGCAATTTCATCCATTCGGACACTTCGAATTTGGACTTCCACATATTTTCCTTCTGGGCCAATTACCGTAGTATGTAAAGATTCGTACCCATTAGATTTTGGAGTCGTTACCCAATCTCGTAATCGTTCAGGAATTGGAATATGTACATCCGTTACAATAGAATACACTTGCCAGCACTTTTGTTTTTCTTGCGCTTTTGGTACATCCAAAATAATTCGAATGGCAAACAAATCATAAATTTCTTCGAAGGTGACTAGCTTCTTTTTTATTTTATTTAAAATAGAATAAATAGATTTTGGCCGCCCCAGAATTTTATAATTTTCAAAACCAGACTCCTTAAGTGCTTTATCTAAAGGCTCAATAAAAGCTTCAATAAATGCATTTCGAGCTCGCTTAGTTTCTTGTAATTTTTTAGCAATTTGACTGTACTCATCTCGATTAGTAATTTTCAAACATAAGTCTTGATACTCTGTTTTGATTTTATACAAACCTAATCGATGAGCCAATGGTGTGTAGATGAATTGAGTCTCTGCTGCAATTTTTAATTGCTTATGTCGAGGCATCGCTCCAAGCGTTCGCATATTATGCAACCGATCCGCCATTTTTATCAAAACGACTCGAACATCATCAGCCAATGTGGTTAATACCTTTTTGAAATTCTCCGCTTGCTGACTAGCAGCATCATTGTGAAGTCCATCCAATTTGGTCAAACCATCTACGATCATCATCACCTTTGGCCCAAATTCATTGTTTAATTCCTTTAAGGTAATCGGTGTATCTTCTACCACATCATGCAGTAAAGCACAGACGATTGCCGTTGGACCTAAACCAATTTCGGCTGCACAAATTCGAGCTACTTCGATGGGGTGAAAAATATATGGTTCACCAGATTTTCTGCGTTGTTCTTTGTGAGCTTCGACAGCAATTTCAAAAGCGCGAAACATTTGCGCTTCATCTTCTGGAGAGAATTTGGATTTGATGCAAAGGATCATCTCGTCATACGCTTTACGTATGGCTTCCAACTCTTCGGGTGAATATGTAACTAAGGTTCCTTGCATGTTAATTAGATAACTTTTTTATTACAGGTAATGCTGCCTCTTTACTTTCAGACGAAAGCTTTCTTAAAAAGTATTGAAAAAAGATTTGGGAAACATTATATGTAAGACGAATCGACTACTAAATTAGGAATAAATATTTATAAAAGTAGCAAAACAGATGCTGCTATATAATGAAAATAAAAATATTTTGAAAAGTACTTATTAGTTTTTTTCTTTTTCCTCTTTTAAAATATCTAGAAGAAGAATTAAACAGATGGATTCGAATATTCCAAATCCAATATCTAATGGATTTCTAAAATGATCTTCTGCTAGCAAAAATGCTGATTTTAAACGAAAAAATCTAAAATTAAGAATAGTAAAACGTAATACAATCTTGTCTAATCGTAATTTTTTATCATCTTCTTTTTAGGTAGTTTCTGCAATTGTATTGCACTTATTTTAAAAGTACCTTTATTTTTAAAAATAACAAAATGGGACACGACCATCATCATCACCATTCTGGTGAAGGACATATTGCTACTGCTTTTTTTCTGAATTTAGGATTTACGATTATTGAATTTATCGGAGGTTTTTTGACGAATAGTGTGGCAATTCAATCGGATGCTTTGCATGATGCGGGCGATACTGCTTCATTGGGACTAGCTTGGTATTTTCAACGATTATCAAAAAAAGGAGGGAACTCGAAATACACTTTCGGCTATAAACGCTTCAACACTTTAGGTGCAATTACTACAGGAGTTATACTTGTAGTTGGATCTATTTATATTTTGACAGAAGCGATTCCTCGGATTTTCTCTCCTGAAGAAACTCATGTGGAAGGGATGATGGGGTTAGCAATATTGGGAGTGATAGTGAATGGAATTGCTGTTTGGAGAATGCGAAAAGGAGGAAAAAGTTTAAATGAAGAAATGATTTCGTGGCATTTATTGGAAGATGTTTTGGGCTGGGTAGCGGTGTTGATTGGGTCGATAGTGATGTACTTTTTTGAACTGCCTTGGATTGATCCTTTGCTATCGATTTTGATTACGATTTTTATTTTACGAGGTGTTTTGAAAAATCTATGGAAGGCGAGTCAAATCATTTTGCAAGCTTCTCCTGCAGATATAGATGTGGAAAAAGTCAAAGAAGTTTTGGAAAAAATAAAAGGAGTAGATAATGCTCATCATCTTCATCTGTGGACATTAGATGGAGAAGCGAATATGCTTTCTGCTCACATTGTAACTGATGGAAATCAAAAAGTAGTTGAGTTAAAAAATATCAAAAAAGCGATTTACGAATCGATTGGAGATCATTTTCATATTGACCATATTACCTTGGAATTTGAAACGGAAGGGGAGTGTGGAGAGGATTCAACTTTTTGCAAATAGAAAGCAGCGACCAGCCTCGTACCTGACGACTTAAAAAGTAAAATCATGACAGAAGAAATTTTAAATAAAAAAGAAGTTCGCATCACTCCCATGCGACAACTTTTACTCGAGTTTTTTTTGGAAAAAAATAAAATACTTGGGGTAAGTGATTTGGAAAAAACATTTCCAAAATCAGATAGAATTACTATTTATCGAACATTAAAAACATTTGAGGAAAAAGGAATTATTCATAGCATTGCCAACGGGACAGCTGAAGTAAAATATGCTTTGTGTCAGGATTGCCAAGTGGCGAATCATTCAGACTTTCATCCTCATTTTTATTGTTCGAAATGCGAAGAGTTGAGTTGTTTGGAATCAGTTTTTATTCCATCAATAGATTTGCCAGAGGGATATTCTGTTGAAAAAATGGAAATGACGATTCAGGGAATTTGTAAAAGATGCTCTGTTTAAACCTTTGCAATACTATTGCATGATTACTTGAAGTACATTTGAAAACAAAATAATTATGAAGATGTACACCTTTTTTTCGTCCTTGTCTTTTATTTTATCACCTTCTTTTTTCGATCGTATTTATTTTGGAAAAATAGAGGAATAAGTGCAATAGTTTCTGACTCAACTGATGATGCACATGGATTTAATGGGAAGTTATTTTCGTTCATTGCAATATTAGAATTAATTGTAATCACGATTTATTCTTTTGGTGAAAATTGGTATGAATATCTTTTGCCGTTTTGGTATTTAGAAAAAAACTACTAAGGAACGATTTTATAATAAATGCAAATTCTTGACTGCTTATTTTTCACTTTAAAATCAATCGCAGCCCTTCGGTTATACTATTTATCCAGATAAACTCATGCTTTCAAAGCAAAAACTAAGAACAAAATAAACTACCCAAAAATCTGCATTTATTAATGTACCGTTCCTTAGCAATCATAGGATGGGGATTGATTCATTTTTCTTTAGTATGGGTTTTTAATACCATTGCTATTAACCTATAATCTAAAACATCTTCTCCTCATTCTAAATAATTCCGAATATTTACTATTTTCGTTGGTTGAATAGAACTTAATATTTTATGTACCAGAGGATAAACAAATAAATGGAAATTACGCCGAAAAAAGGATTTAAGGGATTAATAGAGAATTGGCAAAGTGATTTAATTGCAGCAGTAAGTGTGGCTCTAATCGCATTACCTCTTTCTATAGGGATAGCTTTAGCTGCAGAGGCGCCAGCCATGTCAGGTATTTTTTCTGCAATCGTAGGAGGTGTTGTAACAACGCTTTATCGAGGTGGTCATATTTCAGTTAATGGCCCTGCTAAAGGAGTCATTGCAGTTATACTTCTAGGAATAGCTACAATGGATGATGGTACTGGGCAAGCATTTAATTATGTATTAGCAGCAATTGTCATTTCTGGTGGTCTTCAAGTCATATTGGGTTTATTAAAATTGGGTCGCTTTGCCGATATTTTCCATTCATCTGTGATTCACGGAATTTTAGCAGCTATCGGAATTTACATTTTTGCTAAACAAATTCTTGTTGCCTTAGGTTCGGATTCTGATAGTTCAAATGGCGCGATACAAAACCTTACAGATGCGGTTTTATACTTACCAAAAGCTAATCCATTTGTAGTCATTATTTCTTTAGTAGGTCTTCTTTTGTTGCTATTTCACTCAAAAATTAGTTATCGGTTTTTCCACCTTTTGCCTACACCTATGTGGGTGATTGCTCTTTCTATTCCGTTTGTATATGGTTTCAATTTCTTTGAGGATCATATAGTTTCATTTTTTGGAAAAACTTATGAAGTTGGCCCCGCTTTATTATTGGACATGCCCGATAGTATTTGGGAGTCTGTTTTATATCCCAATTTTGGAATGATTGATACCATTGAATTTTGGACCACTACATTATCTATTTTAGTGATTACGAGTATTGAATCATTAGCCATCGCAAAAGCGGTTGATAAAATTGACCCATACAAAAGAAAAACGGATTTGAATAAAGATTTGACAGGTATAGGATTGAGTACTATGGTGGCTGGTTTTATAGGAGGGCTGCCTATTATTGCCGTAATTATTAGAAGTACCGTTAATGTCCATAACGGAGCCAAGACCAAGTGGTCTAATATGTATCAAGGTTTTTTGTTATTGATTTTCATTTTGGTTTTGAGCCCAATACTGGGAAAAGTTCCATTATGTGCTTTTGCCATTTTATTGGTTTATGCTGGATTCAAATTGGCTTCTCCTGCGGTATTCAAACAAATTTATGGTCATGGAATTGAGCAATTGATATTCTTTATTGGGACAATGGTTTTAACCCTTTACACTAATTTATTAATTGGATTATTTGGCGGGTTATTATTGGCATTGGTCAGTCATATGTTATTAGCAAGAGTGTCCATTCCTCAATTTTTTAAAATGATTTTTGACTCTGGTTCAAATTTAGTCATGAAACCAGATGGTAGTTATGATTTAAAAATTAGAGGTATAGCGAATTTTTTAGGGCTCATAAAAATTAACAATTTAGTTGCCCAAATCCCTTCAGGTGCAAATGCTACCATTGATTTATCAGAAACTCGATTGGTGGGTACTACTGTTTTGGAGGACTTATATGATTTTCAAAAAATCCAACAAAATACTGGCGGTAATATTAAAATCAAGGGATTAGACAAACATATTTCTTCTACGAATCATAAATTGGCTACTAAAATCAAGATTGATGCAATAGAACCACTTAACCGACGACAGAACAAACTCAAAGAAATGGCAGAAAGTTATGGATGGAATTTTCAAGTTGAGGCTATCGAAGATTTAGAGTATTTTAAATCCTTTTATTTTTTCAAAACACGTCTGATTGAGTCTGAATCTAATTGCATTTCAGACCCAGACAAAGACTTACCTATCAAGTTAATTGATGTGACTTTTGAGGAAGGAGCAGATATCTTTCCTGATGTATATAATACCACTATCGGATTATTGGAATTACCTTTTTCAATTCCAAAATTCATTATTGAGAAAAAGGATTTCTTAGATAAAGTACTTCCTATTTCTGAACATTGGGATATTGATTATTCGGTCTATAATAATCCTCCGAAAGATTATATAGTAAAAGTGGACGAGATTGAGGCAATGGATGCCTTTTTGACTGATAAACTAAAAGTACTGATTGAGATTAGTAATATACATCATTTTGAAAGTAATGGAGAGGCAATCTTGATTTTTAGTAATAATTTAGTGCTTGCCCAAGTGAAAGATTACATCAAGATGATTCAATTTATCGAAAACTTTAAGTCAATGATTAAGGAATAAAAATAAAAAGGGTGAGGAACAAAGTGTCAATTTCATAAAGTTAAGCTAAAAAGCAGGCGTAAAATTTGATAGAGTGACCATTTTTTCCACGTCACAATTTTCAACCTAGACACAGCAATCTAAAAATGTAATTATACTGTTATAATTGATATAGTTAACCCATAAATCAAAAAAAAAAAAATCATTTTAGAAGTACCTAGGTGCTCTACCCGAAGAGAATCCCAATTCCAAAAGAAAACCACCAACCACAATCGGCTAATCCCTTTTCCAAAGTCCTGAAAAAAATCCATTTCCACAAAATCTGCGGTTATAAATTTTCCATAACACGCCACGCCAATTGCCTAAAATTAAATTTCAAATGGCAAACCTGATTTCACGATCATATCATAAGGAATGAACAGTCATTTCATCAGATTTCAAATTATATTTCCAATAATCCAAGAAATTGGTAAAAGGACAAATTCTATTAATAATTTCTAATATTTTATTTCCAAAAAACCATTCCTTTTGACAAAAAAATATATCTTTGCACCGCTTTTCAAGAAAGCAGTTCCTTGACTACAATTTAGTAAGTTAGTTTTAATCAATTTTTTCTTCCTTTTTTTAGGAAAAAACAGTTGGTGAAATTATATTTTTTACTAAATAATTATTGCGGGTGTGATGAAATTGGTAGACATGCTAGACTTAGGATCTAGTGCTTCACGGCGTGTGGGTTCGAGTCCCTCCACCCGCACTTTTTAATGAATAATTAAAAATGAAAAATTATAGAAACGAGAAAGAATTTTTAAGTTGAAAATTATTCATTCTTAATTATTCATTTCTTTTTCTCTTTTCTTTCATTTCCAACTTTATTCATCTTTTTTTATTTTGTTCTTAGACAGATCCAATGTTTTAAGTCAAGTCAAAATCGAAATTCTCATAGGTCGTTTTTGATTCCAAATTTAACTTGATTATCGAATTTTTCTAAGAATGTTTTATTTTAATCATTGCTGTTTTGCTTAGGTAAAAACAGCAGAAATATTTTAACTATGCCACAAGTTGTCAGAACCGATAGTGACAATTTAAATACTCAAATTGTTTTGACCATCACCAAGGAGGATTATGAACCAAAGTTCAAATCTGAATTGAATAAGTACAAAAACAAAGTGTCAATGAAGGGATTCCGAAAAGGAAAAACTCCAACGGCACTTATCAAAAAGATGTACGGTCAAAAACTATTAGTTGATTTAATCAATGAAATGGTACAAAATGAGATTTTTACTTTTATCAAAGAAGAAGATTTACAAACTATAGGACAACCAATTCCTGCGGAAGATCAGCCAGAAGTTGATTTTAGTGTGAATGAATTGAAAGATATGGAATTCCGTTTTGATTTAGGTTTAGCACCTCAGTTTGAATTAAAAGGAGTAGATAAAAAGACTTCATTTGATTTCAAAAAGGTACAAATCGAAGATTCATTTTTGACGGAGCAAGTAGAAGCAGGTCGAAAGAGAGTAGGGGAACGAGTTCAAGTAACAGAAGACATCGAAGGAAATGATGTAGTGAAATTGAACGCGAACGAACTTGATGGTAAAAAAGTAAAAGCAGATGGTTGGGCAGCAAGTTTTTCCATTTTAGTAGATGAGATTGCTGATGAAAAAGTGAAAAAGCAGATCTTGAAGAAAAAAGCTGGCGATAAAGTTACTGTTAATGTTTTCCAATTGGAAAAAGATAGAGAAGCTGATTTCGTTAGAAAGAACATGTTAGGTGTTCAAGAAAATGATGGAGATGTTGAAATTGGGGAAATGTTTGAGGCAACTATTGAAGAAGTGAATCGTATACAACTTGCGGAATTAAACCAAGAGTTCTTTGATAAATATATGGGGCCAGGCAAAGTAACGTCTGTTGAAGAAATGAAGGAAATGATCAAAACTGATTATGTTACTCATTACGACAAACAAGCGGATGCTTTAATGTTCAGAGATTTCAACGATATGTTGTTGGAAAAGAATGAATTGCCATTGCCAAATGACTTCTTGAAAAGATGGTTAAAAACATCTGAGCAAAATGTTCAAGATAGAGATGTAGAAGAAGGATATGAAGAATTTGCAAAATCTTTACGTTGGTCATTAATCCGAGGAGAGTTGATTAAAAAATTCAGCTTGGAAGTAACTGACGATGAAGTTTTTGAAGGAATCAAAGAGCAAGTTCGAGGTATGTTTAAACAATATGGAATGGCGGATGCTGACGAATTGATTGTTTTAAATACTGCTAACCGAATGGCTGAAGACAAAGAGCAGATGAATAAAGTGTATGGTGAAATGATGAATGAAAAAGTATTCAGCACCATCAAAGGAGAAATCACAATCAATGAAACTCCAATTTCAAGAGACGATTTCGATACTTTATTGCAAGAGGAACGTGCAAAAGCTGAAGCTGCACAAGCAGCTGCTCAAGTGCAAAACATTGTCAATACAGAAGTAGAAGCAGAATAAGTTGAATAAAAATTGATCTTTAGTTTGTCTATCTAAAAGACAAATTGATCGAAAATAAATATTATTCGTTGAACAAATTTCATTTGAATTGTTTAACATTGTGAAGTTTGCGAATTGGAGGTGATTGACTCCCAATTCGCATACTTGTTTTTGAAACAATAATCTTTAAAAACTAAAAAATTTAGAGCTACCCGTTTTAGATTTTTACTAAAAAAATTAATACCGATATGTTTCCAAAAGATGAATTTAAAAAGTACGCTACTAAGCACCAAGGAATTAGTTCTTTGAATTTAGAGCGATTTGAAAAAGCGCAACAAGCAGGATTTCGAAATAGTTTGACACCTTATGTTATTGAGGAACGTCAAATGAATGCTACTCAATTAGATGTATTTTCTCGATTGATGATGGATAGAATTTTGTTCTTAGGAACAGATGTAAATTTCCAAGTAGCAAATATTTTACAAGCACAATTATTGTTTTTGGAATCAGTAGATCCAAAAAGAGACATTCAAATGTTTATCAATTCTCCAGGAGGAAGTGTGATTGACGGAATGGGAATCTATGATACCATGCAATATGTAAGTCCTGATGTAGGAACAATTTGTACAGGAATGGCTGCTTCTATGGGAGCTGTTTTATTATGTGCAGGTGCTAAGAAAAAACGTTCTGCTCTACCTCACTCAAGAGTGATGATTCACCAATTATCAGGTGGAATGAGAGGAACATTTTCCGATATGGAAATCAGCTATAATTTCTCTAAACAATTGAGAGAAGAGTTGTATTCTATCCTTGCAAATCATACTGGAAAAACTTTCGAGCAAATCGAAAAAGATTCAGATCGTGATAATTGGATGAAAGCAAAAGATGCTAAAAAGTACGGATTAATTGATGAAGTGTTAGAAAGAAATGCAGGGAAAGATGATGCGTAATTTTTAGAAAAGATAAATTAAAAATGATGAGCGATAAGTGTAAAACTTGTCGCTCATTTTTTTTGGTAAAGGAGTCAGATGTGAGTTTGGTCGCCTAACTCCTTTTTCCTTATTAACTAAAGAAATATTATTACCACCGTCAAACTTTTAGTAACTTTGGGTGTTGAACTTAACACATATCTGATTCTGTTTTTTTAGAAAAAATAAGCCCCATAAAATGGTTTTTAGAAAATGTAAATGATTGAAAATCAATGATTTATATTTTTCAATAAACTTGATAAATAAATTATACAAATAAAATCACAATACAATATTTAAATGCGGAAGTCTAAAAATACTCATCGTTGTTCTTTTTGTGGAAGAGATAAATCTGAAGCACTTATTTTAATTGCTGGAATTGACGGGCATATTTGTGAAGTTTGTGTAGAACAAGCGGATGAAATTATTCAAGAAGAATTATTTGCAGATAAAGGAGGAGAAACGAAAGAGGAATTTTCTCTACCAGAAACTGTTACTCCAAAAGAAATTAAAAACCACCTTGATCAATATATTATTGGACAAGATGATGCTAAGAAATTCTTGGCAGTAGCAGTCTATAATCACTACAAAAGATTACGTCAAGATGTGATGGATGATGGAGTAGAAATTGAAAAGTCTAATGTACTTTTTGTAGGAAGAACTGGAACTGGAAAAACTTTATTAGCGAAAACAATTGCCCGGTTTTTAAATGTTCCATTTGCGATCGTTGATGCTACCGTTTTTACAGAAGCAGGATATGTAGGAGAAGATGTAGAAAGTATTTTGAGTCGATTATTGCAAGTGTGTGATTATAATGTAGCTGCTACTCAAAAAGGAATAGTTTATATAGATGAGATTGATAAAATCGCTCGGAAGTCTGACAACCCATCCATCACACGTGATGTTTCAGGAGAAGGTGTTCAGCAGGCGATGTTGAAAATGTTGGAAGGAACTATTGTGAATGTTCCACCACAAGGAGGTCGAAAACATCCTGAACAGAAATTGGTAAAAGTTAATACTGAAAATATTCTTTTTATTTGTGGAGGTGCTTTTGATGGCATCGAAAAGAAAATTGCTAATCGAGTAAATCGTCAAGTGATTGGTTTTGCAAGTGGGAATAAAGAAAAAATAGATCGTGAGAACCTTTTGCAATATATTTCTCATCAGGATTTAAAAGCTTTTGGTTTAATACCTGAGTTGGTTGGGCGTTTACCTGTGTTGACTTATTTAGAACCTTTGGATTTGGAAGCATTGAAAAGAATTATTTCGGAACCAAAAAATTCTATCCTTAAACAGTATATGAAATTATTTGCTTTAGAAGGAATTCGACTGAAATTCAATGAAGGAGCAATTGAGTATATTGCAGAGAAGGCATTGGAATATGAATTAGGGGCAAGAGGATTACGTTCTATATGTGAAGCAATTATGACTGATGCGATGTTTGAACTACCATCTCAGAAAGAGGTGACTGAATTTGAAGTGACTCGGGCATATGCTATGGAAAAATTAAATAAATCAAAAATTTCTAAATTGAAAGCAGCTTAATTTTTCAATAATTAACTGCAACTTTTTAGAAAAAAACTAGTAATAAATATATCATATCTATACTATATTAGCTTGTTTTTAAGTATTTTTGTATCTCTCAAGTGAAATGTATAGAAAAAGATGTTAAAATTTTTAGATTTTTAAAAATACTTTTTTAATTTTGGCTACTACAATATCAACTAATAGAAGTTGATTTCAATTACGACTTAAGACTAAAGTCAATTTATTGACTTTATATATAATTATAGAGAGAGCGTTTATTGTACACCCCGTTTCGGATCCTTCCGGAACGGGGCTTTTTTATTAAAAGGAGTCAGGCGATTAGTCTGATCGCCTGACTCCTTTTTTCTAAAAAAATTCCCATTTCAAATTTTACTTCTTTACTTTGCAGCAAAAAGAAGCATGAGATATTTTGCTGAACTTTCTTACAAAGGAACAAACTATAATGGTTGGCAACGTCAACCAAATGCTCCTTCCGTTCAGCAAACTATTGAAGCCGCTTTTTCTTTAATTCTTCGAACACCAACAGAAGTGATGGGATGCGGACGAACGGATACAGGCGTTCATGCGAGCCAATTTTTTATTCATTTTGATCTCGAAGTTATTCCGAAAGGATTTGAAAGAGATTTTCAAAAAACATTTCTGAATCGAGTCAATAAGTATTTGCCAACCGATATTGCGATCCATCGAATTTTTGAAGTAGCTGAAAATGCACATGTTCGATTTGATGCTTTTTTTCGAGCGTATGAATATCATTTGATTTTTGATAAAGATCCTTTTTTAGCTGAAACCGCTTTTCGTTTTTCAAGAGGCAAAAAACTAGATTTTGAAAAAATGCAAGCAGCAGCAAATCTCTTGTTGCAATACGATGAGTTTTTTACTTTTTGCAAAACAAAATCTGATGCAAAAACCATGTTATGTGAAATCAAGAGATCAGAATGGGTATGGGAAAAAGAAGGAAGGCATTTAGTTTTTCATATTGCAGCCAATCGTTTTTTGAGAGGAATGGTTCGATTGGTAGTTGGAATGTGCCTCAACGTTGGGATGGGGAAAGTGTCGCTCGAAGAAGTTAAAGAGGCTTTGGATGAGCAGAAAAGGTTGAAACAAAGTTATAGTGTTCCGCCGAATGGGCTTTTCTTAAATGAAATAAAATACCCAGAAGAAATATTGAATAGCGAACAAGGAACAAAAAATATCGAAGGTTGAGGATATTGTTTGTTCCCTGTTTGATATTCAAAAAATGACTATTTAGCAATCGCTGCAAAAGGATCACTCGTCAATCCATAAGCTGCCAAACTCGCTGAACCTTTTACATCCATTAATTTCAAATCAAAGATACCTTTGTGTAAAGTTGAAATTTTAGCACCAGTATCCAACGTAATCCAATCTTCCCAAGTGAATTCTAAACCACCAACTGGAATAATTCCCACCCACATCTTCCAGCTTTTCGGCATTCCATTATTATCTAAAATCCAACCATAAGCATCGCCAGGAGTCACTCCTCCTGATTCGTAAGAAACCATCATAGCATCTCGATCATCTTTGGTTTTGATTAAACTTCGACTCGTACCAGCATCAAATGCTTTGACAGGAGCATTCAGCCAAAAGGAATCATTGCAGAAATGTTTCCATGCCTCACTCACTAATTTATTGGCTTTGTCACCTGTAACTTCTACACCCTTAGTATAACCTTTTCCAGTAACTGATTTGGTATGCAGCAAAACTTCATTATCGCCCCACATAACTTTCACATAATTTCGACCTTTATCCCAAAGGTATTGTTGACGATCTGCAAAATTCCAACTGATGATATTGGTGGTATCCCAAGCAGGTTTATTGATAGCTGCCATCATTTTTTGAGCAAGCGCATCTGCTTGTGGAGAAGGAGAAGTTGTCGGTCGAGACTCGTGAGTCATGATTCCATAAATTGTTAGAATCAATAGTAAACTAGCCAAACCGATAAAGAACCATTTAAAGAATTTTTTCATTGGAGGTATTTTTTTTGTAAATGTATTTATGTTTTTCGTTTTTAATTCTTGAGTAGGAAAACGGAAAAAGTTTTAAAGAAATTTTCGCCATCCCTTCTTTCTCTTAATATGAAAATAGGAAGTTGGCTTCGCGCCAAATCCTTCTGTCCATTTTTCATTTTTATTAAAATCAAGAATGACAGGGCGAGTCGCATGCGTTTGAATAATTCGATCAATCAACATATGATGAGCACCCGTTTTTTCCCCTTCGTCAGAAATGGTTCCGATCAGGCTCATCAATTTTCCATGGCTAAAAATAAAATAATCTGCGGCTAATAAATTACCTTTTTTATCTTCAACTCCAGTCGAGAACCCTAACCCACGATGCATGGCGTTATACATGATTCGTTGTAACGCATGAAATTTTTCATCGACCCATTTCTTGTCCTTAGTATGTTTTTTATAAAAATCAGCAAGGACTTCGGGTTTCAAATTAGCGACGGAAAATATAGAAGAGGACTCCGCTTTAACAATAATATCTCTCGTAGCCTCCGAATAATCGTTAGCAATGCTTGGATAATCTTTATTCAAAAGCATATGATAATTTTCCTGCTCCGTCTTTTCAAAATCTAAATCATCCTGGAGGTGAACCCCTTCATTGAATGCCATTTCGATATTCTGATATTCAGGAGGAATCGCATTTAAAAATGCATCAACTCGTTTTTCCGATAAAAGATTAACTGAATAAATGCCTGTGGAGCGAACCCAATGTGGAATATGTAATTCTTTGGTTTTGAGCATCTTTGGTTGCCAGATAAGTGGCAAAACTGATTCATAATCATTTTCGATTAAGCAATCCCAATTTTTAGAAACATTATTTAGAAACCACATGTAGCCAAATGGATTTCCATTATTAGCAAAATGCACACAACTGTTCCATTTGTTTTTATCAATCTCTTCGGCTTTTAGATAACGTATATTCATATTTTTAAAACTCTTTTTTTACGAGTTGCAAAAGTATAACAAACCAAATGAGAAAAGGATTTTTGAGTTCATAAATTATATTGTAATTTGTTTTTATTCAAAATGCCAATTATGAAAAATAAACAACTCCATCGGCTTATTTACTTTTTTGGATTGTCAAAATTGTTAATTCATTTTTTTACCAACACCAATTATAGTTTTCACCGAGACGAATATTTATACCTCGACCAAGGCAACCATTTAGGATTGGGGTTTATGGAAATACCTCCATTGCTTCCTGTCATTTCAAAAATAATTGGTTGGTTAGGAAGTAGTGTTTTCGCTACTCGATTATTTCCAGCTTTAATTGGAATGGCAACTATTATTTTGGCGGGGATGATTGTAAAGAATTTAGGAGGAAAAAAATGGGCGGTTATTTTTGCTTGCGGAGGTTTACTTTTATCTCCTGCGATGCTCGGAAGTAATACCTTATTCCAACCTGTTTCCTTCAATCAATTCTTTTGGTTTTTGTCAGCCTATCTTTTATTGCAAGCGATCAAAACGGAGCAATCTCGGTTTTGGTATTTATTAGGAGTGAGCATTGGATTTGGTTTTTTGATGAAGTACTCCATTGTTTTTTATGGATTGAGTATAGTGATTGCTTTGCTTTTTACGCCACAAAGAAAATGGTTGGCGACAAAATATCCATACTTCACATTACTCATTGCGATGGTGATTGCATCACCAAATCTATTTTGGCAATATGAACATAATTGGCCTGTAATTCATCACATGCATGAGTTGGCAGAATCGCAATTGGTACATATGAATTGGGGAGGATTTTTATTAGAGCAACTGCAATTTCATTTTGCTTTTTCGATTATTTGGATGGCAGGGCTAGTTGGTTTGTTGAGTTGGGAAAGATTTAAACCTTATCGTTTTTTAGGCATTGGATTTTTGTTAACTATTTTATTGATCGGTAGTTTGAGTGGCAAAGCATATTATACGATTGGCGCATTTACCATTCTATTCCCTATTGGAGGAATTGTTTTGGAAAAATTGATTTCTAAAAATACTGTTCGAGCGAGTTTGTTTTTAGGAATGACTATTTTGACTATTCCAATTTTGCCTTATGTTTTACCAGTTTTTAAAATTGATAAAATGAAAAGCTATTGCAAATTTATGGATGAAAAGGTAGGACTAGAAGGTCCTTTGATTTGGGAAAATAATCAGAAATATGAACTACCTCAAGATTATGCGGATATGTTTGGGTGGGAAGAATTATGCGAACGAGTAGCAAAATTTTACCATGATTTGCCTAAAGAAAAAAAGGAAAAATGTATGATTTATGGCGGTAACTATGGACATGCTGGTGCGATGAATTATTATGGAAAAAAATATGACTTACCTGAGATTTATAGTTTTGCTTCCAGTTATGTAATGTGGACGAAGGAGGATGTTGACTTTGATAGTCAAATCATGGTGGAAGATAGTCGACAAGCTGCTACTTCTAGTTTTTTTGAAAAACGAATATTAGTGGACAGTATTCAGAATCCTTTTGCAAGGGAAGCAGGATATATTTATTTTCAAGAAATACCAAAAGTAGATGTGAAGGAAGCTTGGAAAAATATAGTTAAGGAAGAGAAAAAAGAATTTAATTTTTGAAAAACCCCAAACCTTCTAACTCGAAGATTTGGGGTAGGATCATTTGGGGTTATACTTCGTTAAGTTCTAAAATGAAAAAAAGATGCCAACACAACTAGTTAGTCGAATAGAAATAATAAAGGTCGCTGAAAAAAGAATTTATTTAAAAAAATAGAAGTTTTGTAAAAATGTCCTGTTGATCCAAAAAAGAGAAACGATAAAAACGCATCATCTTTGCGACTTCTTTCTCAAAAAACCGACTAAATAAAAAGAGATATCAGGATGATACATGTTCGATATCTTCTGACCTATTTCCTGAAATTAGGAGTGAAAAATATTATCTGTTTTTTATCGTAATTTGAGGACTCCTAAATTAACAATACATACTCCCGAAAAAAGGCAAAGATGAATATCAACTTACCTCAAATTTTAACGATAGGGTTTTTACTTTTTCATTTTACTTCACTTGCTCAAGTTCCCATCGATTCAGAATTAGAATTACTTCGTGAACGTTATAATAAAACGGTTCAAGCAAATGAATTTGAACCTAAAATAGGTATTCCCATCTACGAGGAATTAGCGCCTCAATTTGAAAAAAAACAAGACTGGATTTTTTATTATAAATGCCTCATTGAAGCAGCATGGGCTTATGATTTTGGAGGAAATAATCAGAAGGGCATAGAAGTAATAGAAGCTGTAGTAAGAGATTATCAAGATCGTAAATTGGACAATTATTACCAAGTCAAATTTGGAGATGCCTACTTAAATTATGGTAATATTTTATCAAATGGAGACCAGTTTGATGCAGCCATTTCATCTTTTAATCAAGCATTGGATATATATAGTTCATTAAAAGAAGGGGAGAATGGATTTGAGATAAAGGAAAAATTAATGGCTTATAGTAACAATAATCTTTCGAAAGAATATGGTCGTAAACGAGAGTACGATAAGGCGTTAAAATATATTAAAAAAGCAATAACGCTAAAAATAAAAGTACTTGGGCCGACTCATAAAAGTACCTTGCGTTCGATCCGTTCAAGAGGAGAAATTTATATTGAGTTAGGATATTATAACCAAGCATTAGAGGTGTTAAATGAAATTGCTGCTGAATTTGAAAAAGGGGGAATGGCAGAAGAATTAGCTAAAACGCAACGAGAAATTTCATCCGTATATCAAAAGAAAAATGATTTTAAAACTGCGGAAGAATACATTCGAAAATCCATTTCTATTTACGATACTTTGGGGCCTCAAAATTTAAAAAACAAGGTATACTCTTTACATCAAATGGGAAATGTGTTAAAAGATCGAGGCGATTATAAGGAGTCGATTTCTTGGTTTGAAGAAGCGATTGCCTTAAAAAATAAAATATCAGGAAGCCCCAATTATGGTGCAGGTATATCTACTTTAAATATTGGAAAGGCCTATGCTTATCTTGGTCAGTATAAAAAAAGTCTGGAAGTTTATCAGGAAGCCACGGAAATATTTGACCAAGTTCTAGATAGAAATCATCCTAAATATATCAGCCTATGGATGAGTATGGGGAACTGTTATTTGGATGATGGGCAGGTAAATAAAGCTCATAAATTATTTGAGAAATCTTACGCGTTAGCAAAAGAAGTAACGCTTGGAAATAGTCATGACCGAGTATTGTCCTGTTTGAATTTAGCAAAAACTACTCAAGATTTAGATCGGGCGTTGATATTTTGTCAAGAGGGATTAGGGGAGTTAAGTACCGAATTTGATTCCAGAAATGTGAAGAACAACCCTTTGGTTGAGAATGTGTTTTCAGAATTTCATATGCTTTTATTATTAGAAGAAAAAGCTGCTATCTTTCAAAAAAAATATCAAAGTTCGAAGAATGAAAAAGACTTAATGTTGGCTTTGGAAACGTACCAAACTGCAACTGAATTAGTAGATTATTCTCGTCAAAGTTTCTTTACAGAAAGTGCTAAACAATACTTAGCAAAACATGCAAGAAGTATTTATGAAAATGGTACACAAGTCGCTTTTGAATTATTTGAAAAAAAAAATAACAATACATTCGCGGAGGTCGCTTTTCAGATGATGGAGAAAAGTCGAAGTTTAATTTTATTAGAAGCATTGCAAACGGAAGCAGCAGCAGAGATTGCAAAAATTCCAGATAGTTTATCTTTTAAAAGGAATGAATTTCGAAGACAATTATTAAAATTAGAAACACAATTTAGTCAGCTTCAGGATGGAGATGAAAGGACTCGAGATTTTAATAATAAGATTTTTGCCATCAAAAAACAGCAGCAATTATTCAATGAAGAACTAAGCGAAAATTATCCAACGATTTCTAAAATTCAAAATGAATTAGATCTACTTTCCATTGCCGATATCCAAGATCAACTATCAAATGGAGAGACTTTATTAGAATTTTTAATCACCGAAAAAGAGTTGTTTGTTTTAAAAATTACAAACGGTAATGTTGGATTTTTTAAAGAATCCATGAATGCAGAGTTAGAGGCTAAAACTCTTGATTTTATTGGTTTAGTGAATGATAATCAATTGGCAAGTAAGCAAGGTGCGGGGCAAGAAGTATTTCAAAAATTTACCCAACAAAGTGCGGAGTTATATCAAACTATCTTAGCTTTTGCATTGGATGGAAGTGAGCAAAAAATAATATTAATTCCTGATTTATATCTTAACTATTTGCCTTTTGAATTATTATTAACGAATAATGATTTTGAGAAAAATGAAATTAATTACGCAGACTTGCCTTATTTATTTGTTGAAAATTCCATTCGTTATTCTTTTTCAGCAAACCTTCAATTTCAAAATTTCACTCCTGAAAATCACAACCAAGAGGTGCTCGCTTTTGCTCCAAAATATGAAGGGAAATCTAATCCTATTCTAGCTTCAAGAAATGGTTTTACCGCTCTTTCTCAAACATCAAAAGAGGTTGAATCTATTATTGGAATGTTAAAAGGAATTTCAAAAATTGGAAGTACCGCGAACGAAAAAAGTTTTAAATCTTTAGCATCGGAATATGGAATTCTTCATCTTGCGATGCATGCTTATACGAATGAAGAGAACCCGATGCTTTCAGGTTTAATCTTTTCCGAAAATGAAGATGAAGAAGATGATGTTTTGCATGCATATGAATTATATGGGATGAAATTAAATGCTCAATTGGCAGTCTTAAGTGCTTGCAATACAGGTAGTGGGAAATTTGAAAAAGGAGAAGGTGTAATGAGTTTAGCAAGAGGTTTTCGACAGGCAGGAGTGCCTAATGTTGTGATGAGTTTGTGGCAAGCAGATGATGAATCTACGAGGACAATAATGGAAAGTTTTTATACTCATTTAAAGAATGGTGTAAAAACAGATGAGGCATTGCGGTATGCAAAATTAGAATATTTAAAAGGTAATTATAAAACATTTCCACATTATTGGAGTGCCTTTGTTTTGATGGGCAATGATGATTCTATCGAATTTATTCAGTCTCCTAATTATTTGCTGTGGGGAATTGTAGGAGTATTGTTATTTGGATTGGTTTTTTATTTTAAAAAATAATAATTATAATTTTTCCAAAATTGTTTTGGCTTCTTCTTGTTTAAAATGTCTTGGTTGATTAGCCATTTTTTGAAAAGCATTTTTTGCTTCTATGATGTTTTCCATTTTTAAAAATGACAAAGCGCTAAACCATTCTGCGTTTTGGAAATAAGAACTTTCGGAAGGGATCGCATCAAAAGTGCTGATGGCTTTTTGATATTCATTTGTCATCAAAAGACTTACTCCTAAATATAATTTTCCTCGGTCAGAAAACTGAAAATTTTGATCATTTACTAAAGGGGAAAGTAAGTCAATTGTTTTTTCGAAATCTTGATTTGAATAGGCAGACATTGCTTCATTCCACGCTTCAGATTGAGGTGTATTATTTCGCTCCCCTGCAGGAGTAGGCAATTCAAAATGATTAGAAAATAATGTTGCTCCTGATTTTGGTTGTCCTATATTTTGAATAAGAAAAAAGGCGGCTATCATAAAAATAAACATCGCAGCAATTTGCATTATTCTTTTTAATGAAAAGGCATTGGCTGATTTCTTTTCATGATCATCTAAAGCAACAATAGCTTTTTTTCTGAGTTGTTCTTTTGCACTTGCTCGGATAGCTAGTAGATCTTTTTGATGCAATTCAAATTCAAGTTTTAATTCATCATCAGATTCAAGTCGTTGCTTAAAATCTGTTTCAGAAATTTCATTAGATCGGTATCGATCAATATATTCTTGATGTTTTTTGAGAGGGTTCATTTTCTGTATTTTTCTTTTTTATAAAAGGGTTATTGCATCAATTTTCTTAATTTTTGTAAACATTTATACTTTCGATCTTTTGCTTGAGTGCTATTTTCCAATCCTATTCTTTTAGCTATTTCACTCATATTATAACCCCAAAAGCCCCAGTCCAAAAGAATTTGTTTACAAGGTTCTCCTATCTGATCTAAGTATTTATAAAGTTGATTTATTTCTTCTTCTATCTCTATTTTTTTAACAGCGATAAGCGAAGCATCCGAGACTTCGGGTAATTTTTCTCGGTATTCTATTTGGTTGGTCGTATTTTTTCGAAAAAGGTCGACACATTTAAAATAAAAAATTTTATAAAAATAAGTGGAGAGTTTGCTTTCACCTTTGAATTTGAGCGCAACTATTTGATCAATCATATCCATGATTGCATCTGTAAAAATATCTAGAGCTTCTTCTCTTTTTAGTCCGGTCTTTTTGGCAACCTTAGGTAGGTAATGAATAAAATCATTCATCACTTGGTTTACGGCTTCTTCTTTTGAAGTTCCACCAGCAACCAAACCTTCGATTATTTTATCATCGGACCATGTTGAGAGTTTTTGCATTAAGTAGCCTGAATTAGTTTTTTAAGGTTTTTTAATAGAGAAATAAAAGTAAGCATAAAAAAAGGTATTAACGTAATGCAATTACGATAATACCTTTTTGAATTTTTTTATTAAAAATTACGAAACACTTACCGCTTCATACAACGGGAAATTTTCCATAAATGTATTTACTTCACTTCTTACTTCTGTCAATAAATTTTCATTTTCTACATCAGAAAGAATTCGGTCAATCCATTCCACTACTTTTACACAATCCGATTCTTGGAATCCACGACTTGTAATTGCCGCAGTCCCAACTCTAATTCCTGAAGTGACGAATGGACTTTGTGTATCGAAAGGAACCATATTTTTATTAACTGTGATGTCAGCCAAAACCAAAGCATTTTCAGCTTGCTTTCCAGTTACGTTTTTATTTCTCAAATCTAAAAGCATCAAGTGATTATCCGTTCCACCTGAAATTAATTTATAACCTTTTTCCATAAATGCATTTGCCATCGCTTGTGCATTTTTGATGACTTGTTGGCCGTATGTTTTAAATTCGGGTTGTAGTGCTTCATGAAACGCAACTGCCTTTGCTGCAATCACATGCTCCAATGGCCCACCTTGCATACCCGGAAAAACGCCACTATTTAAAATAGCAGACATCTTGATTGGATTTCCTTTTTTAGTAGTTCGTTCCCAAGGGTTATCGAAATTTTTTCCCATAATAATTGCACCACCTCTTGGACCTCGTAAAGTTTTATGAGTTGTCGTTGTAACGATATGACAATGTGGAATTGGATCATTTAACAAACCTGCAGCAATCAATCCCGCAGGGTGAGCGATGTCTGCCAAAAGCAAAGCGCCAACTTTATCAGCAATGGCTCGGAAGCGAGCATAATCCCAATCTCGAGAGTAAGCTGATGCGCCACAAACGATTAATTTAGGTTGAACTTCCAATGCTTTTGATTCTACTTTATCCATATCGATGGTTCCAGTCTCTGCTTCCACTCCGTAAAAGTTTGGCTTGAAATGTTTCCCAGAAAAATTAACTGGCGAACCATGCGACAAATGTCCTCCATGCGAAAGATCAAAACCTAATATCGCGTCTCCAGGTTTCAATACGGCTAAAAATACAGCTGCATTTGCCTGAGCACCTGAATGGGGTTGAACGTTTGCATACTCTGCTCCAAACAATTCTTTCAAATAATCGATAGCTAATTGTTCGATTTGATCCACCACTTCACAACCACCATAATATCTTTTTCCGGGGTAGCCTTCTGCATATTTATTAGTCAAGCAACTGCCCATCGCATCGATGACATCTTGACTTGTAAAGTTTTCAGAAGCGATTAATTCTACACCACTTCTTTGGCGATGTAATTCTTTATTGATGAGATCTTGAATGACAGTATTTTTCATAATAAATAAATGCGTAATGTGATTTTTAAAATGAATATTTATAGAAGGCGCAAAGGTAAGTAGTTAAATTCTCTATTAAAAATCTTAAAAAAAACTTTTTTACGATGTAAAAGGAACAACTAAGAAAGGTTGGTAAGGTTTTAGTTTAAATATTAAGTAAAAAAAGAATATTTGGAAAATTTAATATAAGGCATGGTGAGTCCTTTTAAATTTTTTCAAAGCATCCCCCCGACAGTTTAGTTTATAGCAATCAAATGAATGATTTGGTATAAATTGATTTATATCACATTAGATAAATCAATCAACTAAATATCTTTTTATTATTTTTACAAATTCCATAAAACAATAGATTTATGTTATCCGATTATTGGAAGCACATTTTTATAGTACTGTCGTTATCTATTTTTAATCAAAATGACCTTTCAGCATTGACTGGTCGCTATCGGATTATGTGGGTGGATGATCCAGCGACTACAATGACGATAGGTTGGGAACAAATTTCTGGAAATGACCCGATTGTTTATTTTGACAAATACAATGGAGGGCAAGAAATTTCGAATTACGGTTTTTACCAAAAGGTAGACCGTAAAATGTGGGCAAAGGGAATGAATAATCATTTTGCTCGACTCACTAATCTCCAACCTAATACAGTTTATCATTTTATTATAAAAGACAGCGAAGGCATCAGTCAAAAGATGTCTTTTAAAACTGCTCCGGATAATCCTTATGAACGACTTTCGATTATAGCTGGCGGTGATTCTCGAAATCATCGAAAGGCAAGATGTAAAGCAAATTTATTGGTTTCAAAATTACGTCCACATGCAGTAATGTTTGGAGGAGATATGACAGGAGGGGATATTGAAAGACAATGGAAAGCTTGGTTTGATGATTGGCAAAAGACAATGACTTTAGATGGTCATTTGACGCCAATAATTCCAGCACGAGGAAATCATGAATCTTCTAATGAGAGTTTGGTGGATATGTTTGATGTTAGAAATAAAAAGAACATGTATGCCTTGAATTTGGGAGGAAGTTTATTGCGAATTTATACTTTGAACTCAATGATTGCTGCAGGTGGAGATCAAAGGAATTGGTTAGAAAATGACCTTAGTCAGAACACTCATATCAAATGGAAGATGGCTCAATACCATCATGCTATTCGTCCTCACATGAGTAAAAAATCAGAGCGTAATGCTCAGATGAGAAACTGGGGAACTTTATTTTATAAATATGGAGTTGACTTAGTTTGTGAATCTGATGCACACGTAGTGAAAACAACTTATCCGATTCGCCCTTCAAAAGAGCGAGGAAGTGATGAAGGATTTATTCGAGATGATGAGCGAGGGACTATTTATGTAGGGGAAGGATGTTGGGGAGCACCATTGCGTAGAAATAATGATGATAAATCTTGGACTCGAGCAAGTGGTAGTTTTAATCAGTTTAAATGGATTTTTATTGATTTAGATGGAATAGAAGTGAGAACGATTAAAGTAGATAATGCGGAGCAAGTAGCTTCGGTAAATGCCAATGATATATTTTCTGAACCAGCAGGTTTGGATATTTGGGCACCTCGAACTGGAAGCGTTTTAAGAATTGGAAATAAACCTGTTCTTGTGAGTAATGAAAACTCTCCAAGCTCTATCAACAATTCTATTCCAAAAAGGAAAAAGCTAGAACCTAAGCGATTAGTCAATATAAAACCATTAGAAATTTCTCAGTTTCAGTCCAAGGCTCAATCTGACGAAGTAGTGGTTCAATGGATGACAAAAAATGAAAACCTAAAACCAATTTTTGAAATTCAGAGATCAATTGATGGAAGAAGATATTTAACCTTAGCTCGAATTCAAGGAACAGGAGATACAGAAAAAGTGAATGCCTATAAAATTGTAGATAATTTAAAAGGAGTAGCTTCAGGAGTTTATCCAAAATATAGATTAAAATATACTCAGTCTAATGGTGAAGTTTTATTGCTTCAGGCAGAACGAGAAATTTTAGAAAACAAAGAATGGAATAATCATGATCGCTTGCAAACTAATCCGAGAACTGGCCAAATTCAATTTAAATATAATTTGCAACAGCCAGCTGACATAAGTGTAAGATTGGTCAATGCGATTAATCGACAAGTATTAAGGAATGATTTTATAAATACTAAATCAGGTAATTTTCTACAATCTCTTGATGTTAGTAATATTGAGAAAGGAAATTATTTATTGATTATTGAAGCCAATAAAAAAGTGATTCAAAAATATAAAGTGGAGAAAAGAACTTGAGTTAAAAGATAAAATTCAAAAAAAAATAGGAGATGATTATTAATAATAATCATCTCCTATTTTTTTGGAAACTACTGGCCTAAAAAAAGTTGAGGAGTGAAACCTAAGCAGGTACACTCCTCATAACCCCAAAAAACCAAATGAAAACTTCTTTAGTTTTCTTATATAATTAAGAACAACTTTTACAATTTATTGAATAAAGATAAACGCTTTTCAAAGATAATAAAAAATGTTTATATGTTTTCTTATTTATTCAAGTCACAATATACAAACAAAACAGAAAAGAAACTAGAAAGTTTAAGATATAAAATTATTTTTTTATAAATAGTTAGACTAGTTTAACGAGAATTTAGGGACTTGAGTTTTCGTATCATTGAAAAATGTCAATAAACTAATTTCAACTTTCATAAATGGAGTTAAAGGCAAATCTGACAATATATCCATTACCCCTAATTCTGAGTTAGCTGAGAAAATTCCCCACAATCTTGAATTCTCTAGTGATAGTGCATAACTAACAATTTTCCCTTCTTCAATAAGTTTATTGACTGCTATTCTTTGATATGGAACTAGATCCATAAATTCTTCTGATAATATATTTGGTAAAGTGAAATCTACCATATAGTTGTATTCTACCATTAGCTTGTAGTTTTTAATTTAAATATTTAGAACCCTTCAATTTACACATTATAACAGTTTGAAACTCTAGTTTGGTTTAAAAGTTTTAATAAAAAAGTATAAAAAGTCATCGAATTATCAATTCAATATAAAAAAAAGGAGAACCCTTTTTAGCACTTTTTAATGTTATGGAAAAAAAATTAATACTTTTTAACCAAATCCCTTTTTTAATTAACGGAACATTAGTGGTATAGAAGGGTGTTAAAATTTAGTTTTATGAAATAATAAGAACCTAACAATCTATTTTATAACAATTAAAATTTTAAGCCATGGTAGTATTAAAAAAATCTTCAAACCTAACTTTCCTCGTACTCTTGGCTTTTGTGATTTTTGCTAGCTCTTGCGCTAGAACACAAAAATTAGTGGAACAAGGTCGGTACGACGAAGCGGTAGAATTAGCGACTAAAAAACTTTCTGGTAAAAAAAGAAAGAAAGTCAAACATGTAAAAGCTTTAGAACAAGCATTCGAAAAAGCGACACAGCAAGATATGCAACGAATTGCAAAATTGGAAGATCGACCAGGAAGCGAAGAAAGAATTGTTGATATTTATCGACATATCAGAAAGCGACAAGAAGCAGTTGCTCCACTTTTACCTTTGTTGAGTATAAAAGGATATCAAGCAGAATTTCAATTTGTAAAAGTTGATGAATTGGAAACGGCTGCGATGAATAAAGCTGCATCTGCGTTGTACGAAACTGCTCAAAATCAATTAGCTGATGCTGAGCGTGGGGATAAATTAGCTGCTCGAGATGCATTTCATAATTTGGATAAAATTGAAAATTACTTCCGAAATTATAAAGACATCAATGAGTTGAAATTCAAAGCAAGAGATTTAGGAACGACGCATGTTTTATTTGAAATGAAAAATAATGCACAAGTTGTTTTGCCTCAAGAATTTGAAAATGAAGTTTTGAGAATGGGGGTTGACGAATTGAATAGTGGCTGGAATCAATTTCATTTATCAGAGCCGACTAATGAAAACATTGACCTCAAAGTAAGAATGAATATTACTCAAATTGATGTCAGTCCAGAACGAATCAAGGAACGAGAATATGTTGACTCTAAAGAAATTGAAGATGGTTATGACTATGTTTTGGATGGAAATGGAAATGTGATGAAAGATACTTTGGGCAATGATATTAAAGTTGTTCGTAAAGCCTTGATTCGAGCAAGAGTCTTCGAAGTTTTCCAAAACAAAGCAGCAATCGTTTCAGGTCATTTAGAATATTTTGATGCTAAAAATGATGATTTGATTCGATCAACTCCAATAAGTGTAGAAGCTGTTTTTGAAAATTATGCGTCTCATTTTACTGGAGACCGAAGAGCATTATCTAGTTTCTCTAGAGGCAGATGTGATACACGACCAATGCCATTTCCTTTAGATGAAGAATTATTATTGCAAGCTGCTGAGGAAATGAAACCGATAGTGAGAGAAGAGATTTTGTATTCGGGAGCGAATCTAGCGGTTTTGAGATAAGATATAAAATAAAAAAGGCTGTTAGCGCTTTAAGTGCTAACAGCCTTTTTGAATTAAAATTATATTATTTTTTGAGTCCAATTTCTCTCAATCGTTCATCCAAATATTCCCCTGCTGTAATCGGTTCATAAGCCAATGGAGTCTCCTCTGTTACACATTTATCCAAGCAAGTTAAATCCATATCACTTTTCGGATGCAAGAAAAAAGGAATCGACAAACGAGGCATATGCCATTGTTCTCTTGGTGGATTAACAACTCGATGTGTCGTAGATTTTAAAAGGTTATTAGTCAATCGTTGCAACATATCGCCAACGTTTACTACAATTTCTCCTTCATCAGGAAGAACCGGTAGCCAGTTGTCATCCATATCTTGCACCTGTAAACCACCTGCTGAAGCTCCAACTAACAATGTAATTAAATTAATATCTTCATGCTGTTCCGCTCGGATAGCAGATTCAGGTTCCTTGGTAATAGGAGGGTAGTGAATCGCTCGAAGGATACTATTTCCTTTCTCAATATTATTGGTAAAGTAGTGTTCTCCTAAATCCAAGTAAATGGCAATTGCTTCCAAAAGCGCTCCACCTGATTTTTCAAAAGCACGATATAACTCATTTCCCAAACGGAAAAAATCCGCTTCTTCCGCTACATTTACATTATCAGGGTATTGACTTTTCAATGGATGATCGGGAGCAACCGTTTGTCCGATTTGGAAAAACTCTTTTAAGTCAGCTACTTCTGATTGTTTCGCATGTTCTTTTCCAAAAGAAGTATATCCTCTTTGACCTGCTAGCCCAGCCACTTCATATTTTCTTTTTACATCGACAGACAATCCAAAAAATCGTTTTGCGGCAGCATAAAAATCATCAACTAATTGTGCTGAGACGCCATGATTAACGACTCCAACAAATCCAACTTCAGTAAAAGCTCGACCTAATTCGGCAACAAAGTCTGCACGTACAGCAGGCGCTCCATGAATAAAATGTTCTAAATCAACTACGGGTATGTTTCTTTTTGACATAATTCGATAATTTATATTTTCTCAAAAATTGTGTTTAATAATAGCCAACCAAAATAAGGTTTTTTTTGGAAAAACCTTTGTGTATTTCGTTCAAAACTAATGATCGTAATTTATCGGATTCTCGGTTTATATTTCGATTTATCCATGATTTTTTGAGCATCAGTAGTGAGTAATTGTTCAACGGATACGTCAGGATTTTGCTTCATAAAAGCTTGGATAATTCTTAACCCCATAAAATTAGCAGTCCTTCCAGGAGCTTCTTTTGGCATACCAGGCGAACTTGGGCTTTGATCAACAAGTTTTTTAATTTTGTTGGTACTTGTTTCATAGATTAATTCTTCCGCCAAAAGATGTGACCAAATTTGTGGTTCATTGTCTAATATCCATTCCGTTTGTTGAGTGGTATATTCCCATTTGATGCTATCAGGAGTGTGTGGTAAAAAACACTCTAATAAGTACAATTTTTTCCCATTATAAATCATTAAATCTAATAATCGATCACCTTGAGGTAATCCAACTAAGTCATCAGCTAAAGCATCAAAAGTTTTTTTAACTAAATGTTCAGGCGTAAATGAGCGAGTGATATAATTGGAAAATGCAGGATTTTGAACCCCTAATTGCCAATATGGATAATCATTTCCGAGTAGCATATCCAACCCAATTCCGATTCCATCTTGTTGGCCATCAATTGGAAAAATAAAAGAGGCATAGTTAAAACCTGAAATCAAAGGGTAGATTTTAGGAATTGAATTATTTGGGAAATAATGTTTATAAAATTTAAATCCTTGCTCAAATTCCTTCTTATATGTTTTAAAATCAGGAAAAACGATATCTGTGGTATCTGCTAAATTTCGAACATTTGGATCACTCAAAAATCCTTGTGTGTTTTCAAAAAAGTAATTATCGAGTTCTGGAAATTTTAGAAATGGTTGAATTTGAGAAAAATATAAGTTAAAAAAAACGGGAAAATCTTGCTTCAGATTCACAATTCCACCCCGAATATCGTTAGTGTCTATATTAAAAAGGCGTTGGTTAAAATTTTCAATTACAACATCTACTTCAATATTTGAAACATCTGGAATATTTTTACCTTTGCCGCTCCAACAAGAATGAATGAAAAAGCATAGAATAAAAAGACTAAGGATAGACAGGTTTTTTTGATTCATATTTTAAATTATTATTATATTAATATCTTTGATTAAATTATTTGCAAAAATAACATCATTTTCAAAACATTTATAAAATGAAAAAAATTGTAATTGTACTTTGCTTTTTAGGATTATTTTTATCAAAAAGCTTTTCTCAAAACGAGATTAGATTTGGTTTTCAATTTAGCCCGACATTGAGCTGGATGAAAACAGATTCCAAAAGGGTTAGTAATAATGGAGGCTTAATTTTAGGAGCCAAGCTAGGAGCTGTTGGTGAATATTATTTCCGTGAGAATTATTCTGTCGCCACCGGAATTGGTTTTGGTTTTAATCATAGTGGGCGATTAAAATATCAGGATGCAGGATCTTATTGGGTTAATTCTGATTTGAGTATCACAGGTTTGGATACTTTGGCAAGTGGCGTCTCATTGAAATATAATTTGCAATATGTTGAAATTCCAATTTCATTAAAGTTACGTTCTGGATATTTCGGAACGTTTAGAGTTTTTGCTGAATTGCCGATGCTTTATTTAGGTTTTAATTCTCAAGCTAAAGGAACGATAACAGGCAACAGTCCTGGACCTGATACTGAAAAAGAAAATATTAGTCCTGATGTTGCTTTCTTCAATTTATCTTGGGGAATTGGTGGTGGATTTGAATATGAGTTAGGTTCTAAAACATCTTTGGTTGGAGGATTATATTACCAACAAGGATTTTCAGATGTAACTAAAGACGATGGATTTTATATCGACAGTACAGGTGCTGTAAAGTCAGAAAATTCAAAAGCTACCCTTGGCACATTTATTATTCGGATGGGTGTGATGTTTTAATTTTTTTATAAAAAAAAGTAACAAATGGGAAAATTTACATGAGTAAATTTTCCCATTTGCTTTTTCCCAAAAATTACTTGTATTTTTGCGGTCTTAAAATTTACTTTCCAAAGGCAGAATTTTTTCTAAATAAACATACATAATATTACCATGTCGAAACCTACACCAATTGATGCTAAAGTTTTAGAAGAATTTATTGATGATGCATTATATGAAGATGTGCGCGAAGGCGATCATACTTCATTGGCAACTATTCCTGCTGAGGCAAGGACTCGGGCAAAATTATTAGTTAAAGATGCTGGAGTTATTGCTGGAATTGAATTGGCTAAAGCTGTTTTTCATCGAGTAGATGAAACAGCAAAAGTAGAAGTTTTTATCGAAGAAGGTGCGAGTGTTTCGTATGGAGATATTGCTTTTGAAGTAGAATGTAATTCACAAGCATTACTAAAAGCAGAACGATTGGTGCTCAATGCGATGCAACGAATGAGTGGAATAGCAACGATGGCTAATCGATTCAAGTTTGAAGTGGAAGACTTACCGGTGAAGATTTTAGATACTCGAAAGACGACGCCACTTTTAAGATTTTTGGAAAAATGGGCAGTAAAATTAGGAGGGTGTGAAAACTATAGATACGGTCTGTACGATTGGATTATGATTAAAGATAATCACATAGATGCTTGCGGTGGAATTCAAGAAGCTATCCTTAGTGCTGCAAAATATCAAAAAGAAAATAATTTAGAATTAGGAGTGACGGTGGAAGTTCGAAACCTGGTTGAATTGTATAAAGTACTAGAAGTAGGTGAAGGGAAAGTGACTCGAATTATGTTAGATAATTTTGACTTACCATTGTTGAAAGAAGCTGTGGCAATTATTGGAGATCAATTTGAGACAGAAGCTTCAGGTGGAGTAAATATTAATACCGTTAGAAAAATTGCAAAAACTGGTGTTCAGTATATTTCAGTAGGAGCATTGACACATTCTTTTATTAGTTTGGATATGAGTTTGAAAGTGATTAAAGATTAATAAATTATATGGTCCGCTAAAACTGACCGCCACGTTAGGCAAAAAATCCCGTTTACTCAACTTGAGTAAACGGGATTTTTTTTATAATTTTTAGGATTTAAGAAATTATCGAAGCGGATAACCTTCCACCGTTATTGTCAGGAGAACAATCAATGAAACCATGATTAACCAAAATCGAATGTCTTTGTAATATGGAGTAATATTTTCTGTTACCACGTCAAAAAGGTTAAAAACAATTAATAAAATTATGAATGAAACGAGTAACATAGGCGTGATTTTAAAAAGTGATTGTCAATATTTAAATCCATTAAAACTTGTCTTCGATTCAAAAGAATCTATTTTCTAGTTAAAGTTTTACAACTACATTTGATAAAATGCTAGATGTAATTCTTTGATTTTTCGACTAAAAAATGATAGTGGATAAAATTGTGGGAGGAAATCAAATTGAAAAGGGGAGAATCAAACTTAGTATAACTCTACCTTATGTATTTCAAAAAAGATGCCATGAAATTAAAATAATTTAAATTCATTGAAAAGGAAAGAGGTGTTAACGCTTGAGCGCTAACACCTCTATTTATAATAAAAGTCAAACACTCTAGTTATTTTAGGAGTGCTTGATTAATTCTCTTTACCATGTATGGTCCTTCATAGACCATTCCTGAATAAACCTGAACCAAAGAAGCTCCTGCCTCTAGTTTTTCTTTTGCATCTTCTGGTGTAGAAATTCCTCCTACTCCAATAATTTTGAGTTCTCCGTTCGATTTGGTACTTAAATAACGGATGACTTCTGTCGATCGCTGCTTGACAGGTTTTCCGCTTAGTCCACCATTTCCAATTTTCTCGATTTGCTGTTTTGTTGTTTTTAATCCTTCTCGACTGATAGTAGTATTGGTAGCAATGATGCCTGCAATTTTTGAATCTTTGACGATTTCTAATATGTCATCTAGTTGAGAATTATTAAGGTCTGGAGCAATTTTTAGCAGGATTGGTTTTGGTGCACTCTTTTTATGATTCATTTCCTGAAGCATAGTCAATAGTTTTGTCAAAGGTTCTCGATCTTGGAGTGCACGTAAATTAGGCGTATTTGGTGAACTTACATTGACGACAAAATAATCAACGTGGGGAAATAAAACTTCAAAACAATAGGCGTAATCTTCTGCTGCTCGTTCATTGGGAGTTACTTTGTTTTTTCCAATATTTCCACCAATGATTACACCTTCAGGTTTTCCTTTTTTTAATCTTTCGACTAAAGCGTGCACGCCTTCATTGTTAAATCCCATTCGATTGATGATGCCTTCATCTTTTTTTAACCGAAAAAGTCGAGGTTGTGGATTACCATCTTGTGGTTGAGGAGTTACCGTTCCTAATTCAATAAATCCAAACCCCATTGAAGACATCGCATGATAACTTTTTCCATCTTTGTCAAAACCAGCAGCTAAACCAACTGGATTTTGAAAAGTCAAACCAAAAACTTCTCGCTTTAAACGATCGTCTTTGAGTTCCATTGATTTTTTAAATAAAAAATTGACAATTGGAATTGAAAGGGTGATTTTTAATAATCGAATAGTTAGATGATGTGCCTTTTCCGCAGAGAACAAAAAAAGGAATGGCTTGATAAAAATTTTATACACGTTATTTTATTTAGTGATGAGTTTTCGGAAAAATGATTTTATCAGGGAGGATGTTTGTGCAAAAATAATAAATGTAAGGAAGGTGTAATGTTTTTTTCCAAAAAAAAATAAAAGCCGAATTTTCCACAGGGAAATTCGGCTTTTATTTTTTATCGTTTATCACTTCAAATTTATCACGTGTTAAATTATTTTTGCTTCAGCGCGCAACAATTCCATATCTCGAATCAATAATCGTTGACGATTAAAGGTTAAGACATTTTTAGTTCGAAGTTCATTGAGTACAGTCGTAACTGTTTGTCGAGAAGTAGCGGTTAAATTAGCAATTTCTTGGTGTGTCAAAAATTTTCTAACCAACATTTCATAGCCTACTCGTTGTCCTTTTTTCTTAGCTAGACTTTCCAAAAACTCAACAATTCGAGTTCGGGAATCTTTAAAAACTAGAGATTCCAATCGTTGTTCCATTTCCAAAACTCTTGATCCCATGATATTCATCATAAAAAGACTCAAGGTACTGTGGTCTCTCATCATGCTTTTCATATCATCCACCGACATAATACAAACAGAGGTTTCTTCCATGGCAACTGCGAAATCTTTTCGTTTAGTTTCACCAATCAAAGAGAGTTCACCAAAAACTTCCCCTTGAGTCAAGATCGATTTAGTGATTTCTTTTCCAGTATCAGAGTAGGTACCTATTTTGATTCGACCTTCACTAATAAAGTAAACTTTATCTGCGTGCTCATCAGGCATGTAGATATATTCACTCTTTTTGAATGATTTATGATTGAATGAATCCATATGACCACCTGCCATTTTTTGTGGGCACATCATTCCTTTCATATCAATATTTTCCAAATACCAAAGCGATTGTTTATCCATAGTATTGAATTGATTTTTGTGTGGGAAAGCTTTATCAAATTTAACAAAATGAAGTGGATTAATGTTCATTGTAATACATTTTAGTTATTGAAAATGTCTTGTAGATTTCATCAATTTATTGATCTTATCCTTTTGACAATTCAAAGATAACGTCAAAGTATAACAGAAATATCACAGAAGAATGGTATTTTCAGTATGTAGTAATTCATTAGACAAACTGTTTACAGAAAGAATGAATACTACTAATTATCCTTATCCAACTTTAAATCGAATCGCTTTCGAAGTTCTTCGACCTTTGGATTCATCTCAATGACTTTATTATATTTTTCTGCAGGAGTGGAAAGTTTGGTAGGTTTAGGTTTATTAATTACTGGAGCTTTGGTCGCATCAATTTCGACTTTTAAAACTAATTTCGGATGCTTTAAACTAGTTCGAATAAAGTCCATCAATTCATATTCCTGTTGCACCATTCCTTTCCCCATTGCCGAACCTACTTTTATCAAAATAGAGTCTTCATCAACTATAATTACTTCCGAATGTTTAAAAACACTTTTTACAGAAGGGGAAGTAATTTGTTCAGAATAAGCTTTCCAGGTTGCTTCCAGATTTTCTGGATTTAATTGGGAAACAGAATCGATTGTTTGAGCGATCTCTTCATTCACTTGCGATTGCAAATCTTCCTTTTTTGGGACACTAGCAATATTATATTTACTCGAAAGAGATATTCCTAATTTTCCAGTTGGAGGAGATACTGGAATCGACGCTTTATTTTCGCTAGGAGGTGTAACTGGAATTTCAATTGTAGGTGCAGGAGGAGGAGTGGTTGCTTTTGGTTGAATTGGTTCTACTGCTTTCTGTGCGGTAATAACTGGAGCAGAAGTATTTTGTTTTGCTCGTGCTACAGGTGCGTCAACTGTTTTTTTTTCAACAACAGTATTTTGCGAAAGAGTAGTAGCTCGATTGATGTAAGCCATTTTTACCAAAGCCATCTCTACATGAAGGCGCTTGTTTCTCGCCATTTTATAATTTACATCGCACTCGTTGGCAATGTTAAGTGCAGAAAGTAAAAATGAAGTAGGTGCAATTTTCGCTTGACTTTTATATCGTTCTTTTAAATTATCACTCACTTCCAACAATTGTAAAGTTGCTTCATCTTTGCAAACTAAAACATTTCGAAAATGCTCTGCCAATCCATTGATAAATAAATCAGCCTCAAAACCATTCTTTTGAATTTTATCAAAAATCAGAAACAAGGAAGACAAATCTTCCACCATCATGGCATCCGTCACTTTGAAAAAATAGTCATAATCCAATACATTTAAATTGGTGATGACATCATCATAAGTTATTTTTTTTCCAGAAAAACTTACAATTCGATCAAAAATGGAAAGTGCATCTCGCAACGCACCATCTGCTTTTTGAGCAATAATGTGCAACGCATCTTTGTCTGCTTCAATTCCTTCTTCTGCACAAATTCCTTGCAAATGTTTCACCGTGTCCTGAACTTGAATTCTTTTAAAATCAAAAATCTGACAACGAGAAAGTATGGTTGGAATAATTTTATGTTTCTCCGTAGTCGCTAAAATAAAAATAGCGTAAGATGGCGGCTCCTCCAATGTTTTCAAAAAAGCATTAAAAGCTGCTTGCGAAAGCATGTGAACCTCATCAATGATAAACACTTTGTATTCGCCTTGTTGAGGTTGAAATCGAACTTGCTCGACTAATGTTCGTATATGTTCTACACTATTATTAGAAGCAGCATCAAGTTCTGTGATATTAAAGGAAGCATTTTCATTGAAAGCTTTGCAAGAATTACATTCATCACAAGGTTCGAAATCAGCAGTTCGATTGGTACAATTAAGGACTTTTGCTAATATTCGAGCACAGGTCGTTTTACCAACACCACGAGGTCCGCAGAACAAAAAGGCATGAGCCAAATGGTCATTTTGTAACGCATTTTTTAAGGTTTGCGAAACATGTTGTTGACCTACGACTTCATCAAATCTTATAGGACGATACTTTCTTGCGGATACGACGAATTTGCTCATAAATATTATTTTCGAATTGTTGCAAATGTACAAAAAAGGATTTTGAAAATTAGGTGATGTTAGTAAAAACTGGCAGCACTTTTTTATTGAAAAATATTACTTTTGTAAATCAAAAGCACGTGGTTGTCTGCTTTAGCAGACCTGAGAAAAAAATCTACAGAGTAGATTTTCACAAACTAGAATAAACTAATTTTTTTTAATAAAAAAAGCTATTCGCTTTTTACGGTCAGCTAAAGCAGACCACCACGTATAAATATAATTACATGAAAATAGCAGTTGCCCAACTTAACTTTCACATTGGAAACTTTGAAGGAAATACAAAAAAAATGCTCAAAGCAGTTGCGACTGCCAAAAAGCAAGGAGCTGATATAGTTTGCTTTAGCGAACTCGCAACTTGTGGTTATCCACCGAGAGATTTTTTAGAATTCGATGATTTTATTAACAAAGCGGAGGAGTCAGTTCAAACCTTGGCGAAGGCGGCAAAAGGAATTGCGATTGCAGTTGGTTCGCCAAGTCGAAATCCAGTTGCAGAAGGAAAAGATTTATACAACTCCGTTTATTTTTTAGCTAACGGAAAAGTGAAGCATGTGCAGCACAAAACACTTTTACCGACCTATGATATTTTTGATGAGTATCGATATTTCGAGCCTGCCTCGGAATTTAATATTGTAAAATATAAAGGCAAAAAAATTGCATTAACTGTTTGTGAAGACATTTGGAATATTGGAAATGAAAATCCGATGTATGATGTTTGTCCAATGGATTTGTTGATGAAGCACAAACCAGACTTTATGATTAATGTTTCTGCATCTCCATTTTCGTATTCCCATGCAGAATCGCGAATTCATATTTTAAAAGCAAATGTGGAGCGTTATAAATTGCCGATTTTTTACATCAATCATGCAGGTGCTCAAACGGAAATTATTTTTGATGGAGGTAGTTTTGTGATGTCGCCAAATGGAAATGTTTTTGAGGAATTACCTTACTTCAAAGAGTCGATAAAAACGTTCGATTTGGCAGAAGTCAAAAAAGGGAAAACATCAAAAGTACAGCCGAAAGGAAAAATGAAACGCATCCACGATGCATTAGTTTTAGGGGTGAAAGATTACTTTGGAAAACTTGGATTTAAAAAAGCGATCCTCGGTTTGTCTGGTGGAATTGATTCTGCTTTGACTGCAGTTTTGGCGACTAAGGCTTTGGGCAAAGATAATGTCAGAGTGGTGTTGATGCCTTCCCAATACTCCTCCGATCATTCCATTAATGATGCGGTAGAGTTGGCGGAAAATCTTGGAATCCAATATGACATCGTTCCAATTAAGAATATTTACAAAACGTACATGAAGGAATTAAAACCTTTGTTTGGTGACTTACCTTTTAATGTGACGGAAGAAAATATCCAAGCACGAGGTCGAGGAATGATCTTGATGGCGATGTCCAATAAGTTTGGAAATATCGTTTTGAATACTTCGAATAAAAGTGAAGCAGCTGTTGGTTATGGAACACTCTATGGTGATATGTGTGGTGGACTTTCGGTCATTGGAGATTTGTATAAAACAGAAGTTTTTGAACTCTGCCGTTGGATCAATCGACGGAAAGAAATTATTCCTAACAATACAATTACAAAACCACCTTCCGCTGAATTGCGACCTAATCAAAAAGATTCTGACAGTTTGCCTGACTATGATATTTTGGATGAAATTCTTTTTCAATATATCGAAAAGACGCAAGGGCCAAATGAAATTATCGCAATGGGTTTTGATCCAGCATTAGTGCGACGAATTTTACGATTGGTAAATATTAATGAATTTAAAAGGTATCAAACTTCGCCAGTTTTGCGAGTGTCAAGCAAGGCATTTGGGATGGGGAGAAGGATGCCGATTGTTGGGAAGTACCTATCGTAGCTGCTGACTTTAGTCGGCAGTAAAAAAACATTTTTGATGAAATCAAAAAACTCAATCATAATATCTCTCATGATTTTCTTCCTTTTTTCATGTGGAAAAAAAGCAGATAATATTTTTTCATACAAAGACAAAACGGATAATGTCAAAATATACGAAGGAGACCTGGCAATTAAATCAATCGACCTCGGAACCACATACGTGCGAAAAGACAGTCTAGGAAACATAACACATAACCTTCTAGACACACTTCGTCAAAAAGAAGAACTAGATAAGGGTGAAAAATTTGTGCTTCAATATTTTGAACATTTAGAAAAACATAACTTAGTTGATGCACCAATAATAAAAGTAAATTTTGACAGCACATTAAAATCAATGACTTCTGTTTTTTTACCAAAAAAGAATTTGAAAAAATCAAAGAATTTACCCCGAAAGTATTAGGGAAAGAAGGAGTTAAATTAAGATTAAGATTTCGAGGAATTAGAATTGAGAAACTAGGAATTAAAGCCACAGAAATTATTTCATTTGAAAAAATATCAGGCTCAACTTTATTGATAAAATGAACAAGGAAAAACCAAGTTGTTAAAATATTTCAGACGCAAATTGATTAATAAAATTTGGTCTTCCTTGCTCATTAAAATTTAGTTTCAATAGATTAATTATTCATCGTAAAATCTGTGATGCCTAATTTCTTTAATTCCTTCTTAGCGTTTTCATCTTCAGGTTTTAATTCCAACACTTTTTTATAATTTTCAATCGCTAGTTCTTCATTTCCAACAATTAAATAAGCTTCACCAAGACTATCAAAAACGTTAGAATAATGAGGGTAAGCCAACGCATTTATGTTAAAAATCAAAAGTGCTTCCTTAGTTTTCCCACTTCGTAACAAAACATAACCGTAGGCATTTAATTCAGAAGGACCAGTCGCTCGACGTGAAACATATCTGCCATAGTTTTCAATTTTTTCTTCAATTTTTTCAAATCCTCCTGCTTCCAAATTTGCATGAATTAATGCTTGCGTTTTAAAGTTCGGAGTAGGAGCGAGGCCATTGACAATTTGTGCGACATCGACTTCAAATGAGGTGGTAGGAGTTTCCACAATTCGACCAATTTCTTTTCCTTCTTTATAAAAAATAAAAGTAGGCACTCGGAAAAGATTTAAGCCTTTTTCTTCGCCATTTGGACTTCGTTTATATTGTTCATCAGAGTCAGAAACGGAAACCAATTTTAAGTTTTTTTCATCAAAACCCATTTCATCCATTACTTTGTAAAACTGCGGAACACCTCTTTTACTATCGCCACACCAAGTACCTAAGAAGGCTAAAACTTCGACTCCCTTCATCTTAGATTTTCCTTTGGAAATAACTTTTGAGTCAGGTTTATACTCTGAATAATATTTATGATACCACTCATTAAATGGGACTTGCTGTAACCCATTTCGATTAGAAATACCAATAAGGTTGATGCGTTCTTTTTCATTTTTAATATCCTTAATTTCTTTGTTGACAGAAAGAGTTGGATCGGTGGTTAAGTATTTTTTATGAGGAGCACAAGAAGCTAAAAATAACAATACAATTACGGGGAAGAAGTTTAAATTTTTCATCGGTAAATTTTTTTGTTTGAAAATGTATTGTAAACTTACGTCGCCTTCGGTAAAGTCATTTATAATGACTTGTTAATGATTGCCAATGAGTTGTTAATGCATCTTTCTATTTATAAAAAAATAAAAATGAAATATCTTTTCCTTATAATTATTTTGCTTTCCATGGGATGGACAATTGATTCTAGTTTTCCTTTTTCTGAAAAGATTAAACTGGATCCTTGTCCTAATTCACCAAATTGTGTGAGTACACAAGAGACTCGAAAAAGGAAAAGGATGAAACCAATTCCATTTGAAAAGTCTTTAGATTTTTCAAAAAGGAAATTGATGGTATTGCTGGAAGTGATGATTGAAAATATTGATGCTACCTTGATAGAAGATGAAGGAAATTATCTTCATTACGAATTCAAAACTAAAATTGGAAAGTTTATTGACGATGTAGAATTCATTTTTGATGAAGAAAATAAACAAATACATTTTCGATCTGCGTCAAGAAAAGGCTATGGAGATTTTGGAAAAAATAGAAGAAGGATGAAAAAAATTCGAAGGAAATTTAAGAATATTATTTTTTACGATTAGATTAAAAATTATGAAAGAAAAAACAAGATGCACTTGGTGTTACGGCGTAGATATTTACATCGACTATCACGATAATGAGTGGGGAGTTCCAGTTCATGATGACCGAGAATTATTTGAAATGTTGATGCTCGAAGGAGCGCAAGCAGGATTGAGTTGGATAACTGTTTTGAAAAAGAGAGAGGGTTACCGCAAAGCGTTTGATAATTTTGATGCAAAAAAAGTAGCAAAATATACCGACAAAAAATTAGAGAAATTACGAGAGAACCCAAACATCATTCGGAACAAATTAAAAATTGCCTCTGCAAGAACCAACGCAAAAATTTTTCTCGAAGTGCAAAAAGAATTTGGCAGTTTCGATACATACATCTGGCAATTCGTTGGCGGAAAACCGATCAAAAATAAATTTGAAAAAATGACCGATGTCCCTGCCACCAGTCCAGAAAGTGAAGCGATGAGTAAAGATTTAAAAAAGCGAGGATTCAAATTTGTGGGAAGTACGATTTGCTATGCTTACATGCAAGCATGCGGAATGGTAAACGATCATATCATGAGTTGTCATAAATGGAAAGCGATAAATAAGCTGAAATAATTTTTCACCACATAGGCACATAGAAAACATAGATTTTTTCGAAGGGAAAATATAGGACTATGTTTTCTATGTGCCTATGTGGTGAAAAGATCAAACATAATTTTTCTTCCTCGTACCGATCGATCGATCACAAAAAGCATAAATCAAAACTGCTGCAGAAAAAAAGAAAACAGATTTCCAAAAATCTTCCATTACAATATTGTCACTTCCACCCGACACCCAAAATAAAAATGCAATCACTAAAAGTGTCCCTTCTTTTGCAATCGGAAAAAACGTCCAAGTCTTAATTCCCAATTTTACATACTTGTCTTTTAATTTAATTTGATACAAAACAATTGCTTGAACAACTAAAGTTGCTGCGGCAAGAATGTCTTGCTCCGCAAACATTTTAACTCCATTTTTTAATAACAAAAATGAAATATAAATAGTCACGACTATGATGTAAAACTTATTTTTATAAACGATTTCTTCCATTGTAAAAATTAAATAGTTCTTTTTTATTTACATCCAGGGTTCTTCCGAATTTTCAATTTTATACAAAACAAAATTTTCCATTTTTTTCGCTTTCTCCAATTCGATGTAAGGAATTTTTACCGTCCCCGCTGCGGTATGGAAAACTAAATTACATAAATTTTTTCTTCGCTGATAAATACCTTGCTGTATTTCTACTCCTTGAATTTTAAACCATTTTAAAAGCGTTTCCGTTCTTCCAACAATCGAAGTAGAGATTCGAATACCTTCGTCGCTCACAAAATATTTAAAATTTCGTTGGTAAATCCAACTAAATAACAATACAATTACAACCCAAATAATTGCCCAGAAATAATCGCCTGTTGCACCGTCCCAATATCGATTTAAAAGAAATATTCCAGCAGGTAAAAAACCGAAATACAAAACTCTTCGATAGATAACCAAAGGATGAATTACATGCTCCTCAAACGAAAGTTGTGATTCTTCAGGGAAGTACGCAGCTCGAACCGCAAACAATTGTTCCTCAAAACAACCAGGTACATAAATCGATTGTTTTCTAGCAATGGCACTACTTGCAGCCTGTCGAAGACTAATGTCAAAAAGAGAAAAAACTTTTTTGATCGGATTGGTTGTCCAACGAATCAATTGAATTTTTTGCATGGAAGCAGACTGTTCATTTCTAGTAAAAAGTCCAGCGATGACTTTAAAACCCATCGACGTTTTTATAAAACGAAGGTTATAATATCGAATTACCGTTCGCACCAAAGAAATCAAAAACGCAATAATTATAAAGGTGGGAACAATGGTAATCAAACCAATCAAAAGTGTATTTGAATTCGATCCGAGTAAGTTGTCAATTCCATTCTCTAATTTCCAACCGGTGAGCGTTTCGATATAATCCATCGAGGTAAACATAAAAGCAAAAACAATGGCAGCAGTCCTCAAATGATTTTGACTCACTCCAATTTTTACTAAATCCATGGGAGACAAATGCAATAACTCCTCTTCAGGAATTTCAATTTCTTCTTCCATTTCCTCTTCCGAAAACGAGGTAGGAGTACTCGATTTTTTTTGCGCTAATAAAAATTCTCGAATGGCAATCGCTTTATCTTTTTTCAAAGCGGTAATCGAGAATTCATTTCCCTTCGAGCCTGCAGTATCAATTTCCAAACTCACCACATTGAAAAATTGGTGCAAAATATTTTCTTTAAAATTGATTGTCTGAATCCTATCGAAAGGAACATTAAGTTTTGTTTTTTGAAAAATTCCTTTCTCAATGATCAACTCATCATCTTTGACATAATAATAAAATTTAAAATACAAGATGATCGAACGTATTGCCGAAGCCGCCGTAATTCCAATAATTGCTAAAGCAAAATAAGTGTCCTTCGATTTTGTCGGATTAAAAATCAATGCAATAAAAATAGGCCATGCCTGACCCAAAATAACCCGAAAGGATTTGAGTAGAATTAAAAAAATAGCCACAGACGATTGTCGCCGAGGTTCCGATAGAAAGTCTAAATCATTCCTCTTCGTCATGCTGTGTTCGTCCTGTGGTTTTGATAATAAAATCTTTAAGCACTTGCGCGTGATCACCTTTCAATCCGTCGATACTCAAGTCGCTACTTTGCCCTCCTGCGGTGTAAACTTCCAATGTTTTTAATTTAAAAAATCGTTGGATGGGACCAGCTTTGATTTCGCAATGTTGTACTCGATTAAAAGGGATAGCAGTTTGTCTTCGATTGATCACACCTTTAATATGTACAATATCTTTTTCACGTAAAGCATAACCTTCGATGTTGTAACCCATTTTTGTCAAAGCAAAAGAAAGTACCAGCCACGATATCCAAAACATCAAAAGACCATTTCCCAATCGAGGATGATCGACGATTAAAGGTTCAGTTCGTAAATATAAAATGGCAGCCAACATGATTAAAAAGAAAATCGTACTGGCGATATATTTTACTCGAACGTGTGCAGGATCGAGTTGCTGAAATTGAATTTCATCAATCGAAGGAAGTTCTGCCACATTGATTTGACTATTTTGGAAAATCATATTTTGGATTTGTCTCTTGTTTCTTAGAAATATCCTCTGTTTTAAGTCAATCCAAAATGAAAATTAACTCTTCCTTTCAGTCGGTTTTAATTTTCATTTTGAATTGATCACAGAATTTTTTGAGAACGGTTGATTCTAAACCTAACAAATATAAAAATCAAAAGTTGGAATTTTAGACGAAACTAAAAAAGGAGTTGATTACAAGTTTTCTAACAATAGTTTTACAAGTTCCTCTTCTGAAGGTTTTTTTGGAAAAATTACATTTTTAATACCTAGATCAGCTAATGCCTGAGCTGTCGTTTTTCCAATGGCAAATACTTTCTGATCTTTTTCTAATTGATATTTTTTGAAAAATACTTTTGCATTCATCGGACTCATAAAAAACAGGTAATCCATTTGAGGAATATTGAATTCCTCTTTTGGGGAATTTTTATAAATAATCAAGTCAGTCGTAATTGATTGATTGTCAATGAATTGTTGAACGCTTCGTTGAGAGTTTGCAGCACGAGGGAAAAGAACTCTTTTATCTTTTGCTATTTTTAGAAAATTAGGCGTAGTGGTTTTGGCATTTCCAGTTCCTACAAAATGGCACTTCGTAAATTGCTGAATTGCCTCTGCTGTTTTTTCTCCAAAACCTGCGAACTGGATGTTTTTAGAAAAAGAAATATTGTTATTACGAATATGATTAAAAAAGAACTGAACTCCTTTTTGACTATAAAAAAATATCCAATCTACCGATGGTATTTCCTCAAAAGGAATTAACTCAAATTCCAAGAGTGACTCATCCCATATTTCGAAACCTTCATTTTCCAATTTTATTTTGAAAATGCTATCTGAATTTAATTTCCTTGAAATGAATATCTTTTTCACAAAAATGACTTTATACTAATTTAATTTTATCTCCAATTTTAATTTCTCCACCTTGAATTACTTTTGCCGTAATTCCACCATGACCACGCATCGCATTATAACCACCTTCGCCAAAATTAGTTTCCATCTGGGAACAAGGATGGCAAGCTCCAGTCATTTCTAAAATAACATCATCTCCAATTTGGAACTGCATATTTTTAAAAGCCAATAAATTGATGCCCGAAATTACAATATTTCGGCGAGTCAAAAGTGGATCAATTTTATCTTTTTCAAGTAAGGAAGCTACTGCATTTAGATGTTCTGCTTGAATCAAAGTCACCTGCCGTTTTCGACTACTACCTTTATAATGATCTCCTTCCAATCCATTTTCGATTGAAATTTTTACATTTTCTAAAGAAGAAGGAAGGGTTTTACGCTCAGGTCTGATGCTGATAAAATCGACTTTTCCTACCTGCGGCATGGAACGTAATAATTTTTTCATGTTTGACATGGACAATATTTTTTTGACAAACTTAACTCAAATTTTAATGAATTAAAATATGGCACATTTTTTCCTCTAAATATTTAATTATTAGACATTATTCTAAATGAGATTTTAGCTCCATTTAATTTTAGATTGATATTTTCTAAAAGGACTACAGACTCTAAAATTATGAAGACCGACACAAATGTTTAAGATTTGGTCTCTAAAATGTTGGCGAAAGTGCCTGCATTTATCTTTGACAATCCGAGCTCTTTTAATTCCATTGATGGCATGTTCTACAGTAATTCTAATGCTAGCTACATAGTGATTAAACCATTTTTTCAAAGTAGTTAATTCGCCATTTCTCGGTTTTTTAAAAGGTTGAACC
>CALJOK010000031.1 GCA_937981555.1 uncultured Saprospiraceae bacterium
GAAATCAGACATTTTACATTTCAAAAAAGATTATGAAACTGTAGTGTCAACAATTTCACATGCGATGTCGATGAGAGATACTTCGCAATATTATCAAAAAATGATTGGTGCAGCATACTTGCATTTGGAACAATATGACTCTTGTATTTTTCACCTCAAGGAGATAGTTCGAAAGAAGGAAGATTCTGAATTGACGCATTATCAATTGGCTTTGGCCTTTAAAGGAATTGGTGATTTGGAACAAAGTGAAGTGGAATATCAAGCTGCTATCGAAAAAGGAATTAGTGAACATGTTGGCGTCTATTATAAAAACCTAGCACTTTTACTTGACGAACAGAATAAATTAAAAGAGGCAATTGCAGCTTGGAAAAAAGCGATAGAATATTCGCCAGAGGAAGAAGTGTATTTATATTTTTTGGCAAGAGGTTGTGATAATTATTATCGAGATAAAAAAATTGCCAGACGATATTACCGACAATATTATGATACGAAACATAAACAGCATCGAGAGTATGTGAGGTTAAGAATTCAGTATTTGAATGGAGTGATTCATCAGCAAGGATAAATTTTGAGTGAATAGAAAAAATCGCTTCGCTCCTTTTTCAGGTCAGCTAAAGCAGACCACCACGGAGGAGTGATGATAAAATAAATAAATTTCAATTATGAAAAGATTAACGAAAGCAGAGGAAGAAATAATGCAGATCATTTGGCGACTGGAACGCTGTACGGTAAGTGATATTTTGAATGATTTGGGAGACCCAAAACCACCTCATAGTTCGATTTCTTCTATCGTTAGAATTTTGGAAAAAAAGGATTTCTTGGATCATAAAGCTTATGGTCGCACCTATGAATATTTTCCAATTATTGAAAAAGATGATTATAGCAAATTCACATTGAAAAAAATAGCGAGCGATTATTTTGAAGGTTCGATGAATCAGTTAGTTTCTTTTTTAGTAAAAGAAAATGATGTCGATGTGAAGGAACTTGGAGAGTTGTTAGACAAACTTTCGGATGAAAAATAAATTACTGTAACAGTATATTTACATTTTTTAAAAAACAGGAAAATCATGTTTTTATATTTTTTAAAAGTTACCATTTGTTGGCTCGTGTTCTATTTAGTCTACTCCAGATTTTTGAGCAAGGAGACTTTTTTCAAAACGAATCGATGGTATTTGCTGGGTACTTTATTGTTGGGAGCGGGAATTCCGTTGTTGGAATTTTTACCAATCTTCCAAGTGGATAATCCTGTGGTGGTTTATTTCCAACCAATTAGCGAAGGTTCATACTATGTGCAAAGTGCTGTAAATGAAGCGGTTACAAATAATGTTTTGGATTGGAATAAACTATTTTTGGCAATCTATATAATAGGTGTTGTTGTTTGTAGTGCTCGATTTTTTATTGGTTTAGGAAAAATTTATGCCTTGTATCGCAAGTCAGAAATTATCCAAAAGGAAAACCACACCTTAGTTTTGACCAACGAACCACATCTACCATTTTCCTTTTTTAAATATATGTTTTGGAGTAAAGACTTGGAGATGAACGATGTTGATGGACAAAAAATAGTGACGCACGAAGTTGCTCATGTCAAAGGTTGGCATTCGGTAGATGTCATTTTATTAGAAATTTTTAGCATCATTTTTTGGGTCAGCCCGATGGTGTATTTTTATAAAAAATCATTGAAAACAGTTCATGAATATTTGGCGGATGCCGTGGTTCTGCAGACTACGCCGACTAAAAAGTATGGACACTTATTACTCAGACAATCGCAGTCCGGGCTGCAGATTGCGCTGGCAAATCATTTTTTTCATTCACAATTAAAACAGAGAATCGTTATGATGACCAGAAGTAAATCTCGCAAAGAGGCAATCGTAAAATACCTTTTTGCGCTACCCGTAATTTTATTGTTATTAATTGCTTTTTCGAAAAAAGAAGCGATTGCGAATATGAACACTACTGCAAGTGAAATAACTAACGTTCAAGATTTAGATAAGGAAAAAGTAAAATCAGATTTTGAAGTTTTAGCAAAAAAATATCAAACTACAGATTTTGGTTTAAGAGAAAACCAAAAGGAATTTTTACTGCAATATACCCTCGTTACATCTTCCTTGAATCGACAATTTCCTAATAATGAGTACGCAATAGATGAAATTGGAAGAAAGGTTTTAAAGGGATTTAATTTTCCAATGTTAACTTCTTATGAAAGACTAATTGCATTTAAAGGTAATGAAGAAGTAAAAGTGATTGATCTTGATGAAATGCCCCGCTTTCCAGGTTGCGAAGAAATTACTAAAAAAGAAAAGCGAGATGGATGTTCGGGAGCTAAGCTCCTAACTTTTATTTATTCCAATATTAAATATCCAGCAGAAGCTCGTAAGGCTGGAATACAAGGGTCGGTTGTCGTTAAAGTTACTGTCCAAAAAGATGGAGCAATTGCTAATGCAAAAATAACAAGAGACATTGGAGGCGGTTGTGGAGAAGAAGCACTTCGAGTAATTAACGCAATGCCTAATTGGATTCCTGGAACAAAAAATGGAAAAGCGATTGATGCGGAAAGATTGATTCCTGTGCAATTTAAACTTTCTGATGAATCCAAATTTAATACTACAGGTTCTCTTGAAGAATTATTAAAAGAGGAAAATGTTGTTTTCAGAATAGATGGAAGTACAGCTAATCTCGCTGAAGTAAAAGCACTAATGTCTGATGATATAGCAAACATAGATGTGCATGAAGTGACTAAAATTAAAGGAGAAGAAGGCAAGGAGGATATCATTACCGATGAAAAAATAGTGATTGTTAAAACTAAAGGATATCAACCTCAACCTGCCAAAAAAGAAGAAAGAAATATTAGCTACTACATTGATGGGAAACAAGCTAGTAAAAAAGAGGTGGATGCTTTGCCTTTGGATAAAATTGCTACTGAGACAAAAAGTGAAGTTATTGTGACTAAGAATGGCATTGCCAAAACAGTTGATATGGTAAAAGTAACTACGAAAAGTAGAGTCGAAGATTCTGAACCTGTTTACAAAGTCGTAGAAGAAATGCCTCGCTTCAAAAATGACGATTGCGAAAAGATAGAAGTCTACAAAGAGCAAAAGAAATGTGCTGAAACGGAGATGTTGGAATTCATATATTCTAATATTAAATATCCAAAAGCAGCTCGTGATGCAGGAATACAAGGACGAGTAATTATTAAATTTGTCGTGCAAAAAGATGGTTCGATTACTGATGCAAAAGTACTTCGTGATCCAGGAGGAGGTTGTGGTATGGAAGCAGAAAGAGTAGTTAACATGATGCCTAATTTTGTTCCTGGAAAACAAAAAGGGAAAGCGGTGAATGTAAGTTATACTTTGCCAGTTTCATTTAAGTTGGCTGAACCTGATCCAAAAGCAGATGTAAAAATTGAGAATAATACTATAAAACTCAACAAAGATATGAAGCCACTTTTCATAGTGGATGGAGTGGAATTTGATAAATCGGCTGCGGGTGAATTGAAGCCAGAAGATATAGCAACAGTCAATGTTTTGAAAGGCGAGAAGGCCATGGAGAAATATGGGGACAAAGGAAAAAATGGAGTTGTTGAAATAATGTTGAAAGAGGGGAACTCTAAAAATAAAGATGAGAATGACATAGTAACTTTATTTCAATATAGAGGATTCAATGGAGGGAAGATGGATTTTGATGGTTTAAAAATAGGTAAGGATGGAAAAGAAGGAAAACCGTTTATTATCTTAGATGGTAAGCAAGTAGATAGGCAAGTTATTAAAGACTTGGGGCCAAATCAAATAGAAAGTGTATATGCATTGAAGCCAGATCTAGCTGTGAAAAAATATGGTAAGAAAGGAAAAAATGGAGCAATTGAGGTGAATTTGAAAAGCGGAAAAGAAAGAAATCAACCCGCAAAAAAGAAAACAACTTTAAATGAAGCTGGTTTGACTTACGTGAAAATCTTTCCAAATCCAACTGACGGAATAATCAATATTGAATATGGAAGTCAAGATTTGCCAATGACGATTTCTATTTTTGGAATGGCTGGAAAAGAATATTATAAAAAAGAAGTAGAAGGAGGAAGCGGTTCACTTCAAAATATTGATATGTCAGAAACAGGAGCTAGAGTGCTTTTTGTGAAATTTCAACAAGATGGAAAAACTTATACCGAAAAGATTATATTAAGTAATTCTTTTAAATTTGATTAGTTAATTTTAAAAACCTGTGCTGAATTTTTAGCACAGGTTTTTTGTAACAATATATTTACATATAAATTATCTCCACTCAACTTTTTCCTTAATTGATCTTCGCATCCCTTTGATCTCAGGCATTTCATGATAACCCATATACAAAAATCCCAAGCATTTTTCCCCTTCCTTCAATCCCAAATATTCACTCAAATATTTAACCGTTCCCGGCGAACTCCAATAGCAACCAATATTATAAGCCGTGCAAGTCAAGTACATATTTTGCACCGCAGCACCAACGGAAGCAACTTCTTCCCATTCAGGAATACTTTCTTTTAAATCACGCTGCATACAAATCGCAATCATCGCATCACTTAGCAAAGCTTTCTTTTGCGTCTTTTTATATTTCATTTCTGAAAATTTTTCCGCAGCAATATTCGCTTTATAAACTTCCGAAAGTTTAATTCCTAACTGCTCCAAAGCTTCTCCTCGAAAAACTTTAAATCGCCAAGGTTCCGTTAATTTATGTGTAGGTGCCCAATTAGCATTTTCCAAAATTTGCTCAATGATCTCTTTTGGAATCGATTTTTGAATATATGATTTTGGAAAAATAGAACGTCGATTTTTAATTAATTCGTTGACTTGCTCAGGCAATATTTTACTCATAAGGATAGATTTTATTTTTTGTAAAAGTATAACAAATAAAGGCTTATAAGGTTGATTATTCATTAAAATAAATAAACTTTCAGTTTTTATTGAAAGTTTAGGAAATTGTATATATCTTTGAATCAACCAAATAAAAAGAAAATGAAGACTCGAAAAATTTTGCTTAATGTTGATTTAGTTATTCAAGGTATTTTGATTTTGTTAGCCATTTTAGGAGCAATTACAACAGCTGTTACTTTTGGAGAAGCAGGCATAGCTTTAGGTTATGCACTTTTGTTATTAGGAGGCTGGCAATTAGGAAGTGGAGTATTTATGGGAATTATTTTAAGAGATGAAGTAAGAGCAAAGTATTTTTTAGGAAGTGTAATTTATCTTCTTCTGATTGCAACCTTTGGAGATTTTCTTCCTAAGAATAATGACCATGTATGGAAAATATTCGGAGTGATTTTCATAGTAATCATTCCAATGTTGATTGCATTTTGGTATTTTAAATTAACAAAATCAACGATCAAAAAAATAGAGATGAATATTGAGGTTCCTAGCGAAATGAAAGATATTCTTGATAGCGAGGAGATTTTTAGACCAATTGAGGAATAATGATTTTACTAAAAATATAAAGTCATGAAAAATTTAATCAAGTTTATAAAAGTAGATATCGTCGTTCAAAAAATATTATTTTTTGTGGTTTGTATAACTGGGATTGCTGTTATGCCATTAATAATTACTTTACCCATTTTAGGAGGCTGGCAAATATTAAGCGCATGTATAATTTGGAATCGCTTAAGAGATAGGACGAGGAAAAAATATTTAGCATATAGTATTTCTTATTTGGCTTTGATGTGGCTGTCAGTCATTTCAGCAGATTATTTTCAGTCAGGTTTATTTGAATTCATGGTAGGTTTGATATTTATTCCGATTCCATTTTGTATTGCGATATGGTATTACTTAGAAACAAAAAACACATTACTAGAATTAGAAAAAAAGGGAATCGTAGAGATGCCTGAAGCGATGAATAAAATCCTCGATAGTGAAGAAATTTTTAAAATAGAAGAAAGATTATGATTTCAAGAACAAGAATGAAACTAGATGTCCTCGCACAAAGTATTTTAATCGGTGCGTTTATATTGTTATGGATTTTTAATCGACAATTAATTTGGACGAATACAATGTTGGTTATTTTAGGAATTTGGCAATTGGCGAGTGCGGTGCATTTGTTTTTTACTTACAAATATATTCAGCGAATTAATTTTCTGAAGACAGCCTTAGTCATAGGAATTAGCTTGCCCGTGTGGATTAATTTTGTAGGAAATTGGGCGTACGTTCCAGTTGGAGGAGTATTGTTATGGTATTTCTTTTGGAGTGTTCGAGATATGTTTATTGTGTATCGAAGACCGAGAAGTTTTTGGGATTTGTAGCTAAAACGTAGTTTTGGCTTTAGTCGAAAAAAAAATAAAACCTCCAAAATTAATTTTTATGAAAATCCGAAAAATCAAAAAACTACATTACTTCTCAGGAATTACCATTTCTGTTTTTGTCGGACTTCATTTATTCAATCATTTCTATAGTATTTTTGGAATTGAAAAACACATAGAACTGATGAATTCCCTGCGACTATTTTATCGAAATATTTTAGTCGAATCTATTTTACTCATCGCAGTTGCTATTCAAATATATTCAGGGGTAAAACTTTTTTCTCCTAAACGAAAATCAACCTTTACTTTCTTTGACCGACTTCAAATTTGGTCAGGACTTTACTTGTCGTTTTTTTTAATCTTTCATGTGACAGCTGTTTTTGGAGGGAGGTGGTTACTTGAATTGGACACTAATTTTTACTTTGGAGTTGCTGGCTTAAATACCTTTCCATTCCTTATCTTTTTTATTCCATATTATGGTTTATCAATATTGGCATTCTTCGGTCATGTAGCTGCCATTCATAATTCAAAAATGAAACATACAATTTTGAGAATTACTCCAAGGCAACAAGCTAAATTTATTTTGGCCTTTGGTTTAATATGGACGATTCTAATTTTTTATGGATTAACGAACCATTTCAATGGGGTGACAATACCTGCTGAATTTGATGTATTAATTGGAAAATAATTTTAAAAAAAGGTAAAATGAATATCCAAGATATTGAAGTTTGGAAAAAAATTAGAACGCATTTTAAAACTAGTTTTAGTTCCAGTTTGCATGTTTCCATTGCTTCAGTTAATACGGAGCATCAACCAACGGTAACTCCAATTGGAAGTTTTTTTCTCAACAAAAATCAAACTGGTTTTTATTTTGAAAAATTCACCACTCAACTTCCTCATAATAGTAAGACGAATAAAAATGTTTGTGTTTTAGCAGTCAATAATGGGAAGTGGTTTTGGATAAAATCTCTCTTTAAAGGGAAATTTGAAAAAAATCCCGCTATCAAATTATATGGAGAACTTGGCGAAAGAAGGAAAGCAACCGATGCAGAAATGCACGCATTTAAGAGGAGGGTAAGATTTACAAGTAGGTTGAAAGGACATCGTCTGTTGTGGGATGGGATGGATTATATTCGAGAAATAAAATTTACGAAAGCAGAGGAAATGAAGATTGGAAAAATGACTCAATAAATAGACTGTATACCTAAACATTCTGTACGGCATGGAAATGAGGATTTTTTTGAGAATCAAGGCAAAAATTTTATTCATAGCCTTAGCTATGGATTCAATTTTTAACGAAGAGTATTAGAAAAAGACCATTTAGCTGCGTGTATAATATTTAGGTATAAAGTCTAATATAAAGCTTCTAAAAAATTCGATACCAGATTTTGATTTACAAAGTCTGGTATTTTTTTGTCTTGATCAATTTTTTAATAAGAATATGTTATCAAAAATAATTTTTAGACTAATCTAAAAATATATTCTTATATTTGTAAAAAATAAAAATTACGAATGAAAATATCTAAAACAGAGGAGAATTATTTAAAGGCGATTTTCTCCATTTTAGAAAAAGGAAAACCATCGGCAAGTACTAATTCTATTTCTCAAAAAATGGAAACTAGTGCAGCATCGGTGACTGATATGGTGAAGCGATTAGCTAAGAAAAAATTGGCTATCCATGAAAGCCATAAAGGAGTGAAATTGACTAAAGAGGGAAATAAGATTGCCACAATGTTAACTCGGAAGCATCGTTTGTGGGAAGTTTTTTTGGTTGATAAATTAGATTTCCTTTGGGACGAGGTGCATGAGATGGCAGAAGAATTAGAACATATTCAATCGAAGGAAATGATTGATCGGTTAGATAATTTTTTGGGAAATCCGAAGTTCGACCCACATGGAGATCCCATTCCTGATGCTGATGGGAAATTTGCAACGCGACAACAAACTCCGTTGAATGAATTCAAAGTAGGAGAGAAGGGAACAGTTGTAGGAGTGCGAGAATCATCGACACCATTTCTCCAATACCTCGATCAACTCGGATTAGGTTTAGGTTCGAAAATAGAAATTTTAGAAAAATACGAATACGATAACTCAGCAAAAATTTTATTGAATAAATCAAAAGAGATTGTGATTACTGGTAAGGTTTGTTTGAATCTCTTTTTGCAAAAGTAATAGACATGAAAAAGTTTTTAATCTTAATTACCATTTGTATAATTTCATTAGTGCCATCGTTATTAAGTGCTACTGAGAAACCGAAGTTAGTAGCGACCGCTTCTATGATCTCAGATATTGCTCAAAATATTGTGGGCGATAAATTTGAAGTAACGACCATTGTGCCTATCGGAAAGGATCCTCATACTTATGAACCAACTCCTGGAGATGCAACGACTGTGGCTTATGCAGATGTTATTTTTAAAAATGATTTGACCTTTGAAGGTTGGTTATTGAAGCTGATTGAAAATTCTGGGACGAAAGCCAATGTGGTTAAAGTGACGGAAGGAGTCGAAGTCATTGAAAGTTTGACCTACTCTAATTCTGCTGATCCACATGCTTGGATGAATGCATCGAATGGAATTATCTACGCTGAAAATATCACGAAGGCGATGGTAGAATATGATGTTGTGAATAAAGATTTTTATGAAAAAAACTTCGAAGCCTATCGGAAGAAATTACAAGAATTAGATCAATATATTCAAGAGCAGATCAAAACCATTCCTGAGCAGCAAAGAATTTTAATTACTTCACATGATGCCTTTCAGTATTACGGAAGGAAATATGGAATTCGATTGGAATCGATTTTAGGAACTTCAACTGATGCGCAAGCACAAACGTCTGATTATACGAAAGTAGATAAAGTGATTAGAGAAAGTGGTGTTCCCGCAGTCTTCATTGAGTCAACTGTGAATCCAAAAATGTTGCAACAATTAGCTAGTTCAAATGATATTACGATTGGCGGATCGCTTTATTCAGATTCCATCGGGAATAAAGATAGTGATGCTCCAAGTTATTTAGCGATGCTAAAATATAATACGGATGTGATCGTCAAAGCTTTGTCTCGGAAAGTGGAAACAAAAGTTGCGGAAGCTCCTGAGGGGAAAAATAATTTGTTGATGTACGGAATTTTAGGCGTACTTTTTATCGGAGCCTTTGCCTTTGTTTATCGAAGTATGAATCAGTAATACGTAGTGGTCTGCTTTAACAGACCTAAAAAAAATAGATCATGGGTGAAGAAGAAAAAAATCGCTTCGCTCTTTTTTCAGGTCAGCTAAAGCAGACCACCACGTGAAATAAAAAATTATGAAATCAATCATTTCAGTAAGTGGACTTTCTGTTTCCTATGAAAAGAAAAGAGTACTCACCAATATTTTTTTAGAGATGGAAGCTGGCAAAATCTATGGAGTCGTCGGACCAAATGGAGCAGGGAAATCTACTTTGTTCAAAGCGGTTTTAGGATTGGTAGAGATTAATACTGGAACGGTGAAGATCAATGGAAAAGGAATTGAAACGCAGCGCAAAGAAGTTGTTTATGTTCCTCAAAAAAATGATGTGGATTGGACTTTTCCAGCCACCGTTTTTGATATTGTTTTGATGGGGAGATATCCACACAAAAAGATTTTCCAACGATTGAGCAAAGCTGATAAGGCGATGACGATGGATGCGTTGGAGGAAGTAGGCATGACGGAATTTCGAGATCGTCAAATCGGTGAACTTTCAGGAGGTCAGCAACAACGTGTTTTTCTAGCCAGAGCACTTTGTCAAGATGCGGATATTTTCTTTTTGGATGAGCCATTTGTTGGAGTCGATATGTTGACGGAGGAAAAAATTATTCAGATTTTAAAGAGATTGGCTGAGGAAGGAAAAACGCTTTTGGTCGTCCATCATGATCTTTCGACGGTGGAAGATTATTTTGATAAAGTGGTTTTGTTGAATCAAAGATTGGTGGCTTATGGAGATACGGAAACTACTTTTACCAAGGAAAATATTGCAAAGGCATATGGAGGTCAATTACCGATTTTGCATAAGACGGCGATGATAGAGTAAAGAGAATATCCAATAATCAACAAGGATTATTGGATATTCAAATTTATTTAACTCCTTTTTCAAGTAGCGTAACAGTTCTTTTATCAGTATCCATTTTCGCTTCAATTCCCACCGGCAATGTCATATGGTTTTTAATATGTCCAAACGATAAACCATAAATAATTGGCATCTCCAAATGACCTAATCGATCCTTAAACATCTCCATCAATGAAAGTGAACGATCATTTTCTTTCGCTTCACAACCTTCAAAAACACCTAAAAGAATCCCCCCAGCTTTATGTAAATCTGAGCTTTGTAAAAGTTGAGTAAACATGCGATCCAAACGATAAGGTCGTTCTCCAATGTCTTCGATAAAAACGAGTTTATTTTTAAATTTAGGTTGGAAATCAGTTCCCATAGCCGCAGCTAAAAGAGTCAAGTTTCCACCAGTCAATTCTCCTTTTGCTTTGCCTGACCGAAGAACTTTGGAATGGTATGCCTTGTCTGTTGAGTCATCACTATCCATTGCATGGTCCATAGTGTAAGACATTTGCGGATTCATTAAAACACCTTTTAGATGCTTGACAGAATAGTCCGTAAAATCAGAAGAAGCCAATGGGCCATGAAAACCAATCAATCCTGTTTTTTGATAAATGGCTAAAAGCAATGCAGTAATATCACTATAGCCAATCAGAACTTTTGGATTTTTTTTGATGAGTTTATAATTGATCTTTGGTAAAATCCTTCCTACTCCATAACCACCTCTGATACACCAAATACCATCTACTTCATCATCTGCAAACATATTATGTAAGTCCTCTAATCGTTGCTCGTCAGTTCCAGCGAGGTAACCGTTGATGGCTTTAATATGTTTTCCTAATTTTACTTTTAGCCCCAGCATTTTCATGTTGGCGATGGCTTTTTCCAGTTTCTCCTCCGTAATAGAACTACTTGGTGTGATTAATCCAATAGTATCTCCAGGAGCCAAAGTTTTCGGTTTTATACATTTTTTCATATCGAAATTAGATTGAATATGGTGATCATGTGATAAGTTATGGTAAAAAGAAAAAGGAATTGCGGAACTCCCTAAACCCATAAAAATATTTTTATTAAATTGCCTTCGATTCATAATGATATTATTTTAGTAGTCAACTGTTAGGTTGACCACTCTTAAAAAACAAAGATATGTTTTCCGAAAAAGATTTAGAACAAATTAAAGCAAAAGGAATTAGTCAAGCAAAATTGGCAGAACAAATTAAAAATTTTGAAGAAGGTTTTCCATTTATGGAGTTGCAAAAAGCAGCGACGATTGGAGATGGTGTTTTGAAATTTGACAAAAAAGAAATTGATGATTATGTGAAAATGTATGAATCGGAAATGCCTAAACATCAGATTTATAAATTTGTTCCAGCATCAGGTGCTGCTAGCCGAATGTTTAAATCATTATTTTCTTTTATGGAAAAATATGATGGGTCACAGCAAGCGATTAAAGATTTTGAAAGTGATACTTCTTTTGGATCTGTTTTTAATTTTTTTAAAAATATCGAGCAATTCGCATTCTATGAATCACTAAGAATTGTAATTTCCAAAAAAGGAGCAAACCTTAATAATTTGATTTCCCAAAAAGACTATGGACAAGTGTTGCGGTATCTTTTAACTTCTGCGGGACTCAATTATGGAGGTCTTCCAAAAGGATTGTTAGAATTTCATAATTACAAAAATGCTACTCGAACTCCGCTTGAAGAACATCTCGTGGAAGGTGCCAATTACTGCAAAGACAAAGATGGAAAAGTTGATATTCACTTTACCGTTTCGCCAGAGCACAAAGCATTATTTCGAGCAAAAGTAAAAAGTGCAGGACAACCACTTTCAAATGAATATCAATCTGTTTTCAATGCATATTTCTCAGAGCAACAATCTTACACAGATACGATTGCCGTAGATATGGACAACCAACCTTTTCGAAATGAAGATGGAAGTATCTTATTTCGACCTGCAGGTCACGGTGCACTTTTGGAAAATTTAAATACGATTGATGCGGATATTGTTTTTATAAAAAATATCGATAATGTTGTTCCTGATAATTTGAAAGCATCAACTTATCGGTATAAAAAATTATTGGCAGGAGTTTTAATCAAATACCAAAAGCGATTATTTGACTATGCTAAAAAACTGGAAAAAATAGAGAACGTTTCTGAAAAAATGATTGATGAAATTTCTGATTTTTTGCAAAAAGAATTGTGTAATAATTTTACTTCCCGATTTACGAGAATGCATATTCGAGAGAAAACGGATTTTTTAATTCAAAAATTAAATCGCCCAATTCGAGTTTGTGGAATGGTGAAAAATGAAGGCGAACCAGGCGGAGGCCCTTTCTGGTCTAGAAATTCAGATGGGACATATTCATTGCAAATTGTGGAGAGTTCGCAGATCAATACTTCCGATAAAGAGCAAGGAAATATTTTACAAAAAAGCTCGCACTTTAATCCAGTAGATTTGGTTTGTGGAATTAAAAATGCACATGGTAATAAATTTAACTTAACTGATTTCCGAGACCCAAAAACTGGTTTTGTTACCATGAAATCAAAAGATGGTCGAGAACTAAAAGCGCAAGAATTGCCAGGACTTTGGAATGGAGCAATGGCAGATTGGAATACGCTTTTTGTGGAAGTTTCGATTGAGACTTTTAATCCGGTGAAGATTGTGAATGATTTGTTGCGGGAGCAGCATCAGTAATATAAATTTTATTCAGCTGAATATTAAAGAGGTCGATTTTTAGAAACATCTAAAAATCGACCTCTTAGTTTTTTATAAAAAACTAAAGTAGTCTTACTCCTTTACTAAATTTTCCAATGTGATGGAATATATTTTGGTAGATGCATCAAATTTGATCGTGTATTTATCTGGATAATAACCTGATTTTTGCCATTGCTCTGGATGGCGAATAGTATTTTCAATTTCGGTTTTGCTTGCTAATAAATCTGTGGTAACCATAGGTTCAAAGAAATTAATCTTAGCATCGTATTTTCCAAAAATAAAAGTATGAGTAAATATTCCTGTCCCTGCAATTTCAGGAGATTCTAAGTCGATCATGTGAGTACCCATTCTCGGAACTCCATCAGGAGTTTCCAAATAATTAGGAGGCAAAAATTCAGGAGCTATTGGCTTTTGAAATTCGAGAGTATCTAAAGGTCCAATCTGATCGCGTTGATCTTCAGACAGAAAATAAAAGTGAATATCAAAATGTGCTAAATCATAAATTTGCATAGGTGGATGTCCATGTTCATTCCAATCTAAAGTTACATGATTAAATGGAGCTACACTAACTTCAGTTGGTAGTCTTAACATAAACTCGTCGGCAAACATCGAACCTGTTGGTAAATTCTGTAAGGCAGTTTCGTCAAATTGTATTCCTAAAGAAACAGGCGTATTTTGTTCATCGACCTTGATATATGTCCAAGCTTGGCCATCGCCCACATTTACTTTTTGACCGTAAAATTCGGATGGCGCAGGAGCTTCCACTTCATCTTTTTCACAAGAGAAAAAGAGGATTAATATTAATACAGGAAATAAAAGACTTAATTTTTTCATCTAAATTGTTTTTAAAATAATTTAAGAAATCAGGTGTATGAGATTTTGACTTAGTCATAAACGACTCGCTCTACTTTATTTTTAATAGGAGGAATTGTTTTTAGATATTTAAAAATGGCAGAAGCTTCTAAATCTGTAAGTGCAGGATACGGAAGCATAGGATATTGTAATGATGCCTCTCCACTTTTTAACCCATATCTGACCGCACGAATAAATTGCTCTTCGGTCATTTTTCCAATTCCCGTTTCACGGTCAGGAGTTAAGTTTGGGGTGAGTACAATTTTTCCTTCAAAGTTTAAAGGCTTGTTACCTCCTCCAAAATAACCTGGACTTTTTTCAGGATTTAAAAAATCATTAGTCTTGAAATCAGCTGAATGGCATGAAAAGCAATCTAAATTATGAGCAAGATATTCTCCGAGTTCAATAACGTTTGTAGTATCAGGCATTGCAATTTTTTCAGTTGGCATAGGAAATGGTTTCATTACCACTTGACATAAAATTTTTGTTAAAAATGAAGGCTGAGAAGGTTGATCAGGTATAGGGTCAGCAGCCACCAACGGATCATCCGATCTTAAAAAAGAAATAATAGCATTGATATCATCATCAGCCATATGAGGTAATTTGGCCATGTACGGAGGAGAATATTTTCCATCTCGTTTGATACCTGTACGAAGTAAATATAATATCTCACTATCTGTCCAATCACCAATTCCATGAGTTTTATCATTGGTGATATTTTGAGAATAAATGACTCCAAATTCAGATGGAGCATCTAGCATCTGAGTTCCAGTAAGATTGCCTTTCTCTCGATTCATGTGGCAACTAGCACAAAGCATTGATACAATTTTTTTACCTCTAGCAACTGATTCTGGATTGATGTCTGCTTGGAAATCAATAGTTTGTACCTCATAAGAAGGTAAGTCGTTCGAATTAATATAGGTTGCTCCTAAACCTAATAGTGCTATAATTATGAGCAATCCTATTCCAATTATTTTAAATCCTTTTTTCATTATGTTTTGTTTATTGCTTTGGAAAATAAAGGTTTGTTTGTTCTGTTACTTCACGAGTATTTGAACCATCATCTTGATTAAAATGATTGGACAATTTTTCTTCCAACCAGTTCCATTCTTGCAATTGTTGCATGATTTGAAGATGGGTACAGTTTGGTTTTATTGATCTCATATTATTTCGGGTTCTAGTAGATTTCCAGATAAGCTTCATGCTGAGTAAGATGTTTTATACAAATGTATAGGCAAGAAGAATTGATTCCGCCACACATATGTGTGGGGAATAAAACTTTATTCAAAAATGTATGAAGAGGAATTACTTAGGATAAAAGCTTGTGGGTAAGTTCTGCGCGACCTGTCACTCCGAGTTTGGAGTAGATGTTTTTTACATGAAACTTTAGTGTGTTTATACTGATAGCTAATGTCTCACAAATTTGCTTGTAGGAGTCTCCTGAAAATAACAATTGACAAATTGCTTTTTCTTGAGTTGTCAAGTTGGCTTCTAATTTATCAAAATTAAGTTCATTCTTTGTTGCCAATCTTTGGTAATTACTCCAAGCGATTGCAATAGTGGTGAGCAATGTTTTTTCCTGAAAAGGCTTTACTAAATATCCATAGGGACCTTGCTCCTGAGCTGCGGACAAAGTATCTGTATCTGAAAATGAAGTGAGAAAGATATAAGGTAAATTATATTTGTTCTGAATAATTTCTGCTACATCAATACCAGTTGGGCCTGTGCCTAAATGAATGTCGAGAATGATGAAATTGGGACTGGTTGAAACCAATAGGTCGTATGCTCGAATGGCATTTTTGGCATGACCGACTACTTGTAATCCTTCTTTTCGTAACAATAATTTTATATCAGTAGCAATGATTGGATCGTCTTCGACAATTAATATTCGTAGTTCTGAAGATTCCATTATGCAGCTTTTTGATAGGTTTTGAAAACGGCTCTAACTTGTGTTCCATTGTCATTAGAAATATTTAATTCACCATCTAGTTTATCTACCAATGCATGAATTAATTCGAAACCATAGGAATTACTATCCAAAATGTTTTCAACTTTTTTTATTCCAATTCCATTGTCTTTTACTTCAAGTAGCAAAGTGTTTTTATCTTCTTTTAAGATGACATGAATTTTTCCTGCATGATCATTAAAAGCATATTTTAAAGCATTGGTGATAAGTTCATTAAGAATTAACCCAAGTGGAATAACTGTATCAACATCCAAATTCAAATCTTCTATTTCAGCTATTATTTCAATATTTTCTTTTGAGATATTATAAGTTGAAAAAAGATTATGAATAAGTTGCTCAAAGTATTTCTGAAAATTAATCCCTGTAAGTTGGTCTTGTTGATATAAATCTTGATGAATAAGCGACATGGTTTGTACTCGACTTCGACCTTCATTGAGCGCATCAACTGCTGCTGGATCTGTCAAATTTCGCGATTGGATACTTAGAAGAGAAGAGATAACCTGCAAGTTGTTTTTTACTCGATGATGAATTTCTCGAAGTAGGGTGTCTTTTTCTTTGAGTGACTTTTGGATGATCTGATTCTGATTTCCAATTTTATTTTTTTGATTAAAAATTTGAAATAGCAGATACCCAAGTAAGCCTAAAACACCAATCAACCCAATGATAATATTACGTTGGTTTGACAGACGAGTAGATTGTAATTCTTCTTGCAATTCAAGCGTAGTAATTTTTTGTTGAGTAACTAATTCCTTTTTGTCAAAATTACTTTCAAGTCGCATCGTAGTCAATGCTTCTGTATTTTGAATATTTAAAATAGAATCTTTTAATTCATATGCTGCGGCTAAATGTTTTAATGCTTTTTCTGAATTTTTAGTTTTTAAAATTTCATATAATCCCTCGTTACTAATGTATTGTAATTGAACATCGCCCATACTTTCGGCCAAATTCAAACCTTGTTGAAAAAAAGATTTAGCAGTAATATCATCATTTAGATTTTGGTAACTCTTAGCCAGTTCTTGCAAAATATAAGCTTCATCTTTTTTGTTTTCAAACTCTCTAGCCAATTCCAGCGCTTGTTCATTATAACTTATTGCTTGTTTATAATTTCCTTTTAGGTTAGCAATCTTTCCAATATTATTAAGTGAAGTTGATAATGTAGAACGGACTTCTAATTCTTCTTTTTTCGCAGTACTTTTTTCCAAATAAAAAAGAGCACTATCAAGTTGTTGGGCATCCATAAAAGCAACGCCTATATTATTCAAGGCATTTGCAATAGAGTTTTCTTTGCCAATCTTTTTACTTCTTCGGAGGTACTCTTTATAGTTTGTAATTGCGTTGTTATAATTTTTTTGATCATGATAAACTCTCCCAATGTTGTTGATAATAATTGCCTGCCCAACTTCATGACCCATTTTTTCAAAATAACCTTGAGCCTCCAAAAACACTTTCATTGCCGATTGGTAGTCGCCTCGAGTTTGATAAATAAGTCCTAACCCATTACGGATTGATCCTTTCGGACCATCATTTTCTTGATTGTCGAAAACAGTTAAAGCTTCTTCGAGAACTTCTGTCGCTTTTTCCAGATCACCCTTGGCGCGATATGCTGTACCAATATTTGCTAGTGCCCGAGCATATATCTTTTCATCTTCCTCCTTTGTAATTTGTGATAAGATAGATTTATTAAAAAACTCCAATGAATCTAATTTCCCCAAATACTGATAAGAAGCACCTAAGTAATGTAATCTATTGAGTTGCTGTTTTTTAGTAGCTTGTTGAAGAATAGGTTGGAGGTCTTGCAGTAGTTGAATGGTTTTACGTTGATCTTTTGAAAATAATAAATTAGCAACTTGAAGCGTACGAGAAATCTGAGCAGTATCGCTTTTCTCATTTTCCAAAAGTACCAATAGACTATCAAGATTATTAGATTGGGCGTTGACCAAGATTGGACTAGTCAACAATAAGAAAAATATCGTTGTGAGATATAAAGCCTTTTGTATATACATATGTTAGATTATTCTCTAAATCTTTCGTTTAGAAACAAAAGCTATATTCAATATAGAAAATATCAAGACATAAATCTATTTTTATTTCAAAAAAATCTAATCATCCAACTCTTCAACCTCCACATCCCGCAGCGAATCCTGCGCCACATTCCGCTTCACAAAACCACACCAAGGACAATTCTTCTCTCCACAACCTTCATAAAATTCATGCTTCATAATCTTCTCATACGAAGTTTTAATAAAGCCTTTAACAATAGTTACATCCTCAGGCTGAAAATGTAATTGTTTTGTTATGAACTCTCCACGACTGTTTGGATCGAGGTAAGAAATCTCTGCGGAGCGAATAAATTGCGCACTCTTTTTTTGAAATTCATCAAACAAGATTTTATAAAAAATAAGTTGTCGCCAATAATTTCCACCCTCGGGTTTCGATGGAGTAGGAGGGCGCATTTTAGCACTATTGTGACTTCCTGTTTTATAATCTACCACATGAATTGCATTGTTAGGAAGAAAATCTAAACGGTCAATAATTCCAGTCAAAGGAACGCCATCCATCTCTACATTCCGAACAACGAATTCTGTTTTAACTTCTTTGCCCCAATTTGAAATATGGTGATTATAATAATTAGTCAAATTTTCTCTACCCATTTCCAATCGTCGCTCATATTCTTTTTGCGTAAAATATCCACGTTGCCGCTTCATATCTTCTTCGAAAAATTGAATAAAAAATTTGACCGAAGGAAATGATTTTGATTGAGCATAGAGCATTTTGTCAAACACTTTTTGCAAGGCATGATGCATCGCAGTTCCATAAGCAGCAGCATCGGAAGAAGTCGTTGGAATCCGTAAAATATTTTCATAATAAAAACTCAACGGGCAACGAATAAATTGATTCAAACTCGAAACACTCATCGTAAAGTTTTCCAATAATTCATCAATTCTCGCTTTGTCCGTTTCTGGAATTCTCGCAGCTTCCGTCTCTCGTAAAATCAAAATTTGCGCTTCCAAAAGTGAAGCTCTTTCTAATTCTTTTTCCTCAATTTCGACTTTGGTGTTTTCGGTAATTTCATCAATGAAAATTGCATGTTGCAATGATTTTCCTTTTTGATCCTTCTGAGAAAAAGAAATATGTAATTGCTCCTTAGCCCTTGTCATTGCTACATAAAATAACCGCCGCTTCGATTCCAATGCATCTTCCTCACCTGAGAAAGTCAACGTGTCAGGAAACGGGAATCGGTACGAACTACTGCTCCCCGAAGGCTCCCAATTATCTTTTACTCCATCAATAATAAAAACTTTTTGAAATTCTAATCCTTTCGAACTATGCGCTGTCATCAAGTTGACTCCATCGTCTGTAACGACATTTTTATTCACTCCAATCGCCAATCGATTGTCATCCATGTTTTTAAATATGTCCAACAAACGTTGTAATGAAATTCGTGGATTTCGATCTGTTTCTGTTTTTACAAAATCCAAAAAAGTAGCCAACACTTGCACTTGCCATTCCTTATCTTCTTGCTCTAAAATATGTTGAAGTAAACCACTTCGATTAACAATTTTTTCAACCAAGGCAAGCAAAGTAAGATTAGTATAATCTCCAATTAATTGATTAATTAATTTTGAAAAAGCGGAAACTCTTGCTAGACTTCCCAAGTCCAATCGAGTAGTCTTCTGCGAGTTGCTAATCAAATCACGCCACAAAGGTTTCTTGTCTTGCTTCGCCACATAAAAGCTCAGCTTCGCTAAATCTTGCGCTTCAATTTTTAAAAAATCAAAATGCATTATTTTATAAAGAAGATATTCACCGCTGTAAGGTTTGGTGAATTCTAGTGAAATATATTCGAGGAACAAGCGCAAATTTTGAATCATCGGTTGTTCTAAAATATTCACACTTCGACGAGTATTATAAGGGATTCCTTTTTTTTCTAACAATGAAATTACATTTCTACCTTGCTTATGTTTGGCAAAAATAATAGCGACTTCATTAAGTGGGAAATCATCTTTTTGGAGTTGTTCGATTTGCGCTACGATATCGGCATCTTCATGTGCTCGATTAGGGTAGGCTATAATTTGAGGTAATATTTTCGTTTTGGCAAAAGCTTTGTTTCTTGCTTTTAGATTTTTTTCCAAACCTTCCAAAACTGAAACTGCTCGATGCTCGTTTTTATCAATTAAAACTTTCGAGCTATCCAAAATTTTCTGCGAGGAACGATAATTATCTTCCAACAAAACCAACGTCAAGTCTTCTTGAAAGTCATCATGGAAATCCAACAAGTTTTTCAATCTAGCACCCTGAAATTCAAAAATAGATTGGTCGTCATCGCCTACGATAAATACATTTGGATTATCCCAGTATTCAATTAATTTATGTAAAATCGCATTTTGTGAACCATTCGTATCTTGATATTCATCTACCAAAAAATACAAATATTGCTCTTGATAATTTCGCAACAACGCTTCATTTCTTTCGAACTCTCGCAGCACCCAAAGGATCATATCTGCAAAATCATATCGACGTGCTCGCTGCATCGCCGCATTGTAATTTGGGAATAAATAAGAAGCGGCTCGAAGGCGTTCCATGCGTTCCGCTTGCTCGTCAATCTTTGCTTGTTTTAAATCTCCTTTGACTGCCGTTTTCGTTTTTCTCTGATAAATATATTCTTTACGAGAAGGCAAATCAGCGAGGTATTCGTCAATTTTTTTATGAACATAATTGACTGTCCAAGCTTCCGATTTCATGCGCTGAAATAAATCATATAATTGACTTTCATAAAAATACCGATCTCGTTTCCCTTGTTTCAACGGATGATTTTGTGGTAAACCATCAATCAATTTTCTAATGATTTCTACTCGCTCCAATTCACTCAATGGCTCCAAATCATGGCGACCAAAAAGCTCCATCCGCTCCTTGATAATTTTATTGCAAAAAGAATGAAACGTAAAAATATGCACTCGATGCGCCTCAGGTCCAATTAACTCCAATAACCGCTCTCGCATAGCATAGACGCCTGCATCCGTAAACGTCAAACATAAAATATTATGAGGTTGTGTATCGGTTTCCAAAAGGATATTTCCGATACGTGAGGTGAGAATGTGGGTCTTGCCCGTACCTGGTCCAGCGATAACGAGGACAGGGCCATCGATTTGTTCGACTGCTTCTTTTTGAGCGGGGTTAAGCCTTTTTAATTCTTTTGCAAAAGCTTTGTTATAATCTTTTCTAGCGAGCTGTTTCTTTGACATTAAAATTCAATATTCTATTTTAAATTTACTCAAGTCTGGTTTTACTTTTCTTTCTCGTTGCACTTCGTAATCATAAACAACTTTTCCTAATTTAGACAAAAATGGTAATCCAATTGTTTCGTACTCATATTTATCATCATTAAAAATTTGATTTTCATTGACCGAGATAGTTGCCGTCAAAAAGAATTCTATTCCTTTTTCTAAGTCAACGATATACGAAACATCCGTCAAACATCCGTACGCCCAACCAACTTTGTTAAAGGTACGAATGTGGTCAGGAATCCTTTCCTTTTTGTCACCATAAATAAAAAACTTTACATAGGAATCATATTCTTCGTCGGTGTATTTTGGAAATTTACTTTCCCTTGGACGCATCGACATCACTTTGTATAAAAAATTATAATCGTCTTCGGTCAAGTCGAATCGTTGATGTTCAGGCGTTGCTTCAGGAAACATTATTGCTTGCAGCATTGCACTCATATCTTCTATGCTAAACCTATTTTTTCGAGAAAAATCTTTTGGCTCACTAATTAATTTTCCATCAGACATATAGCCTTTACCTTTTAATAACTTTTCCATAGGAGGAAGCGTCGGTGGATTTTTTGCAAAGGCTTCTGGTTGTTGATAAATTGGACCATCACCCTTGAAAAAAAGAAAAGGATTTGTATATCTATTCATTTCATAATCGAAGGGGAATCCACTTGGTCCAATGCGGTGTATAATTTTAGTATTTTTAAAACCTTTCTTTTGTAATTCAGCATTAAAGTATTCTTGCCCTAAAAATTCATACATCCGATTATTCGCATCATTATCGCTCACCAAAAAAACTTTTTTTATGAAATGTCCAATGGAGGCATATCCATATGTCGAGCTTGAATCAAAATTTAATCTTGTTTGCGGTGCTCGAACAGAATCGATACGAAGAGGTGTGTCAATTTCTAAATCTTCTTTGTTTAACCGATTTATTTTTTCTAAAGCAAAAAAAGCGGCAGGCATTTTTACTGTACTCGCAGGGTAGAAATATTGATTTTTATCTACATTGAATTTGTGTGTGGTAAATGTAGGAGTATTGTTATCATCTCTGTCAATTTGAGTGTAGAGAATTTGTAATTCAAATTTTTCGGGATTATTGGCAGGTGCTCCGAGTACTGTTTTGTTTTGAGAAATGAGTTGATGGAGGATGTCTTTTTCTGCTGTTGGTTGGCAGGAGAAAAATAGAATGGAGGAAAAGAGGAAGATGTTTTTCATATCTTATTGATTAGTCTGTGGCTAGAATTTAATATTCGAACATTTAAAATGCCCCTTTGGACACGCCTTAAATCCATGCAACCCACAAGGCCGACAATCCAATTTTTCCTTAGTCTCCAAAACTCGTCGTACAGAACTTAAAGGGGTAAAGCCAAAGTTAGGAATCGTCGAACAAAAGATTCCGGTCACAGGCGCATTCATCGCCGAAGCCAAATGCAAAGGTGCTGAGTCATTCACATAATTCATTTTTGCATCTCGCATCAAAGCAGCAGATTCTAGCAGGTTTAATTTGCCAGCTAAATTATGAATTTTTGTATGATTACTTTTGATTTTTATATTTTCACAAGCATCAAAATCTGTAGGTGCGCCAAGCAGAAAAATGTCTTGTTGAGTTGGTAATTTCTCAATCAATTCTAACCACTTTTCTGCTGGTAATTGTTTTGTAAACCAAACGGAAGTTGGAGCAATACAAACGTATCTATTTTCTTTTTTTACTTTTTGAAAATGAGCTTCACTTGGATATAATTTTGGAAGTGCAGGTTGCTTGTCAGTTAGATGTTTAATCAATTCATGATTACGTTGGACTTCGTGAATAACGTTTTGACTATCAGCGATTTGATGTTTTATTTTTTTTGTAAAAAAAACAGAAAGAGGATTTTTGTCAAAACCGATTTTTTCTTTTCCATTAGAAAAAGCAGTAAGTATTCCTGTGCTTAAAAAACGTTGACAATTGATGACTAAATCGTATTGCTTGCGTCTAATTTTTTGAAGAATGGAAAAGAGGTTTTTAGTTTTATTTTGTTTTTTATTCCAGATTAAAACTTGGTTGAGAAAAGGATGATCTTGAAGTAAGGTTTCGTTTCCTTTTCGGAGTAAAAAATCCAATTTTGCATCAGGAAATTGTTGATGCAGTTTTTCGATTATTGGAGTTGCTAAAATAACATCACCAATGAATGCCGTTTGAATGATTAGGATTTTTTTCATAAAAATGCAATTTGTTTTTTTGTCAGCTAAAGCAGACAGTCAGGTGATGCAGATGCAAAGATACTTTTGAAATGCAAAAAAAAGAATGGATTTTATTGGCTTTCGTTTTTTGTCAATTTTCGATGTTTGGACAAATTGATTGGACCGATAATTGGGGTGGTCGAATTGGGGCAACTATTCAGTTGGGAAAACCAGTCAATCGAATTGGTTTCGTTGCGAACGTTTTTTACCAATATGATTTTGTAGAGTTAGATTTGGAATGGCGAGGACATTATAATTTTTCGAATTATGGTCCACCGCTCAAAGGTTGGGAAAGTCAACTTACAACAGGCGTGACTTTTGCTGGGGGTAGCAAGGATTCTTTATTCATGCCTTTTGCAATGCCTTTTTTTCAACACACAGGGCGAAAATTTGCAGTTAATTATTCACTACATTTTTACAAAGATCAAGTTGAAACATCTCAACGTTCAGGAACAATTGCCTTGCAATTTGAGCGTGTGCATATTGTTATAGAAAATGATGCATTCGGAAGTTTTGTTGGAGGCGATGAATTTCGAACAGGTGCGTTTTCGATTTTTTATCAAAAAGAGAATTGGTTGTATGAATTAAAAACTGTTCTTTGGACTGGAATAACAAGTGGAGAAGGAACGCAAACATTTAGAGACACAGATTACCCTTGCCGATTTGGTTATCGAGATATTTGTGGAGCAAAATATGGTCGGTTTTCACATGGGATTTTGGCAGGGCAAGTGCATCGAGCTTTGGATTATGGACAGATCGTGCAAGTTGGAATTGGAGTAGATTCAGAGCGGGTGCGAAATTTTATCCAAAATAAATTAATCCATGATATGTATTTTTTTCCAACAGCTTGGACCAATGTTAGGAACCTACATTTTCCAATGTTAGATGAAGAAGGAAATACATTTACTTATCAAGCTGGTCAGAAAATAAAACTTGCTTCTTGGTATTTAAATTTTGCATTAAATGGAGTAGGAAATTATTAAAAGTATCGGATGAATTTTCATGATAAGAAAAAGTGTTTTTTTTGCACCTGAAAGCGAATAACACCGTAAGACATATGATATTTAAATGCAATTGGTGAAATGATCAATTATTAAGAGGTGATTAGGATGAAATGTATAAAAATTATCTATTTTTTTTAAAAATCGAATTATATTACGTCCAAATACAAAAACCTCTCTTGTTATCATCATAACACCTAATCAAATAACTTACTCTGATTTTTTATTTTAAATAAAATAATTATGTCAAAAAAAGACAACTCTCAAAACATGAATGGTGCGACCCTTGGTGAAATCAGTACGATAAGGGACATCTTGATGGGACAACACATCAATGATTTTGAATCTAAGTTTGATTCACTTCAACAGCAATTAGAAAAAGTTGAAGCTAAATTGAATGATAAAATCAAAGAACTTTCTGCTACGACCAAATCACAACATAAAGACATAGATAAAGAAACTTCTGCTCGTTTTGCAAGTATGCAAAATGAAACAGAAGGTCGAATCGCTCAAGTCGAAAGATCGTTGCAAGATGGTTTGGCAGACCTTCAACAGATGATTGAAGATGCTAGTTTGAATGACAAAGAAAGAATTGGAAAATTATTGATGGAAGCAGGAAGTGCTTTGTTGAAACCTTAAAATTGAAATTTCTAGTTTTTCTTTAATGGATACTCAAAAACAAAATAGTGGAAAGGATGAGGCAGAGTTGTTGGCACAACTCAAGAGTATCTTATTGAAAGAAGAGCGACAGAAAATTCAAAAAGTTCAGGAGACGATTTACACTCAAGAGAATCTTTCGAAAGAAGTTTCTCCAATTGTAGAAGAGCATATTGAATTATTGAAAAATAATTTCCCGAAGGAATTTAAATTAGTCGTTGATAAGATGATTGAAAAGAAAATTCAAGATTCACGAGAGGAAATTGTCAATGCGATCTATCCTGAAGTGGGTAAGATGATCAAGAAATATGTTGGTCACCAAATCCAAATGCTAAAGGATGGGATTGAAAACCAAATTAAAAGCACATTTGATTCAAGAGGTTTCTTGGGAAAAGTGAAAGCTCGATTTGGTTGGAAGCAGACTAGTGAGGAGATCATCCAAAATTTAAATAAACCTGTAATCGAAGAAATTTTTATTATTCAAAAAGGTTCAGGTCTATTGGTTGGAAGTGCAACTCGAAATGATTTGGTAGATCAAGATGTTGCGGCAGGAATGTTGACTGCGATTAAGTCATTTGTGGAAGATGCATTTGGAAAAGGAAATGAAGAAGTAGAAACTATAGAATATGGTTCTTACCGAATTGTTCTGCAAGGTTTTCCATCTTGGTATATGGCTACCGCCTTGAGTGGGACACTTAGCACAAAGGAGAAAGATGAATTATCCAATCAAATTTTAGACTTTGCGAGTAGTGAAATGCCTACTCAATTAGATGATATTAATAGCGACATTCAAGAAAGGTTATCTTTAAAGTTAGATCAATTTTTTATCAAGGAAAAAGCATTACAAGAATAATCCAAATTTTAATAAGCATTCCCCTATATAAAAAGAGAATAAATGACAAGTAAAAAAGTGATTTTGGCAGGTAGTTTCGGAGTAGGTAAAACTTCGTTATTCAATCAATTTATACATAATAAGTTTGATGATAAATACTTGACTACTATAGGTGTTAAAGTAAATAAGAAAGTAGTGGACATTGATGGGCGAGAACTTTCAATCTTGCTTTGGGATATAGCAGGAGAAGTTTCTCAAGATAAAGTTCCGGTGACTTATTTTTTAGGGGCAAGTGGAGTTATTTATGTTTTTGATTTGAGTAGACCAACGACCTATAAAAACATTGCAGAGGATATAGAATATCTAAAAGGTATTTTGGATGGAGGAGTTATCAGAGTAGTTGGAAACAAAAGAGATTTAGTTACAGATGAAGAATTGGAAAATATCAGAGAGCAATTAGAATTGCCATTTGATGTAGCAACGAGTGCTAAAACTGGAGAAAATGTTGAAGAGTTATTTTTTGACATAGGGAAAGCTTTATTAGATTAGAACTATTAATTATTTTATACATTGGGATCAAATAATATTCATACACATCATCTTTTTCGACAAATTATCATCCTTGATGAGGAGGTAGAGTTTGTGGGGAGTGATGATATATTGTTTTCTACGGAGAAGTTAAAAGAGATTTCTGTGGCAAAATGGTTTCCTTTTATTGAGAGTATTCATGAGACGCTGAAAAAGATGAAACTAAGCAATGAGGAAATTTTATTTTCAAGAATCGAATCTCCTGCTGACTTTCTCCCAGGAAGTTATGATTTTTCTTTCTTGAAAATTGAACAGAATGGGCGAGAATATATTCAATGGAGCATTTATGATTACACCGTAGTATATACTTACCTCACCAAATACCAGCAACTGAAAAACGAAAAAGATATTTATCGACAGAAATTGGAGTACCGAGATCGACAAATTAAAGACATTAAAGATTTTTTGTAAATTATAATTTGTCTTCCCTTTTGTTTTCTTAAAAATGAAATCTTCCAAATCAAGCGCATCAAAACTGTCATTTCTACGTTATTTTTTGTAAATTAATCTGCAACATTTCTATATAGTCACAATACTTATTTATATTGATCTGTTCTAAATTTTGAACAAGGACACATTTATGGATGTTAGTCTAATCTAAGCCTATTTTAATTTCAAAACTATTCCTATGAAAAAGATATATAGTTTCATTTTTACACTTCTCATCATTCCTTCATTTTTGGTTGCTCAAAGTACTCGGCAATTTGATGAGCGGGATAATAAAGGAATTGTTTACAGTAATGAATTCACGATGGATGCTCGATTGCATACCTATGGATTTGCCTTGGCTGCCAATTGGACGAAGATTAAGACCTATTATAAATCAACTTATTTTCAGGTGGAAATAGGAGAGTTAAAGCATCAAAAAGATTTTCGACAAAACAGCGATAATCAAATTTTGAATCAAGGTTCTCCTCAATCTTTTATTTTAGGAAAACAAAATAATTTATTTGTCGTCCGAGCTGGTTATGGAAAAAAGAAATATTTATCAGAAAAAGCAAAACGAAAAGGTGTAGCAATTGGCTTAAATTACGAAGCAGGAGTAACTTTAGGTTTACTCAAACCATATTATTTAGATATTAAGCAAAGTGACCAACCTGATTTTCCTACTCGTCCTGAAAAATATGACCCAGATAATCCTTGTAATTTTTTAAATCCACTTGGCGGAATTTACGGATCTAGTGGATTCTTCAAAGGAATCGGAGAGGTCAGGCCTTTGCCTGGTTTACATTTCAAAGCAGGAGTTCATTTTGATTGGGGAGCATTTGATGAATTTGTCAAAGCGATTGAAGTAGGAGTTGCAGCAGATGTTTTTTATAAAAGAGCACCAATTTTGATTCATATCAATGAGGAGACAGCTAATATAATGAATACAAGTTGCCCACATTTGGCACCTTTAGAAGTACAAGCTAATCCGAATCGTCCATTTTTTATCAATCTTTATGTAACTTTGCATTTAGGAAAAAGATGGTAAACCGAATTGATTTTTAATTGTTATACGGAGACATAAGTCTCAACCAAAATCCGAAATTTTCCTTGAGAGTTTCGGATTTTGGTTTTACGTACCATGTAACTTTGGTTTTAGCCGAAGAGAAAAAAAAAGAAAATGATAGAACTACCAATAGTTGATAAAAATGAAAAGCAACCTCGCAAAAAGAAACCAGATTGGTTGCGAGTAAAATTGCCGATCGGCGAAGACTTCAAAAGAGTTAGAAGATTGGTCGATGAATATAAATTACACACCATTTGCGAAAGTGGAAGTTGCCCAAATATGGGTGAGTGCTGGGGCGCTGGAACTGCGACATTTATGATTTTGGGAAATACCTGTACTCGTTCATGTTCGTTCTGTGCTGTTAAAACTGGTCGTCCACCTGAGTATGATGAAGATGAACCTCGTCGAGTAGCAGAAGCGATTAAATTGATGCAAGTCAAGCATGCAGTAATTACTTCTGTCAACCGAGATGAACGAAAAGATCGAGGAGCCGAAATTTGGTATCAAACAGTAAAATTAACCAAAGAGTTTTCTCCAACGACAACAATCGAAACATTGATTCCTGATGTTCGAGCAACTTGGGATGCTTTGGAAAGAATGGTCGAAGGTGGACAAGAAGTAGTTTCTCATAATATGGAAACGGTGGAAAGTCTATATCGAAAAGTTCGTCCTCAAGCAAAATATGCTCGAAGCCTCGAACAAATCAAACGAACTAAAGCCATGGGACATCGAACAAAATCGGGTGTTATGGTTGGTCTTGGTGAAACGCAAGAGGAAATGTTTAAAGTGATGAATGACTTGGTGGAAAATGGTTGTGATGTTTTGACGATCGGACAATATTTACAGCCAACGAAGATGCACTTGGAAGTAGCGGATTTTGTTCATCCTGATGTTTTTGCGATGTACAAAGAAGAAGGTTTGAAAATGGGTTTTGACTTTGTTGAAAGTGGACCATTAGTTCGGTCAAGTTACCACGCGGAAAGACATCTGTAATCTAGCTTTGGCCTTAGTTGAAGTAAAATGCCCTGATAGTTTTTGAAAAAAACTGTCAGGGCATTTTTATTTTCGGAAAAACGAACGCTACAAATCCTCTGAAAAATAATATGCTAAAAACACCTTGTTATTTTTAGTCTCCAATCTTTCGATGCTAAATTTCTGAGCACCTGCTTTCTCACTTAAAATAAATTCATTACCAACGGTGAATGGACCGATTTGCTCGATAGCCATTTTTAAGGGAGCAATTTTACTTTTGATATCAAAAGGTGGAGTACTCATTTTAGTCGTCATTTCTATTAATTCCAAAACCTTTTTGGAGACGGCCATCTCATCCGAAATATCTAAATCTTTCGCGGGTAAGAAATAAGAATATGTAATAACAATAGAATTACAACCTTTGGAAGTGATATCTAACTTATAGCCATTTTCCAAAGACATGGTTTCTTTTCCATAGCCTTGTTGTGAATTTAAATTGAAAGCGTAATTATTAAATTGATGCTCTTTTAGCACAGTTGAAGTTGGAATAGCACGTTTGCATTTATTAGCGGCCCAATAATCAACACCTTCTTCTTGACTAGGCAAGGGAGTATCTTTGGGCGCTTTTTTAAGTTGAGGTTGTGGTGTTTCGACAATTGGTTTTTCCTCTATTACTTTTTTAGGAGAATCATTTTTGCAACTGATAAAGAATAGAGAAAAGGATAGCAGAATGATAGTGAATTTTTTCATGTTGTCTTTTTTAGTCATTGAAAATGATCGTTTATAAAAATCAAATTTCCTAAAAAAATACGAAAACATAGAATAGGAAAAGAGTTAATTCCTCAATCAACAAATTTGTTTATATTTGGAAAAAGAAATATTTAAAAATTATGATATTTAACCTAAGTAAGCAAAAATCTATCGCTAATAAGTTTTTGGCAGAGTTACGAGATGTAAATATCCAAAAAGATCGCATGCGTTTTCGTAGAAATATGGAAAGAATTGGAGAAGTGTTGGCCTACGAAATCAGCAAGACTTTGGAATATCAGGAACTTGAAGTGGAAACACCTTTGGGAATCGCTTCGGTTAATGTTCCTTCGCAAAGGATTGTTCTTGGAACTATTTTGAGAGCAGGATTACCTTTGCATCAAGGAGCATTAAATATTTTTGATGATGCCGATAATGCATTTATTTCAGCTTATCGAATGCACCACAAGGATGGTACATTTGAAATAAATATCGAATATACTTCTTGTCCCAATTTGGATGGTTGTATTTTGATTTTGTGTGATCCGATGTTGGCTACAGGAGCTTCGATGGATTTGGCAATCAAAGAATTACAAGAATATGGAACACCTAAATCAATTCATGTGATGACAGCGGTGGCTTCTTCTTATGGGTTAGATTACATTAAGCGATTGAATCCAAAAGTAAAGCTTTGGATTGGGGCAGAAGATGATGAATTAACGGCAAAATCGTACATTGTTCCTGGTTTAGGAGATGCAGGAGATTTAAGTTACGGCAGTAAAATGCAAGATTGAGATTTGAATTAGACAGAGATTAAAAAATAACTGAAAACCTAGTTTTTATAACTTCAAACTTTTTTTATAACTTCCCCCTTTTTTCGTCCATAAATAAATATTGTGGGCAACTTATAATGGAAAGCAAAAACGACTGAAAGAAGTTTTGATCTTCCTTATAAGTTGACTTTAAGCACAGAATTTATTTATGAATTCTACTTATTGATTTACATATATACGTTTTAAAACTAGCTGATGAAATCACTTACACCAGAGCTAATATTTGGGGTTGTAGCTATATATTTTTTGGTATTGATGGCCATTTCTTATTTCACCAGTAAGGATGCTGACAATGCTGATTTTTTTCTTGCCAATCGAAAATCACCTTGGTATTTAGTAGCGTTTGGAATGATCGGAGCATCTCTTTCGGGAGTGACTTTTATTTCTTTGCCTGGGGCAGTTGGAGCAGGAGGAGGGAATCAAGCCTTCTCTTATATGCAAATGGTATTTGGCTATTTGGTAGGCTATGCAGTAATTGCGTTGGTGCTTTTGCCTTTGTATTATAAAATGAATTTGACTTCGATTTACGGATATTTGGAAGAGCGATTTGGGAAATGGTCTTACAAAACAGGCGCATTTTATTTCTTATTATCGAGGGTGATTGGAGCATCGCTTCGCTTATTTTTAGTGGCGATAGTTTTTCTTAAAATCACGGAAGGATTTGATATGGAAATTCCGTTTTGGTTAGTAGTGGCCGCAACGATTCTGTTGATTTGGATCTATACTTTTAAGGGAGGAATTCGAACGATTGTTTGGACGGATACTTTACAGACCTTTTTTATGTTGACGGCGGTGGTACTGACGATTTTTGCCATTGGAAATGCCTTGGATAAAAATGTAGGCGACCTTGTAGAAACGATTCAAAAGAGTGATTACAGTCAAATGTTTTACTTCGAAAATTTTATGACGGACTCCAATAATTTTTTCAAACAATTTATCTCAGGAGCTTTAATTGCGATTGTGATGACAGGATTGGATCAAGATATGATGCAAAAGAATTTGAGTTGTCGAACCTTGAAAGATGCTCAAAAAAATGTATTGGCTTTTAGTGTGATTTTAGTTTTTGTAAATATGTTGTTTTTAGGATTGGGAGCATTGCTTTACATATACGCCGCTAATGTAGGCATCGAAATTCCAGAACGAACGGATCAACTTTTTGCGGAGATAGCGTTGGAACATCTTTCTCCTGCGATAGGAATTGTTTTTATTTTGGGATTGATTGCTGCAGCTTATTCGAGTGCAGATTCTGCACTTGCAGCCTTGACGACTTCTTTTTGTGTCGATTTTTTGGATATGGAAAAGAATGAAAAAACAGAGGAGGAGAATAAAAAAACTAGATTCATAGTTCATATTGGATTTTCAGTTTTATTATTCTTAGTCATCATTGCTTCTTATTATTTAACGGATAAACCAGTTATCAATAATTTATTTTCAGCAGCAGGATATACTTATGGACCGCTGTTGGGATTATTTACTTTTGGGTTGTTTTCCAAATCAAAAATTCAAGATGGTTGGATGGTTCCTGTGATCTGTGTGGTTGCACCGTTGATTACTTATTTTTTACAAGTGAATAATTTATTCATTGGTTTTGAATTAGGTTTCTTGAATATTGGATTGAATGGAATTTTGACCTTCTTAGGATTGATGGCGATTTCATATTGGGAACCGAAGTTGGAAGGGGATACGGATACGCCTTCGTGGGAAGTGGGGAATGATGAGGGACTTTTGGATGATTAATTTTTTTAGAAAAAAAGAAAAAAGCCTTTGAAGTAAATGATAATACTTCAAAGGCTTTTTTCTTTTAATGCTGCACAATTATTTTTTTATAATAAAATTCATCCTCGATTTCTAAAAGAAGAAAGTATTCACCACTTGGTAAATAATTTAAATTCAATTGGGTTTCGGTATCGCTTATTTTATTTTGGCGGACTTCCAATCTTTTTCCATCAAGAGAAAATAACTTTATGGTTTGAATGGCATTTGATTGTTTTGATTTTAAAAATAAAAAATCACTTGTTGGATTAGGGAAAACCTCAATTTGTATTTTTTCCAAATCATTTATTGACGTAAATAATTCTACGATAATTGAAGTATCGAGCAAGCAATTATTAGCATCAGTAATGGTCAAAAAATATTCTCCAACGCCTAAATTGATTAAAGAGTCAGTAGTACTTCCATCACCCCAGTCAAACATAAATGGAGGTGTTCCGCCTGATACGGTAGTAAAAATAGCTCCTTCATTTACAGTTGTAGAAGACTCATCAGGAGTTATCATTAATCCTACATTTATTTCGGGAGGAGAGGAGATAGTAATACTTTCTACTTCTTCGCAACCCAAACTATCGGTGACCAAAAGAAAATAATTACCTGCGATTAAATTATCTATGGAATTGGAATCGTTGCCAGTATTCCATTGGTAAATAAATGGTGGAGTGCCTTCGGTTATATTTACCGTTGCAGTTCCATTTGAGTCACCAAAGCAATCAAGATTTTCAATGTTGGACTCCAACACTAATGTTGAGCCGTCGATAAAAACAGAATCAAAAGCAATACAATCATTATCATCTGTTACAGTTACATAATAAAATCCGGAAGAAATATTATTGACGAAATTTGAATTACCTAACCCATTACTCCATTGATATTGATAAGGTGAAATGCCAACGGTGACATTGATTTCTGCCGAACCTGCTAAGTTGTCATTGCAACTGATGGTCAAAGGGTTCGTCGCGATATCTAGAATACTTAATCCAATGTCAAATGTATGTGTAGATGTGCATCCCAATGCATCAGTTACGATTACTTCGTGAGCACCTTCTTCTAAGTTGTAAATATCTTCTTCTGTAGAATTCACTCCATTCCAAGCGTATATAAAAGGAGCAAGACCTTGAGCCGAAGAAATAATGGCCGCTCCATTGTCTACATTTTCACAGGAAGGTTTTATAATATTTAATTCTGTAATTAATTCACTTTGCTCCACATTAAAGGTGTCTAGGAAGATGCAGTCTAATCCATCTGTAACGGTCAAGTAATAAATATCGGCAGGTATACTTGTGATATTATTTGAGGTGGAACCATTCGACCATTGGAAAATATACGGAGCTACTCCGACGGTAACATTCGTGTAAATCGCACCGTCTTCGCCAAAACAACTTAAGTCGGTTGAAGCAGTTAAAACTTGAAAATCAGATTGGTTAATTTGTAAGGTAGTATCCGAAAAACAACCATACTCGCTCGCGATATTTATCAAATATTCTCCTTCACCTATATTAGATAAAGTATCGACAAATGAATTTTGTTCCCATTCAAATGTAGAAACTGTATCTGTAGCATATGCTAGAATTACTCCATTGTCTTCTCCACATTTAGCATCTATAGCTAGGAGGGTAGGATCGAAGCTAAGACATTTTGAGCAAATAGGATCAAGCTCGGTTATCTTATAATTTGAACCCAAAATAATATTATCAATTCCATCATTATCATAATCCTTTATAGCAATTCCATTATATAGCCCAATATCTTTATTGATAGTTTGACTAGAAATAACTACGCCCAGATTATTGATGAAAAATACTTTAGAGTCAGATGTTGCCATAATTTCATCGACTCCATCTTGATTAAAATCACCAATTTCAATTCCATCAATATCTGTAGAGGAGACAGAATAGGAAGAGAGAATATCCAAAGAAGAACCATCTAATATGTCTATAAAACCTTCTTCTGTTCCCGCAATAATTTCTAACTGAGGAGTGGTAGTATCCCAATTAAATAATTTCACCGAAGTGTATTCTTCATTCGCACTTTGGCTTTCAGTATAATCGGGTGCGTCATATTTATAGATTCGATCTCTAGAGAGAATGATTTCATTATCTGAGTCAGCATCAACATTTCCAACTTCAATATCTTTAGGTCTTTTTGTATTAGAAAAAGGAGCACTACTCCATTCTATCGTTAAATCATTAGTGCTGATGAAATGTATTTTTTCAGAAGTAGCTGCAATGATTTCTAGGCTACCGTTGCCATCAATATCAGTTGTCGTATGACAATAAAAATCTTCTATATCTTGAGAGGAATAATCAGATACTGCTTCTTGTGTATATGTTCCTCCGTCAATCACTCGAACTTCTCCGCTACCATATTTATCAGAAAGAACGAGGATATCTAAGTCTCCATCGTTTTGATAATCCATCACTTCGAAAGAGCGCATATATAAACTAAAAAAGAAATTTTCTTCTGCGTCGAATTTCACCTGTTTAGTATTGGCATCATAAATTGTTAATCCACTACGGGTGGCACTTGAAAAATTACTGGTAAAAGTCATCATCAAAATTTCATCAGAATTGTCGCCATCAATATCCGCAATCTCAACGGCATTGAATCTTCCTTCGGTAGGATTGTTTTTCCATTCTAAAGATTGGTCAGCTAGATTAGAAAAATACAAATAACTATACTCTCCACAGCTAGGGCCCCAAGCAAGTTCCTTATCATTATCTCCATCAAAATCAGCTATAGCAAAACCAGTAACGCCGCTGTAAGTATTATAATAACTCCAAAGTTCATCTCCGGTTTGAGCATCATGACAAAATATTTCTCCTCCTTGTTGCTCTCCATAAAATATTTCTTCAATCCCATCATCATTAATATCTTCCATCATAAAAGCGCTATTATTAGTATCGGTATCGATGTCAAATTTTAGCGATTCTGATTCTACATCAAAGAGTTCAATTAGGTACCAATCATTCATTACGACTGCTTCCATCATTCCATCATTGTCTGTATCAGAAAGTTTTATATACCCTTCTTCGGAGTTTTCATTTGGACGAAAATCATATTCATCAATGATACTTCCATTTTCTATTCGAATAGTTCGTCCATGCGTGAAGACAATTTCAAGTTCAGGATCACTATCTACATTTCCAATATCAAAATCTCCACCTTCAATATTAAAAGTGTTTTCTACAGAAAGGGTAATAGGATCAATGAGTGTAAATTCATCTTCGGCGCCTACGATTATTTCATTATTTCCATCGTTGTCTGCATCTGCAAATTTTATTTGCTGGATTCCTTTGATGCTAAAAATTCCACTCAAGTTGATGACCGCTTCGGTTTCGAATGTATTCATATTGACAACGAGTAAACTTTTATATAGTCCAATTAGTAATTTATCTTCTCCTGAATTGTCAATGTCAGCAATGTAGATTTTTCCAATCTTGTTATTGTAATTTTGACTAACATAAACTTTTTGATATTGGTTAGTGGCTGGGAAATATTTTACAATATACCAGTAAGCATCATTGCCATTTCCAAATCCTGATACACTAGCTTTGGCTATTAATTCAACGGTACCATCGTTATCAAAATCGTAAGGAATTAAATTATTATTTTTTCCAATACACACACCGTATGTTGCATCTTCCCATGACGTCTCACAGGTTACATCGGGAAATGTTGGGTTTTGAGAAAAAGAAAAATGAGCAAAGAAAAAAAAAAGAAATAGGTAGCAATTTTTCATCAGTTATATTTTGATTGAATTTTGAGCAAGAATTTAAGAGCGATGTTAGAGTCTCAAACTCTAACATCGCTCGCATTTATTTTAAGTAAAATTATTTTTGAATAATTATTTTTTTAGAAATAAAAATCCCGTCGTATTCTAATTCGACAATATATAATCCTGCAGCAAAATCTTTGGTATTGACTTCTATAGAATTTTCAGGAAATACAGTTGTTCTATTTTCTGAAACAAGCAATCCTTGGTGATTAAATAATCGGTAGGTAACTTCAGTTGTTTTGGATAGGGTAGGTTGGATAGAAAAATTATCGTGAGCTGGATTTGGGAAAATAGAAATCAAATTATATTCTTTCTCCACTTCATTGGTAGACACGAAGAAAGAAGTGTTTTCAAAATAATTAATTTCTGTAAGATTTTGCCACGTACCGGTAAACACATCTAAATCTCCATCTTGATGGATATCATATAATTTAGAGGTGTAAGGGAAACCAGATATTTGCTTGATAATTTTTACTTCATTAAAATCTCCATGCCCATCTGAGTTGTCGATCCAAAAAACATTTCCAGAAGAAAGATCAGTTCCCAAAATGTCTAAGTCTCCATCCAAATCAATATCGCCTGCATCAAATCCAAAGGAACTACCTTCAAAAGTTAATCCTGGAATGATAAAAGGAACTTCTATTGGTGGATTAAAATTTCCATCACCACTTCCTTGAAACCAATAGAAACTTCCACCAGATTCATTCACCATTATATCCAATAAAGCATCGCCATTGACATCTGCAATCTTTGCATTTTGACAATCAATAGTACTTGACAAAATTTCGGGAGCTGAAAAGTTACCTGCTCCAGTTGTATTCTCAAACCAATAAACGCCAGTCGGAGAGGTTTGAAATGCACTTACCACATCAATATCTCCATCATTATCGAGGTCAGCCAATTCAAGGTTAGCATCAATATAATCCGAAAATGACCAATCATAAATTTCAGTTTTATTTGTAAAAGTCCCGTTGTCATTTTCCCACCAATTGATTCCTAACGATTCGCCAGTACTGACAATATCTAGATCACCATCATTATCCATATCCGCAATTTCAAAATCATTATAGTCTCCACTATTGATAGAAGCTCCTCCTGAAAAATTTCCAGCTCCATCATTTTCTCTCCAACTCAATCCATATTGAGAACAATAAATCAAGTCGAGGTCATTATCATTGTCTAAATCTTTTAAATCCACTTTATGAAAAACAGTAGTATTTCCTAAAATGGTTATAGGTGTTCTAGTTTGAAATTGGTAAGGTTCTTCAGAAATAGTTTTGTATAAAATAACATTAGAAGAAACAGTAATGATATCTCCTAGTCCATCATTGTCGACATCACCTACGACTAAGTCACAATAACTTTCGTAAGGTATTTCTAATGTTCTTCCTTGGAAGCTTTCAGAGTTGTTAATGTTTTTTAAATAAACTAATCCACTTGTAGGAGACAAAACAAAATCTAATTGATTATCATTATTTAAGTCAGCAAATGAAAAGGCTACCGTTTTTTTAGAATAGATAATATTTGGATTGGAAAAAATTCCTCCATCATTTTCATACCAAGTTAATTCTTGATCTGTTCCTGTATTGTAAGAACTAATTACAAAATCTAAATCTCCATCTGCATCCATATCCGTAGCATCAAAAGAAGAGAACCCATCAAAATTAGTGATGAAGTTTTCTTGGCTAAATATTCCGAAACCTCCTAGATTCTGATACCAAACAAATTTATCTCCCAAATAAGACCCCGCAACAATATCATTGTAACCGTCTTGGTCAACATCTTTTATTACGATTTTTCTGACATCATCTAATATTGCAATGACGTTACCGAGAGAAAAATCACCCGAGCCATCTAAGTTCTCATACCAAACTATTTTATTGTCATCCTTGGAACAAGCAACAATATCAATATCTCCATCATTGTCCAAGTCGTTAACAGCTACATTTCTAGTACCATCTAAGTCTAAAGAAATTATTTGCTCTGTCCCAAAATTTCCTCCGTCCAGTTTTTCAAACCAAGCTACTTTATTGTCATCATAAGAAGCCGAAACAATATCCAAATCATTATCCCCATCAATATCCGTCAATACGATATTTCGCACATCCATCAAGCTATCTGAAATTCTGTGAGGATTACTGAAATTCATATTTCCTTGGTTTTCAATCCAATAGATAGAGTTAAAATCAGCTCGAGCATAAGCAAAATCAATATCTCCATCATTATCAATATCTCCTGATGTGAAAAAACTAACGCTATAAATGGAATCCATCAAGACTTTTGACGGAAGAAGATAATCTTCAGGGAAAGTATTTTCAGACCAACAAATTCTGTCAGTACTAGAGGAATAAAAAACTATATCCAAATCGCCATCTTGATCTATATCTGGAGTGACGACATTATTTATACCATATGAATTATTATTTCCGACCAACTCGGGATCTTCGAATTGAGCAAAAATGGAGGAGAAAACTAAAAAAAAGGAAAGAGTAGAAATTATGTTTTTCATATTTTTATTTTTTGTAAAAATAGAAAAAACTCTCTGATTTTATTTTAAAAAAAAGAGAGTCGTTTACACTTTATGTAAAGGACTCTCTATTCCTTTTTAGAAATCTAAATTCTTTTTTAATTCACAGAAATATAAATATCCACCTCCGCATCTTCTGGATTCTGCGCTTTCTCTCCATAAACTTCAAAATCAAAAGAGTAAGTTCGATCACCCCCTGCTTCCCAAATTTCCAACCATTTTTGCCAAACAGCTCCTTGTTGTAAGTTTCCTTTCGCAGTATATTTTTCTAATTTCTGAGTAGTAAAAGTCATCCCTCGCATTCCTTCTGGAATACTTTCTAAGCTCGCTACTTTGCAACCAAGCAAACAAGTGTAAGGCAAATTATGATCGCCTTCATATTCTGTATAAATACAAAATATTTCAGATCCAGCTTTGCTTGGAATTTTTTCCATTAAGTTTTGAGATAAAAAACGATTCCAAAGAGCAGGGATATCTTGACCAGCTTTTCCTTCTTGATTACTTGTTCGAATATCGATTCCGATGATGTGAAATGTTTCTGATTTTTTCATGCTAAGTTTAATTTTTATTATTAGATAATTGATTAGCACAAAGTTAATTCAGAGGTGTGACAGCCCTATGTCAAGGGTAAAACGATTTTTGAAATCGTTCACCGTAAGTCGACTCTCCGAGTCGGTTCTCTTGTATTCTCTTTTAAACGACTCGGAGAGTCGACTTACGGTGAACGACTTGGAAAGTCGTTTTACTTAAGGCGATAATTAGGATTAGTAAAATATTGAAGCATATCGAATTTTCGACTTTTAAAATGCTCATCCAGAATTTCTAATTTTAAAATCCGATCTAGACGAAATTCACGATAAGCATTTCGAGTGCGACACCAAGCAATCAAAATCCAATTTTCACTTGTATGATAAAGTGCGAGTGGTTCTAAAGTACGATCGGTTATGTCATCTTTGTTGATGGCGTGATATTTAATTTTGATGATGTTGAGGTGAGTGATAGTCAATTGCAAATCAGAAAGAAAACTACTCGTCGTTTCATTTTTTAAATTTTTCATAAAAAATACACGCTCGGAAAGTAAGTTCGCTTTATCATTACTAGCGTAACGAAGAACGCTTTTTATTTTTGTAACTGCATTGTTATGGTTTTCGATTAGAGAGGCATCTTTATTTCTAGAAATCAATTCACCTGCTGTAATTAATGCATTGGCTTCTTCCTCCGTAAACATAATTGGAGGCAAATTATAACCTTCCATCAAAGTGTATCCTTTCCCTTCTTCCGCATAAATAGGAACACCTGCTTCTTCCAATGCCTTGACATCACGATAGGCAGTTCGTTTGCTGATGTCAAATTTCTTAGCAATTTCAGTAGCTGTAAGAATCCGTTTTGATTGCAATAAAATTAGAATTGCAGTCAAGCGGGAGAGCCTGGTTATTTCGTTTTTATTTTCCATAAAAAAATTAAACTTCCTTCACTTCCAATTTTTTCACTAATTTCCCAACAGTCAAACCTTGGACGATAATTGAAAAAACTACCACCACATAAGTAATCGTCAAAAACAAATCACGCTCCATATGTTCAGTCAATGATAATGCCATCGCAATAGAAATTCCTCCACGCAAACCACCCCAAGTCATAATCAAATTTGTGTTGGGAACGAAATCTAGTTTTTTATTAAAAAACTTAATTGGAGGAGCAAGCGAAATAAAACGACACAACAAAACCAATGGAATACTTAATAAACCAGCGAATAAAAATTGTTGATTATAAGTCAAAACAATAATCTCTAAGCCAATCAAAACAAACAAAATCGCATTACAAAAAACATCCACGAGTTCCCA
>CALJOK010000032.1 GCA_937981555.1 uncultured Saprospiraceae bacterium
AACTTAGCTCTTTCATTAGAAGCTACTCAAGTTGCAGCAGGTGAGACATTTACAGTTGACTTTAAAGCTAATGACTTCAAAAACATTGCAGGTTACCAGTTCACTTTAGGATTTGATAACAATGCAGTTGAGTTTGTTGACATAGTTTCTAACTTAGAAGGATTGAGTACTAAAAACTTTGGTTTGACTAAATTGAATGAAGGAGTAATTACTACTTCATGGAACTCTAACAAAGGAGTTTCTGTAGCAAACGGAGATGTTTTATTCTCATTAACTTTCCAAGCTAACACAACAGTTAACACAAAAGAATTATTAAGTATCAATTCTCGATACACAGAGTCTGAAGCTTATGATGGTTCTGATTTATACAACGTAGTATTGGAATTCAACGGAAACACAGTTTCTAACGGATTCGAATTATTCCAAAATACACCTAACCCATTCAAGGCAGAAACTACAATTGGTTTCAACATGCCAGCGGCGGGGGCAGTTACTTTGACTATCTACGATGTATCAGGTAGAACGTTAAGATTGATAGAAATGGATGCAGTTAAAGGTGCTAATTCTGTAAATGTAAGCAGAGAAGGAATCGATGCAACTGGTGTTCTTTACTACCAATTGGAAACAGCTACTGAAACAGCTACTAAGAAGATGATTTTGGTTGACTAATCTTCGGATTAGAAAACTTAAGATTTTTTTATAGATAAATAAATTTTAAAAAGCGCCTTCTGCATTTGCAGGAGGCGCTTTCTTTTTTTTATGATAAAGGATACAGTTTTTTTACTGTTGGAACGAGAATATTCTTTTGGTAAAACAAAGAAATCAAGGCAGGAGATTCTTTTGAAAACTCTTTTAATGTTAGAGGTTATTTTAATTCTAGCGATAAAAGGAGTAGAAGGAGGACTAAGAATATGCTTTTTGAGTGTGGATAGATATGAGTAATTATTAGTGAATATCAATCATATTTGATTAAATTGAGCTCATAAATTATGAAAGATAGCTAGCGGAAAGTGGAGGCTAAAATGTGTTTTTAAGAGGAATTAATTAGGTTCTGCTTCTAACAAAACATAAGTCAAATGCTTGTCATCAATTTTATTCAATTTCAAAACACCTTTAAATTCTACCACCGAGTCCACTTCGTATCTTTTGATTGCACTTGGTTTTAGTTCTAATTCTAAAACTGTTTCGGGACCTGCACCACCGCAGAAGAAGCAACTTGAATTTGGGTTTTGTGATAAAACATAAGAAATACCCATTGGGTCAAGTGGAATCATATGACCTGAAATGATCACTTCTTTTCCATCGAGGTCAGCGATTGATTTTCCAAAAGTAGCGATGTGCAAATTATATCCTAACTCTTCTGAATATTCTACTTCATATTTTACATCACCTAAATAGCTCCAATTGATTAGCTTTTGTGCAGCTAAGTTATTTTGTAAAAAAAGGATAAGTAAGAAAGAGAAAATATATTTTATCATTAGAAGTATAATTTTTATTCAAAGATAAATAACTAAATCGGTTCAAATTTCGTATTCTATAGTATTAACTTTTTTTTATGAAAAAAATTACGGAACAAGACTCTAAATATCAAAATTTAGAGAAAATGTCAACTCAGCAATTGCTGGAAAACATCAATGCTGAAGATCAAACAATAGCTTTTGCGGTTCAAAAAACTATTCCACAGGTAGAACCTTTGGTCAATATCATTGTAGAAAAAATGAAAAAGGGCGGGCGACTATTTTATCTAGGTGCAGGAACGAGTGGACGATTAGGGGTTTTAGATGCGTCGGAATGTCCTCCTACTTTTGGAGTTTCTCCGGAGTGGGTCATTGGATTGATTGCAGGAGGAGATAAAGCTATTCGAAATGCGGTAGAAAATGCAGAAGATGATATTGTCATGGCATGGAAGGATTTAGAAAAATATCAAATGAATGATCAAGATGTGGTAATTGGAATTGCTGCGAGTGGAACAACACCTTATGTCGTTCATGGATTGAAGGATGCTCAAAAAAATGGTATTATCACAGGTTGTATCACTTGCAATTTGGGCAGTCCCTTGGCTGCTGTTGCAGATTTTCCAATTGAAGTTATTGTTGGACCAGAGTTCGTTACAGGAAGTTCGAGAATGAAAGCAGGGACAGCTCAAAAGATGATTCTCAATATGATCAGTACTTCGGTGATGATTCAGATGGGAAGGGTAGAAGGCAACAAAATGGTTGACATGCAACTGTCGAATGATAAACTTTGGGAGCGCGGAATTAACATGATTCAAAATGAAATTAGTGTTTCCAAAAAAGATGCAAAAGCATTGTTAGAAAAACATGGAAGTGTGAGGAAGGCAATTGAGCATTTTGAAAAATAAAGTATTTCTAGTATCTTAATTGGAAATGCGCAAACCATGAAACAAATATTCCTCCTATTGCTTTTGGCAATTATTCACTTTTCTTTTGTCTTTGATTCAGAGACAACTTCTCTTCAAGATGGACTAGTAGCTCATTATAATTTTAATGATTGCGATGCTCGTGATGTTAGCGGAAATGATTCAGATGGATTACTTTTTGGCGATGTAACTTGTTGGTGTGGAATTGAAGACGATGGATTACTTTTGGATGGCGTGAATGATTATGTAGAATTTCATGGCATGGTTAATCAGTATTTTACAACATCAGACTTTACGCTTAGTTTTTTTATCCGCACCGATCAATACTCATTTTATAAACAAAGCCTTTTTAGCAAAAGAGAAAATTGTGAAGAGGATTTTGTTTTAGATTTTCTACTCAATAGAAATCAAAAAAAGATTGAGACGTTGGTTCAACAAAGTGAATATAGAAAATACGGAGAAATTTCTCCAGACATTGAAGAAGGAGGTTGGTACCACATCACTTTGGTTCGAGAAGGTCAAGAAGCTCATACATATATCAATGGCATTATGCAAAAATCAGTTAAGCGGTGTAGTGGAATAGATTTGAGTAATGATGCTGTTTTATCTTTTTCTAATTCTCCTTGTCTTGATGGAAAAGTACAACGGTTTAAAGGAATTCTAGATGAAGTAAGAGTGTATGATCGAGCACTTTCTGAAGAAGAAGTGGAGACAATTTATTCATTGACTCCAATTGAAAAAGCACATACGGATTGTATGACATAGCAGGACTCTCCGAGTTGTTTATTTTCGTGATAAATAATTCGGAGAATCATACGACAAGTCTACTACGAAAAATCAAATCCTTAAATTTATTTATTCCAACCAAAGCAAGTACCTTTGCGCAATATTATTAAAATAAAATTTTATTAAAACGATATTCGTCCGTCTTCAACTGTCGGCCGTCAATTGTCAACCGTAAAAAATAAATATTATGTTCGGAGATCTTTTAGGAAATATGGAAGAGAAGCAGCAAGCGATGAAGGAAAAATTAAATACCATTATTCTGACAGAGTCAGTAGAAGGTGGAGCTATCGAAGTAACGGCTAATGCTAATCGTGAAATCACTAATATTTCGATCAAAAAAGAAGCAATTGACTTGGAAGATATGGAACAATTAGAAGATTTATTGATGGCGGCGATTAATCGAGTTTTAAAAACAGCAGGAGAACAAGAAGCTATCGAGTCACAAAAAATGATGAAAGATATGATGCCTCCAGGATTAGGTGGATTAGGTGATCTTTTTGGTTCGTAGTTTGAATAGTATATATATGTGTGAACAATCTGGATGAAAAAATGGTAAGAAAGCCTGTTTTTAGACTTTTTTCCCTTCAATTAGCACGGATTGTTCATAACTCTATTTTTTTCCAATAAAATTAAATAAAAATCGTTTTTATTTGGTTGAAAAGGAGCGTCTTAAAAGATTAAATAAATCAAGAAACGGAGTTGGAACACAAAGAGCTACCTCCACTAGTTTGATAAAATGAGAAAGCACTATAAAAAAATAAAATACCAATTATCGATGAAATATTTTTCCCTGATTATTCTATTATTTCTAAGTTTTCAGAGCAATGCTCAAAGTGGGTTAGTAGCACATTTTACATTTGACCAATGTGGAGAAGTGGTGGATGTAACTGGAATCAATAATTCAGCATTTCCTGATTTTCAAACTGGATTTGCTAACGGAATTGACTGTGCATGTGGTGTTAAGGATTCGGCATTAGTGATGGAAGGAGCATATGAATCCCCTCCAATGAGTGGTATTGAGTTTGAAGATAAAATTTTCTTAATCGGTAATTATGATAATTACTTTGATGATGATGATTTTACGATAAGTATGTTTTTTAAAGCAACTGATTATAATGGCAATCGAACCATTCTTTCAAAAATGGGAAATTGTAACGATGTTAACGGGATCTCTATTCGATACACAGGGGCAACCAATTTTATCACAGCCTTTGTTGGTGAAGATGCTATCAAAAATGTAACTATTGCAGGGAAATTAAATGATGATAGATGCTGGCATCATATCGTTTTGATCAAAAAAGGGAATCGTGTTTATTTTTATGCAGATGGAATTTTATTAGGTGAAAAACCAACCGTAGGGATTTTGAATCCTAAAAATGATGAAGAACTTATTCTAGGTTATGGACCATGTGTAGGAACAGTTGATTTTCCGTTTGCTGGATTTATAGATGATTTGCGAGTGTACAATCGTGCGGTGCCACTTTCTGAAGTTGAGGAGTTTGCTTATGATGTAGATGTGATTGGAAATCGAAGAGATACTTTAATTATAGAGGGAACTTCAGTTGATATTTTTACCAGTCCAACTTGCGCAGATGAGTTTAGTTGGTCTCCAGCAGATCCATCTTTTGGAGTAGATGATCCAACTGATCCTAATACAACTATTACTCCTCCAGAAGATGGAACTTACGTTTTATCAATAATTGATTCTATGGAAATTGGAGGATGTGTAGCGAGAGATACGATTAACATTAGAGTGATTGATGCAGATAGTTTGAATTGTAATGAGATACTTTTGCCAGAAGCATTTACACCAAATGGAGATGGAGTTAATGACACATATTTTATTAGTAACCCATATGCCATTGTGAATTTCGTTTCATTTGAAATTTTTGATCGATGGGGAGGAAGAGTATTTTATACTGAAAATGTCTTCGATCAATGGGCTGGAGATTTTAATGGAAAAAAAGTAAATCCAGGAGTTTGTGTTTATCGGATTGTCTATAATTGTCAGGGCGAAGAGAAAATAGAATTGGGGAGTTTGACCGTACTGAGGTGATGATTTTTTTTTGAAAAAAATTGCAAACCGGCTTTCTTCATTTTAAAAAATCACGTTTTACAACCAAGTGGATGTAAAACGTGATTTTTTTTTGAAAAACAATTAATAATAAAATAAATATAAAGTGACACTTAGCATAGAAGTCACGTCATAAAAATCATAGGGAAACTAGTAAAGTCGTTTAAGATTCCTTTTAGATAAACAGAGGAGTCGATCGTAATACGGATAACTATTAAAGTCTATTATTTTCCAATAATCAATCAATAATCACTATTTTTGAGGGAAAGAAAACAATCTCAACTCTCGAAAACCATAATCTTTTAACAATTTTTATTTTATGATGCAATTTCAAAAATCACTCAAATTTTCGAGTTTAATTTTTACAATCGTAATATTATTTAGCGCTTGTGGCGGAGATAGTCCTTCTCAAGAGACAACTAATAATTCTAATGAAACGACTACTCCTGTTGAACCTAAAGTTGTCGCAGCTTCTAATACAGATGTTGAAGAACTAGCTGAACCAACGGAAGAAAAAAAGGAAGTGGTGAAAGAAGAAGTGGTTGAAGAGCCAAAAGTAGAAAAACCTGTAGAGAAAAAAGAGGTAAAGAAAGTAGTAAAAAAAGTACCTAAGAAAAGAGCCAAAATGCATTTCCCTGAGAAGGTATTTGATTATGGTTTTATTATGCAAGGTGATGTAGTTAAGCATGATTTTTATTTTAAAAATGTTGGAAATGCTGACTTAGTCATTAAGCGAGTAGAACCTTCTTGTGGTTGTACGGTTCCTATTTATCCGAAGGAACCAATTGCTCCAGGAGAAGATGGAAAAATTTCAGTTACGTTTAAAAGTGCAGGTAAATTAGGACGACAGATTCCCAATATTAAAGTTTTTACCAATTATAAAAGATCTATTAAGTTAGAACTGAAAGGATTCGTAGATGCTGAAAGAGAAAAACCAAAACAAGTAGCAGAAGAGGTGAAAGATACTACACAGCAGTAAAAATATACTCAAAGAAAAAGGTTGTTTGTTGCAAATTCAACGTAGCAAATAACCTTTTTTTAGTTCACAAACTCCCTAATTCCAATGATCATCCAATCGATTAATCCTTCCTTAAAGAATGCTAAAATTTCTTTTTTACAAAAAGATTTAAATGCTGCATTGGATTCCGCTCAAACTATTTTGAATCAAGCTGAAGAAAATGATTCTTTAGATGAATCAATCTCCTCCAAAATTTTCATTGCAAAAATTTACTGTACAAAAGGACGCTATGTAGGGGGGGATCAATATTTTTTCAAAGCATTTGAAGTATTAGATTCGATAGATGAATCATCTATAAATGAAAGAGGAATACTAGATTTTTTCTTGACTAAAAGCGAATTTTATTCATTGAAAAAAGATGTAGGTCGAGCTCAGAAATATGCTGAATTAGCATTTCAAAAAAGTCAAAAGGAAGATAATACTTCAGGGATAGTTCAATCTCTTTTAGCGAAGGTAGAGGTTTTTATGTTGAGAAATCAGTTTACTGAAGCTGCTGATTTGACTAATAAAAGTTTGACTTTTTTGAAAGAAAAAGAGGAGCCTATTTTAAAAGCTAAGGCTTATAATTTGCTTTGTAAAATTCGAATCAAGCAACAAGATTATAATGAAATTTTAGAATACGGAAAAGAAGTTTTAGCGATCAGTCAGGAATATGGAGATATTGAAAAAGAAATTATTGCCACCAGTAATTTAGGTGTTTATTATGCGACGCGATTAGATTATAAATCTGCGATTGAATACTTTTATTCTAGTTTAGAGAAATCTAAAGTAATTCAATTTGATCGACAAACTGCTCAGAATTTAATTAACCTAGGAACCATTTACGCTAGATTATTTAATCCACAAGAATCGCTGAGTAACTATCAAGCGGTGGTCGAAAAATATGATCAAGTGCTTGTGGATACGACGAAGACGATCATTTTTAATAATATTGGAAATATACATTTTGAGGAGAAATCTTATGAGGAGAGTAAAAAACATTTCCAAAAATCTTTAGCCCTTGCTGAGGAAATTAAATATACAGAAATGATCGCTTTGGCTTTGGCGCATTTGGGGAAATTGAGTTGTGAGGAGAATGATTTTGGAATGGCGATGAGTTATGCTGACCGAGCGAATGAGTTATTGGAAGATTTAGGAGATGTCAATGCGAAGTCGATTAATATCTTGAATTTTGCCAAATTAGCACATCATTCGGGGGATTTTGAAACAGCAATTTTACATTTGAAAGAAGGAATTGAGATTTCTAAAAAAGTTAGAAATGAGGAAAATGAAATAGCCTGTTATCGTTTGCTAGCTGAATTTTATAAGGATAAAAAGGATTTTGAAAATGCCTTTCAATTCAAAAGTTTATATGCAGAGAAGCAGGAGGATTATTTGAAGAAACAAAGGAATAGACAAATCTTAGATCAAGAAATAACATTTGCAACAAGAGAAAAAGAACAACAGATTGAAGCATTGACTCAGGCGAATCAATTGCAGGCCATGTTGTTGAAAAAACAGGAAGAGGTGGAACGAGCGAATGAACAATTGACGCAAGCGAATGAGGAGTTAAAACAGTTTGCCTATGTGGCTTCGCATGATTTGAAAGAGCCGCTACGAATGATCGGAAGCTACACTCAAATTATCAATAGGAAATTTGCTTCTGAATTAGATGAGAATACTCAAACTTATTTTCACTATGTAACGGATGGGGTAGAGCGAATGAATAATTTGCTGGATGGATTACTAAAATACGCAACAGTTGGTCGAGGAGCGCAGGAATTAAAAGTGATTGATTTGAATGATACATTATTGATTTGTCAAGCGAATTTGAGGTTGTTGATAGGGGAGACGAAAACAAAATTGGAGGCAGATAAGTTACCTTCTATTTTAGGAATTGGGTCGTTGCTTTCACAGCTTTTTCAAAACCTTATTTCTAATGCGATTAAGTTTAGAAATAAAGATACGATTCCAGAAATTACTATTCGAAGTGAAGAAAAAGAAACCGAATATTTGATTAGTATAAAAGATAATGGGATTGGAATAAAGGAGGAATACAAAGAAAGGATATTTGTTATCTTCCAAAGATTACATGCTAAAACGGATTATGAAGGAACAGGAATTGGATTGGCGATTTGTCATAAAATAATGCAGAGAATGGGAGGAAAAATTTGGGTAGAGTCGGAATATGGGGAAGGATCGACATTCTTTTTTACGTTCCCGAAACCTGTGGGAATATCGAGTTAAGAAATTATTTTATCAACTACTTAATATTGATCTAAAAAAGAGAAGCCTGATTTTCAATTATTGAAAATCAGGCTTCTCTTTTTTTTATTCAAAAAACATTATCCGTATTAATGAAGCAAGGTCAAATCACCTCGATATAATAAGGTAATGCCATCATCAAAAGATACTTCAATTAAGTATACAAAAACACCAGAGTTCATGACTTTTCCTCTGAATCGACCATCCCAACCATTCGCTACATCTGGGAATGCTGAAGGTGATAAATTATTTCTTTGGAAAACAACTTCTCCCCATCGATCAAATATTTGCATAGAATTAATTTGAGTAACACCTGGGCCAGAGAAGACTTGGAACTCGTCATTATATCCATCTCCATTTGGTGTAAAAACGTTTGGAATATAAACGTTTCTATTTTTATCTACCTCTACAAAAATATCATCACTTCCGTTACAACCATTGATATCAAAAATTTCAACCGTATAGGTTTGATCGTCAAGTGGAGATACCGTAGGACTTAAACAATTCATACAAGAAGTCGAATCAAAAATCATCGGTGTCCAAATGATCGAATCAATAGGCACATTACTTCCAGATAAAATGGCATTTAATTGAATAGATTCACCTAGTTGAATTTCAACATCAGGGCCAAGGTTTACGATAATTGCAGGTGGCTCATTGATAAAGATATCTTCGGTGTACGTACATCCATTTCCATCAGAAATTTCAACAACGTGGTCTCCAGCAAATACACTAATCGCAGTCCCAATATTCTGTGCAGGACCTCCATCAATAGAGAAAGTATAAGGTCCACCAACTCCACCTCCTGCAGTTTCTACAGTTAAAAGAGTTTGGTCACCATTACAAATTGGTTCTTCAGGTGTAGGTATAAATCCGAAAACAGGAATCGGTTCTGTAATAACTTGACTTACTTCTGCTGAACAACCATTCGCATCTTCCACGGTAACTGTATAGGTTCCCGGAGCTAAACCACTCACAGAATTTGTAGTACTAGTCAATCCGCCTGACCAAGTATAAGTCATCGGATCACCATTTCCCCCAGTAAAGTCTACTTGAATAAAACCATCAGAGTCTCCACTACAAGTTACATTCTCAGTACTGTCAACAATGGCGATCAAGATATCTGGTTCATCTAATGTGAAAATTGTGTCAAATAAACATCCATTCATATCAGTAACTGTAATTGGATAATCGCCAGCTGGAATATTAGCTAAAGTAATATCTGTTGTTCCATTATCCCATTCAAAAGTATAAGCTGGTTCTCCTCCATCTCCATTTGCAGTAATAGATCCATCCGAGTCACCATTACAAGTTGGTTGATTTAATATTGGTAGATCAAATCCTAAAGGAGGTGGCGCAGAAATCAGTACGGAATCTATTGCGAAACAATTATTACCATCAGTAGCTGTAACATATTGTATTCCTTGACAAAGTTGGGTTGCGGTACTATTCATGGCTGTTTCAATTTCGCCAGAAGACCAAACAAAAGTATAAATATTAGTACCTGTACCTCCTCCAGAAGCAAGAGCCATTGCTGACCCATCACAATCTATTACTTGACCAAAACAACTTACACCAGAACTGTCTGTAAAGTCAATATCAATTTCTGCTGGATCCTCTAAGATGACTTCAGTAACTACTTGGTCACACAGATTGTCATCAGTAATAGTTACCGTATAAGTTCCCGCAAGTAAATTAGGAACTGCTGAATTTGTTGAACTACCTGCATTGGTAGACCATTGATAAGCATATGGCATGGTACCTCCTGACATTTGAACTGTAGCTGTTCCATCATCTAGTCCAAAGCAAGAAGGATCAGTTGGTAAAGTTTGTACTAACAATAATTGTTCAGGTGCAAAAAGAGTTGCAGAGTCAATAGCTACACAACCATCTGCAGCGGTTACAGTTACAGTATAAGTTCCAGGTCCAAGATTACTAATCGTTTGACCGTTTGCGTTTGTTCCATTTGGAAAAGTCCAAGAGTAACCTGTAATAGGTGTATTTCCTTCAGTTGCATTTACGGTCAATTCTCCAGTTGTTGAAGAAGGACACGGTACAGGTATTGAATCAAAAGAAACAATTGTTGGAGGTGAAGGAGGATTAATCGTAAATGGAGCGAAAGTTTCACATCCATTTGCATCTTCAATGGTAACAACATAATTTCCTTGAGGAACATTATTGACAGAATTTGCATCTACACCTACACAACAGGTCCAATTATAAGTATAAGTTCCATTAGGAAATGGTGTTCCTCCAATCACATTGACAGAAGCAGTTCCATCATTTCCTCCTACAGCACATGTTTCATCAGTTGTATTCACCATCCCATCAATGACTAAAGCGTCTGGTTCTGAGATAGTAATTGTTGTATCAATATTACAACCTAGAGCATCAGTAATCGTCGTTGTATATGTTCCAGGAGCAAGCGGCGAACCACTACTCATCGTTGAAACATTTGGAGACCATTGATAAGTGTATCCTCCGTTATTTGTTCCAATTACACTCGGCGCATGAAAAATAGCACCATCATCTGCACCATTACATTGAACATCTTGAACAACTGAATTAGCAAAAATTATTGTAGCCGCACTTACCGTTCCTGTAGCAGTAGCCTCACACATATTATCATCAGTAATCGTAACGGTATAAGTTCCAATTCCAAGATTGGTAGCAATTTGAGTAGTTTGAATTGGAGTTGTGCTCCATGCGTAAGAATAAGTTCCAGCAGATACTCCACCCATTCCTGTAGCTTCAATTTCTCCATTATCAATTCCAGAACAAGCAGCATCTGTAACCATCACACCTACTGTTAATTCAGAAGGTTGCGAAGGAGTGGTACTAGCGACAGCTTCACAACCATTTCCATCAGTTATAGTAACTGCATATGTTCCTAATGCAGGATTGACATTCGGAATAGTTTGAGTCGCGATATTTCCCGGAGTCCATAAAAAAGTATATTCTGGCCCTGGATTAGAAACAATTACTCCACCGACAATTACATCAGCAGTAAAAGAACCATTGGTATCTCCAAAACATAAAATAGGTTGAGAAACAGAAATACTCGCTCCTAAGATCGGTGGCTCTTCAATCAAAATAGTATCCAAGTCAACTACAGGAGGAACACTAGAATCAGCAATGGTTAAAGCATAAGTTCCTGCAGGTAAACCTGGTTGAGAAACCATCTGACCATCATTTACACCTGTAATTGAACCATTATTAGCAGGGTTACCCACTTCTGAATATCCAATATTATAGGGTGCAGTTCCTCCGCTTGGCGTATTTATCGTAAAATCAATACTCCCATCAGATAGTCCATTACAACTCACATCATTTGGTGTAATTGTAATATCAAAAATAGCTTGATTTACAATTGTAACTGATCCAGCCGTTGAAGTGAATCCTAAATAAACACCACCTCCATCAGCTACATCTATAATGGTTGGATTTCCATCTATCGTAATTGGACTTGAAGAACCTACTGGTCCCAGAACATTAAAACATATTTCAAAAAGTGGATCTCCATCAGGAACGGTTACCGAGGTTCCTGAAAAATAAAAGAAGGAAGAAGTCAAAGCATCTATTCCAACTGTATTGAAATTTAAATCCACATTATTCAAATCAGGATTCACAAAATTGGCATTCGCAAATGATAAAATAGTTGGATCCCAATGAATAGAATATTGGAAAGAAAAAATATTTGTAAAGTCTTGTGCATAAAACGGAACACAAACAGTTGAAGCAGGAAGTGCTGTTACATTGTCAATATCTGTTCCCAAAGCAGTACATCCAGCCATATCCATTTGGAAGTTAGCAGGACAAGCTTTTCCATCAGTTATTGAAATATCATATAATCCTGGTTCTGTAATTCTAAATTTAGCTAATCCATTTACCACACTAACCAAAGTACCTGTAACGGCAGGATTACCATTTAAAGTAATCGAAATATTATAAGACTCATTATTATCAAATTCAGGAAGTCCTCCAGCAATATCAAATGCTCCAAAGCAATTACTAACAGGTTCTCCTGTTGCAGGTGGAAATGATGTTTGTTGGTTTGTCGCTGTAATTTCATTTAAGTAAACTACGGCAAATGCTTCTTGTTCATTTACATCTACGCATGGACCACTTGGTAATCCTTCATAGTTGGCAAAACCAACTCCAGTATTTATTGAAAGAGAATCATAAGTGATTGGTGCAAACCATTTTAAAACAGGAGCACCAGCATTAAAGAAATTTTGGATTCCGCCATCATTATCAAAAAGAATATCACCTGTTGTATTTGGTGGTGTTGCAATGTATGGAAGAACAGCACCCCCAGTTGGAGGAGGGTTATTTGTAACACAAGGATCTGTTTGGATAGTTGCTAATTCACCATTAAAGGCAGCACTCGGTGGGCAGTCATAAACTGCATATCCAATGCCTGAAGGAGAACTAGTAATTGGATCTCCTGAGAAATCCTCAGTACCCGCATCGTGGTCGATTAATATTTGGTCATTAAAACACAAATACATTGTATCAAAATCTACATCATTACTTGAACCAACAAATGGTCCTAATGAAATAGTACCTGCTTCATTTCCTGCTCCAGGAGCACAAGCTAAAATACCTTCGGGTTGATTAGAAAAATCAGAAGTTGCAATTCCAGCTGGTTGCGGATTTTGAGCAAAAGCAACCGTTGCCATAAATGTCAACAGGGTGATTGGGAATAAACGTTTTAACATCTTTAATTTATTATTTTTTGAAACCATGGGGAATTAGGATCGGTTAATTTATTTTTAAAAAAACATACCTAAAATTTTTAGCGCAATTAAAGCACAAAAATAGGAATAGGTTACGAACAATTCTAATATTTATAGATTAAAGGAATGGAGGTTTTCTCTAATATTTTTTTTTCGAAAAATCGTTTAAATTAGAGATGCTGTCTTAGAATATTTGGCTGCCCTCGTTAGTCTTAGGTTTAAAGCTTTTGACGGATATTTGGCAAAAATAAATTTTTCAAAGAATCCATACAAAAAGCCCTCTCTTGAAGATCGCATAAATAACGATTTTCAACTCCAAATATTGCTCAATGGTTATGCAAAATAATAGGCAAATCATCATTTTTTAGTAGATGATTCTTTCTGGTAGGTTATCTAGTTGTGAATAGGGGATACTCTTTAAATTCAACTATTTTGCCAAGTTTTTTTTCAGGAAAATAAGTTAAATAGTTGATCGGTTTATTTGGGAATCAGGCGTGATGTGAAACTAAATTGTAAAATCCCGTTTGACTAATTATCTAATAAACCTTTTAACTAATTTCTCCATTCAAAATAACCGTCTCCACTAAATTACTTCCAAACGAATAAGGCAAAAACGCAATCGAAGACATCGGTTTTGTAATAAAAACATTCGCCACTTTTCCCCTTGCGATACTACCAAAATCATTTTGCAATTCCAACGCAACAGCTCCGTTGATGGTAGCAGCATTGATGGCTTCTTCTGGTAACATCTTCATTTTGATGCAAGCCAAAGAAACCACAAATGACATCCTCCCCGAAGGCGTAGAACCTGGATTGAAATCAGTTGCTAAAGCCACAGGTAAACCCGCATCAATTAATTTCCTAGCAGGAGGGTAGTGGTCATTGATAAAAAATGGAGCAGAAGGCAACAAGGTCGCCATGGTATTAGAGTTTTTTAAAACCTCAATTTCAGCATCATTGACTACTTCCAAATGATCGACGGAAATTGCTCCATGTTTTACACTTGCTTCAATTCCACCCATGCAATTAAATTGATTAGTATGAATTTTTGGTTTCAAATTATACTTCGAACCAGCTTCCATAATTTGCTCCGTTTCAGCAGGAGAAAAAGCTACTTTTTCACAAAAGACATCAATATAATCGGCTAAGCCTTCGTCAGCTATTTGAGGAAGTAATTCATTGATAATCAATTGAATATATCCATTTCTATTTTCCTTAAACTCTGGTGGTAAAGCATGTGCTCCTAAAAATGTAGATTTAATTTTTAAAGGAGAAATCGCTTTTAATTTTCGAATAACTCGAAGCATTTTTAGTTCACTCTCAACTGTAAGCCCATAGCCACTTTTTATTTCAATGACTCCCGTCCCAAAATTTTTCACTTCTTCCAATCGAGTCCAAGCTTGCTCCAATAAATCTTCTTCTGGTGTTACCCGAAGTCGTTTCGCCGAATTTAAAATGCCACCACCTCGCCTTGCAATTTCTTCATACGAAAGTCCTTCGATTCGATCTCGAAATTCTCCTTCCCGACTTCCTGCAAAAACTAAATGAGTATGAGAATCGCACCAAGAAGGAAAAATCATTTTTCCCGATGCATCAATTATGTCATCATTTCGCTCAGGACAAGTTTCCATTTTTCCAAAATCAGCAATTTTATTTTTCTCGATCAATAGCCAAGCATTGTTGATCGTGGGAAGATTTTTCATCTCTGCTCCTTTTTTTACTTGACAAAAATCTTCATCGACTCCGACTAATGTTTTGATATTTTTTATCAGCATGATTTTTTTTGTCAAAAGTAAGAATTGGATTTAATTTTTTTTCAAAAAAAAATGAATGGAACACGGATAACGCAGATCGAGCGGATTTCCACAGATTTGACGATCACAATATAAATAAGAAAAATCCATAACACCTCCAATCGTCAAATCCGCTTACATTCGCTCGATCCGTGTCATCTGCGTTCTATCAAAAAAAAAGGAAGAAAGCCAAGCTTCCTCCCCTAATTCGTTTCCTAAGCAAATTAGTTTTAATGGTTGGAAAGATCTTTAATGATTCCTTCCATTCCCTTTGCTTGAACCGCTCTCATAAAATCTATTGCCGCAGTACGAGTATCAAACTCCCCGAGCATCAATTTATACAAGGTACGATTCCTGTTTTTAGAGATATGAACAATGACAGGCTCATCAAATTGTTGTTGAAACAAAGATGCTTGTTGCAAGACATTGCTATACTCAGCGTAAGCGCCCACTTGAATACTAAATCCTGTAGAATGTTGGCGTAGTACATTAAATCTGTACAATCCCTCGCCACTATCCGTATTGAGATCTAGATTCGAAACATGAGCATTAGGTTTCTCTCTAGTTAGAGTTGGTGCTTCCTCCATCTCCTCCTCAAAATAATCTTCTTGAGTTGGAATCGTAGTCGGCATAGTACGTAAGTTTGGTTGTAGTCTTTGATTGTTCTCTTCGAAAGAAACGAGTTGTTTTTCTTTCTTTTTGATCAATCTATTTCTTGAAATATTTCCTACTGCTGCTGGGCGATTGGAAGTATAATCTATCGTAGTTGTAGCAGGCTGACTTGCCATAAAAGTAGCAGGCAATTCCATTTTTTCTTGAGGTGTATTCTCTTGAGTAACTGGAATGGAAACCTGAGGTTGAGTTCTTCTTATTTTTGGAGCCAATTTTTTTCGATCAGTAACTTTTGCAATTCTCGCTCTTGAAGGACGAGCTGCCATTCGATTCACCGGTTGATCATATTGTTGCAAAATGCCCAACATATTAGAAGGTGAAAGTGACTCTTGATATTGTCCTAAAAGTAGCCCCGAAGAATTAAAAACAAGCAATGATGGTAAGATCTGAATGTTATATTTTTGTTTCAAATTATAGCCATCAAAGTCATCAATATCCACTTGGAGTGCCACATAATTTTCTTTTACATAAGCTGCTAAAGTTGGATCAGTAAATGTCGTTTCTTCCATCCATTTACAAGGTGTACACCAACTTGCTGTAAAATCTAAGAAGAATAATTTACCTTCTTCCGATGCTTTTAATTTAGCTGAAGTGAAAGAACCTTGGAAAAATTCAATTCCCTCTGATGGTGGATTTTTAGCCGACATCAAAAGCAAACTTGCCAGCAATAAGAAAAATAGTGATCTCATAATGCTTGTTTTTTTAGTGTAAAAAAATATATCATTATTGATGTTTGCACTTTTATAAGTGATTGGTTTTCAGTTTTTTATGAAAAATTGAAAACTAAACATTTGAGTTTTGTATGAAAAAAAACTTCTAAAAAAGAAGGTTATAAATCATTCAAAATTCGTAATCCTTTATTCGGAATTATCTAAAAGTACATCCATCTAATTTGGATGATTTCAATTATGGAAATGAGTTGTGGGAGGTGGTGAAAATGTTGTAATTATTTTTTAAACTGAAAATTCATGGCTGAATGAACGGGGGGATGTTCATTCATCGCCTGACTTTCTCATAGTAGTTTAAAATTGAATACATGACTACATATACAAACAACATACCATTTATGATTTTTTATAATATTTTATGTAGAAGTCAGAATTCAGGCTGGTCGCTTTGCTCTCGGTCAGGAGTCAAGGGCTTTTTGTTCTTCCCAAAACTTTATACTATTTATTTACAACATCCAAAACCAATGGTTAGAAAAACATTCTCCTCAAAGCATTTCCCGACTTGCTCCTTTTTCGTTAACTTGCGCCCGATTTTTATTAAACAATCGTATCTATTTGAGGAGTCAGAAGTTTTTTGCGGTTTACATTTTTTGTAAGATTATGTATTCAAATTTTGGGGAAAACAAAAAGCTCCTGACCGAGAGCGCAGCGACCAACCTGACTGCTGACTCCTAAGTATTTACAAACAATCATAGATTAAACCATGTCAAAAAAATTCGCAACTATCACAGGTGTTCACGGCTATGTGCCAGATTATGTTTTGACGAACAAAGAGCTCGAAACGATGGTCGACACCAACGACGAATGGATTCAAAGTAGAACAGGAATCAAGGAGCGTCGAATCCTCAAAAAAGAAGGTTGGGCTGCCTCAGATATGGGGGTAGAAATGGTCAAAGGTTTATTGGAAAAAACGAACACCAAACCAGAAGAAGTAGATATGTTGATTTGTGCAACAATCACCGGTGACCGAGTTTTTCCAGATACAGCCAATACCATTGCTGATAAGGTAGGCGCTAAAAATTCTTTTGGATTTGATATTAATGCTGCTTGCTCAGGTTTTTTATATGCTTTAACTACAGGTTCTAAATTTGTAGAATCGGGCTCTCATAAAAAAGTGATAATCGTCGGATTAGATGTAATGTCGTCCATTATTAATTATAAGGATCGTTCGACTTGTATCATTTTTGGAGATGGAGGCGGGGCAGTAATGCTTGAACCAACGGAAGAGGCAACGGGAGTTCAAGATTCTGTTTTAAAATCAGATGGAGGAGGTCGAGAATTTTTGAATATGGCTGCGGGAGGTTCACTTAAGCCTCACACACCTGAAACATTGGCTGCTGGCGAGCAATATGTTTACCAAGAAGGTCGCCCAGTTTTTAAAGCTGCGGTCAAAGGAATGTCTGGAGCAATTAAAGATGTGATGGAAAGAAATGATTTGACGAATGATGATATTAATTGGTTGGTGCCACATCAAGCGAATATTCGAATCATCACTTCAGTTGCCAGCCAACTAGATTTTCCGATGGAAAAAGTTATGATGAATATCCAAAAATATGGAAATACGACTGCAGGAACATTACCACTTTGCTTGTGGGATTATGAAAGTCAGTTGAAAAAAGGAGATAAAATAATTCTCGCTGCTTTTGGTGGTGGATTCACATGGGGAGCGACTTATCTCGTTTGGGGATATTAGAAAACGGTGGACGAGCGCTTCGCTTGAGGGATTAAAAAAAGCTATTTCGAATACTCGAAATAGCTTTTTTTTATTCATTGCATTGCAACCGTCAAGCGAAGCGTCCGTCAACCGTTTCCCTTCTACTGCCTCAAAATCTTCAACTCCACTCTTTGATTTATTGCATGATCTTCTGGACTGCAAGTCACCCCATTGCCACAATGGTTGAGTAATTGAGTTTCACCATATCCCATCACTTTTACTCGGTCTGTTCCGATTCCTCTTCGAATCAGATAACCTGCTGTAGCCGTCGCTCGCTTGATGGAAAAAACCATATTTTCTCGATCATCGCCAAGACTTTCTGTATGAGCATTTATTTCGATCTTCAATGCAGGAAATTCATTCATAAGTTTTACCAATTCTTCTAAACGAGAAGAGATATCATTTGTAATGGTATATTTTTTAGATTCAAA
>CALJOK010000033.1 GCA_937981555.1 uncultured Saprospiraceae bacterium
CCTACAATTTTTGTTTCTAGTTTTTTAGGAACATTGGCTTTTTTTAGAATACCTAAAACAGCAATCGGGTCAGTTGGAGAAATCAATGCGCCAAATAATAAACAATGAATAAATTCAACATGTAGTCCCATCGCACCTAACAAAAAGTATGAAGCCCCACCAACTAAAAATGTGGAAACCAAAATACCCATTGTTGCAAACATCAAAATCGGATAGCGCTGGACTTTCAATTGATCAAAATTAGTATGCATCGCTCCTGCAAAAAGTAGGAAACTCAACATCACATCCAAGAGTACGGTCTTAAAGTCAATTTGGGAAATTAGATTCCTCGCAATATCATGAAGAGTAGAATTAAAATAACTAGAAGCAATAATCCCTAATGTGAAAATGATCGCAATCACCATCAGACCAATCGTATCAGGCAGTTTTAAATACCGAACATTGATGTAACCGAACAAAGCGGAAAGGACGGTGAGGATTGTAATAATTGAAAATAAGTCCATTTTTTATTTTGTTTTAATTATCACAATGATAGGTTTTTTTTATTCTTTATTTACTCCAACAAAAAACATCTCCACTTCTCCTCTGTTTTTTATGGCAACTTTCCCTCTTGAGGTACATTTGTATTTTCCTTTAATCAAGTTATAAGTTGTAGAAGAAATATTGACTTTTCCAACTTCTCCACTAGCTTCTAGTCTTGCTGCAACATTAACGGTGTCTCCCCATATATCGTAAGCGAATTTTTTGGAACCAACTACACCAGCGATTAACGGGCCGGTGTGTAGTCCTATCCTTGCTTCAAAAAATGGTTCGTTATTTTTTGTCTTTTCTATTTTTAACTTTTGGAGAAATGATTGAATCTCGAGTGCAGCCTTCAACATTTCCATCGCATTATTAGCGTCTTCTTCCGGCAACCCGCTGACGCACATATAAGCATCTCCAATTGTTTTAATTTTTTCGATATTATATTTTCCAATAATTTTGTCAAAAGCTTTAAAATAATAATCCAACTCATGCACTAACTTTTCGGGAGAAAGAGACTTGGCGATTCCACTAAAATTTTTAAAATCAGAAAAGAAGACAGTAGCATTGTCAAATCTTTTAGCTTGAGCTGTACCATTTATTTTCAATTCATTCGCAACGACTGCGGGCAAAATATTGAGTAATAATTCTTCTGCTTTATTTCTTTCCAATTCAATCATTTTATTCTTAGAACTCAAAATGGTGAAATGTTTTTTGCTTTCCAAATACCTTGCAATTGCTCCAATGGCAAGAATTCCGATAATGGCAACTAAAGCAAATCCGAAATTTCGTTGACTAGTGTGTAGATCAATTTGACTCTCTTGTAAATCAATTTGACTTTTTTGCAACTCTAGTTTAGAAGCTTGCTCGGCAAGTACCAATTCACTTTGATGAAGTAAAAGAGAATCCGTCATATTTTTATATCGAAAAGAATCAACTTGATTTTTTTGCAAAGCGATCACTAATTGAGATTCCAATTGAGCTTGAGTTAAAGAATTTACTCTTTGAGTTAGCGCTTCTCTTTGGAGAGTTAATATTTCTGTTTTGTCTGCTAGTTGAGTGACTTGTCCTTCTAGTTTTTCTTTTTTTAATTCGAGTGATTGATTTTGTTGTTGAGCGTAGTTGATGTTTTTTATTTTTTCAATTTGAGCATTGAACATCGTAGCCTTTGGAATATCATTTTGTTGCTGAGCAATCAACTTGAGTTGTTCTAAAACTTCTATTTTTAAAGATGAATTTTTAGAGTTAGTTAAAAGGTATAAGCATTCTGAAAAATTTTCTTCGGCAAGTTTTCTATTTCTTTTTACTCGTTTGGTTTTTTTTAATAATGATTCGCCTTCCTTGCTTAATGCTTTCGCCATTAATTCTTTTTGGTTATTTTTTTCTGCGATTAAAAATGCTTTTTCTGCCTGTTCGATAGCTCGATTGTAATCTTTCTTATCTTGAAAGTGTTCCCAATTTTGAAAATGTATATCGTATTCGTTTTTCCAATCATTCTGAGCAAAGATGAATGAGGAATGGAAGATGATCAGAAGGAATAAAAGAAATAACTTTTGAAAAATGAAGCGCGAATATTGCTTAGTCAAGCATTTTAGAGATGGACGCATAATTAAATAAATCATTGGTTTTATGTATTAAGGGGTATGTAGAAATGTCTTATATAGTTTTTCTAAATTAAAAATACAACAATTTTAAATAACTTGAATTTTTAATAAAGAAAAAAATCCAATAGCATTTTATGTTTACTATTTTAGCTTTTCATTTAAGTTGTTTTAGCAGACATTTTTAAATAATTTAAATAGACTTTATTCGATGGGCGTTGAAGATTAGAGGATTTCGTTTCGAATAAACTTTATTGGAAATGTAATTTTATCAACAGGTACTACTTAACAATAAAAAATTAAAATGATGTCAAAAAACGTTCTCCTTTTTAGTTTAGTTTTTTTTCTATTTAGCTGCGGGAATGCAGAGGAAGAAATCAAAACAACCTTTAGCTCTATTCAAAATTATCAAGCAGCAGCACCCTTGATCAAAATGTTGGACGAAGGATCAGTAAATTATTTTTCAGAAATGGGAAGAGTTGCAGCTTCAAGAAAAAAAAATGATATCCGAAATTACTGCAATAGTTCACTTTATCCACTTTCTACCAGATATATGGTTCAGGTTTTAGAAATGATGGGGCCGAGTGATTCTACATCGATTATTGAATTGGAAGATGTGATTTCGATAGCTAATCTCGCTGATTTTGGACCGATCGGGGTGGATAACCGAAAGCGATATAAATTCCACAAATTGGAAAGAGCGAATGATCGAATCGCGACTGCGATCATTAACTATAAAGTCAATCCAAATGCACATACTTATGTTCAATCTAGCGTTCAATTTTCCAAAAAAGAAGGAGAAGGTTGGAAAATGAATTTTCAAGAAACGCTTTCTTTTTTTGAAAAATACTTGACTAGATTGAAGAGCGAAAGTGGTGCGATGAGTGATGAAGATTTTATCCAAAATTTTATTATCAATGGTGGAAAAGAAATTGAATTTAAGTATCGACAGTAAAATTTTACCAAATAAAAAAAGCGCATTTCTTTTGCTAAAGAAATGCGCTTTTAATTTTTTTGAAAAAAGAAATCTACAATTTCTCCTTCAAATAATGTCCAGTAAAACTTTCTTTTACTTTTACCAGATCCTCAGGTATTCCTTGAAAGACTAAATTTCCACCTTCCTTACCACCACCAGGTCCAAGGTCAATTACCCAATCTGCAGATTTGATAATTTCCATATTATGCTCGACAACAAGAACAGTATGACCTTTTTCTACCAAAGCATTAAGGGCGTCCAATAATTTTTGAATATCATGAAAATGCAAACCAGTTGTCGGTTCATCAAAAATAAAAAGAATCTTTTCCGTCGTTCTTTCTTTCGTTAAAAAAGAAGCCAACTTTACTCGTTGTGCTTCTCCTCCTGAAAGGGTAGAGGAGGACTGTCCCAATTTAATATATCCTAGACCGACATTAAAAAGTGGTCGAATCTTTTTCACCACATCTTTTGCTTCCGCAAAAAAGTCGAGTGCTTCTTCAATACTTAAATTGAGGATTTCAAAAATGTTTTTATCCTTATATCTGACGTCCAATATTTCTGCTTTAAATCGTTGGCCTTTGCACTCTTCGCACTCCAATCGAACATCAGCTAAGAATTGCATCTCTACGACTTGCTCGCCATCGCCGCTACAAGTTTCGCAACGTCCTGCATCCACGTTGAATGAGAAATGTTTCGGGAGGTAACCTCGGATTTTTGACAATTGCTGGTTGGACATCAACGCTCGAATAGTATCGTAAGCTTTGACGTAAGTAACGGGATTGGAACGAGAAGATTTACCAATTGGATTTTGATTCACCATCTCGACTTGAGTAATTCTTTTCAAACTTCCAGTCAACTCATCATGAACACCAGGTGCAATTGGATAAGGTTCGCCCAAATGTCTTTTCAAGGCAGGATACAAAATTTGTTTAACCAAAGTCGTTTTTCCAGAACCTGAAACGCCACTCACGACAGTCAAAGTATTGAGTGGGAATTTCGCATTTACATTTTGCAAGTTATTTTGACGCGCTCCTTTGATTTCGATTGCATCGGTAAATTTCCGACGAATCTTTGGAACTGGAATTTCCATTCGACCACTCATATATGCTGTGGTCAAACTGTCCTTGGCTAATTTAAAGATATCTTTATAATCACCTGCGAAAACAACTTCACCACCATGAATTCCAGCCTCTGGGCCCATGTCAATTAAGTAATCGCAATTTTTGATGATGTCTTCTTCATGCTCCACCACGACCACAGTATTTCCTAAATCTCGCAGCGACTTCAACACCTTGACTAAACGACCCGTATCTCTTGGATGCAAACCAACACTCGGCTCATCCAAAATATAAAGCGAACTCGTCAAGTTACTTCCCAGGGTTCGAGTCAAATTAATTCGTTGCGTTTCTCCACCACTTAGTGTTGCAGAATTTCTACTCAACGTCAAATATCCCAGTCCAACATCGAGCATAAATTGCAATCGATTTTCTACTTCAACTAAAAGTCGTTTCGCGATTTCTTTATCGTTAGCGTTGAGTTTTAATTTTTGGAAAAAAACTAATAATTCATCGAGTGGAATGTCGGTTAATTCTGAAATTGAAATGCCGCCAACTTTTACATAAGTTGCTTCGGGGCGTAACCGACCACCATCACAATTATGGCAAGTTGTTTTTCCTCGGTAGCGAGCCAACATAACTCGGTTTTGAATTTTATAAGTTTTCGCTTCTAGTTCCGCAAAGAATTCATGGATGCCATTGAAGTATTCATTTCCATCCCAAACTAATTTCTTTTGCTCCTTTGTCAAATCTTGCCAAGGGCGATGAACGGGGAAATTAAATTTGTGCGCAGCACTTAAAAACAAGTCCAACCATCGTCCTAATTTTTCTCCTTTCCAACAAGCCACCGCTCCATCAAAAACAGAAAGTGACGGATTAGGAATAACTTTATTTCTATCCACGCCCATCGTTTTTCCAAAACCTTCACAGACTGGACAAGCACCGTAAGGATTATTGGAATTGAATAATTGATGCGTCGGTTCCAAGAAAATCATTCCATCCAACTCGAAACGATTGTTAAATTCTTTTTTCTTTTTCCCCATCACATCGACGATGCACTCTCCTTCACTTTCGGAAAAAGCAGTTTGTACCGAATCACCAATCCTTTGCACATGCTCAATATCATCATCAGCTCTAATGGCAAATCTATCGATCAAAATTCTAACATCTTTTTTGATGAAAAAATCAACCGTCTTGTCGAGTTTGATTTTTTTATCTTCTAAGATATCTTCGATTCGTTTGAGTTCTTTGTTATAATATATTCGGGTAAAACCTTTTTGCAATAAAAAAGAAAGTTCTTGTTTCAAGGTTCGGTCTTTATACTTTTGTTGCAAAGGAATAAAGAGTTGTACTTTTTCTCCTTCATCATTGCTTTGAATAAAATCGACCACATCTTGCACTTCATGCTTTCTAACTTCCTTTCCGCTAACTGGCGAAATGGTTTTTCCAATCCGAGCATATAATAATCTCAGGTAGTCAAAAATTTCAGTTAAGGAACCAACCGTAGATCGAGAATTTCGAGTACTTACTTTTTGTGAAATGGCAATGGCTGGACAAATCCCTTTGATATAGTCCACCTCCGGCTTTTTCATTCGCATCAAAAACTGCCTTGCATAACTCGACAAACTTTCCACATATCGTCGCTGACCTTCGGCATACAATGTATCCATGGTAATGGAAGATTTCCCAGAACCAGAAACGCCAGTCACGACAACCAATTTGTCGCGAGGAATCATCAAATCCACATTTTTCAGATTATTGCCACGAGCACCTTTGATATAAATACCATCCAATTGTTTGGATGTTGTAGGTTTTCTAAGAACAGCAGCAGCTTTTTTGGTCGCCATAAAGTGAGGAAGTTTTGATCAAATTTATTATAAAAATAAGGAAGCTAAATTAGGGCTTTTTCATGGGAAAAAATAAGATCATGAAAAGTTAGTTTTACTCATTTAATGAAATAGTAATTTTGGGAAAAGGTTTAAATAAAAAGAGATGTTTCATTTTTTTCTCTCGCAACACCTTTTGGTAGAGGAAGTTTATAATTAAAAAAAGATGGGCATGCATATTTTTTATTTGTATGCCCAAATGTTTTTTAAAAGTAAAAAGTAAGACAGGATGTTTATGCAAAAGGATTAAATCATTATGCGAAAGTATTCATTGGGCGGGCAAATATTTTTTGAAAGCAAAAAGTAAGACAGGATGCTTATGTAAAAGGATTTAGTTGCTATGTGAAAAATCTCATTAGTAGATTTAAAGATTTATATGGAGGTACAATGTTTTTTTATAAATACTTGAAAATTCTGAATGTCGCTGCGCAGAGCCTTAGGCATTTTTTTTTCCAAAAAACTACTTCGCAAAAAAGTTAAAATCCAATCTCATCTCAATCGTCTCAGGCGAAATATCTCTTAACCTCAACTCTATCCGAATACCAAAATCATCTTTTTCTAAATAACTTTTTGCATCTACCAAAGTTCCAATCAATCCTAAATCACCCGATGCATTAAGTGCGATCTGATCTCGATAAAATACTTCTCTTTCAATCGTCGGATCTTCTTTCGAAAATATCTTTACCGAAACATCTTGAATGTATCCATTATCAGGAGTAGCAAAAATACCTCGTAAAACGGCTGTTCCAGGATTGATTGCATTAAGCTCTTCTGCTGTTTTTCCATTCTGACTAAACAACGCATCGGACAAAGATGGAATGTCTGAAATCTCAAAAAAATGAGTTCCTGAAAGTGGACCCAACCCAGCTCTAATCTCAAAATCATAGAAATATTCCATTTCAAATAAGATGTTATCGTCTTTTTTACAATTAGAAAAAAGAAAAATAAATGGAAGAACTAGTAGGAATATTTTTTTCATGTCAATTATTTTTCAAAACAAAACCAACTAAGCTAAGTGGTTGCCCCTTTTATTTTTTCCAAAAAAAACTACTTCGCAAAAAAGTTAAAATCCAATCTCATCTCAATCGTCTCAGGCGAAATATCTCTTAACCTCAACTCTATTCGAATACCAAAATCATCTTTTTCTAAATAACTTTTTGCATCCACCAAAGTTCCAATCAATCCTAAATCTCCAGAAGCATTAAGCGAAATTTGATCTCGATAAAAAACTTCTCGTTCAATCGTCGGATCTTCCTTAGAAAATATTTTCACAGAAACTTCTTGAATATAACCGTTCTCAGGATTAGCAAAAACCCCTCGCAGAACTGCCGTTCCAGGATTGATGGCACTAAGTTCTTCAGCTGTTATTCCATTTTGATTAAAAAGAGCATCAGACAAAGATGGAATATCTGTCACTTCAAAAATATGAGTTCCCGAAAATGGATTTAACCCTGCAGTAATTGTAAAATCATAGAAGTATTCCATTTCAAATAGAATATTTTCATCCTTTTTACAATTAGAAAAAAGGAAAACAAATGGAAGAACAAGCCAAAATATTTTTTTCATGTCAATTATTTTTAACAACTTTATTACCTTAACGTACAAACTTACGATTTGTGCAACAATAATAGAATGTTAAGACTAAATTGTATAGCAACAATCACGTGGCGGTCTGCTTTAGCTGACCTAAAAAAGGAGCGCAGCGAATTTTTCTTCAAAAGAAAAGATGAATTATTATTGACGATTACTCAATAATTTTAAGAAAAATAAATTCGCTGTGCTCACATTTCCAGGTCAGCTAAAGCAGACCACCACGTGTTAATTTATCAAAATAAAACCAACTAACCACAATGGGTGAACAAAAAGTATCCTTACTTCAAGACGACGCGCAAATGCAAAACTTTGTGCGCTTACTTCTAAATGATGTTCGAGCAATGGAATATATGCTCGAAAATGATTGGTTCGAAACTGGAATCACTCGTATCGGTGCTGAGCAAGAAATGTGCATGGTGCATGATAAAACTTTAAAACCCGCTTGTATCGCAGTCGAGGCTTTGGAGAAAATGAAAAAGTTTCCTTGGGTCGAAACGGAACTTGCTCGATTTAATTTGGAAACCAACTTGACGCCACGAGAATTTAAAGGGAAATGTTTAAGTCTGTTGGAAAATGAAAATAATAAAAACTTAGCAGCCATCCGAAAGGTCGTGAATAAAATGGGTGCTGATATTATCCTCACCGGAATCCTTCCGACGTTAAATAAAGACGATTTAGGTTTTCATAATTTGACTCCCCAAAAAAGATATTTTGCACTCATGGAAGCCATGAAGCAACAATTGATTGGAAATGATTTTGAGTTGCGCTTGACTGGAATTGATGAGTTGTTGGTGCGGCATGATTCACCCTTGTTGGAAGCGGTGAATACGAGTTTTCAAGTTCACTTGCAGATTGAACCAAAGGATTTTGTCAAGATGTATAATATATCTCAAGCGTTAGCAGCACCGATTTTGGCAATGGCTGCTAACTCTCCGATTGTGTTTGGTCGAAGGCTGTGGCATGAAAGTAGAATTGCGATGTTCCAACAAGCGATTGATACTAGAACGACGCATGATCATATGCGGGAAAGATATCCGCGAGTAAGTTTTGGAAATGGTTGGTTGAAAGATTCTGTGTTGAATATTCACCGAGAAGATATTGCTCGATTTAGAGTGTTGATTAGTAGCGATGTGGAGGAAGATGCATTTGAAATGATTTCGAAAAAGATTGCTCCGAAATTGCGAGCGTTGCAAGTTCACAACTCCACGGTTTATCGTTGGAACCGACCTTGCTATGGAATTTCGCCAAATGGAAAACCACATTTAAGAATAGAGAATCGAGTGATTCCTGCAGGTCCAACGGTGTTGGATGAAGTAGCGAATGCTGCATTTTGGTTAGGTGCAATGATGGGGATGGCTGATAAGGTGGATGATGTGACCGAACATATTTCGTGGTCAGATGTGCGAGATAATTTTGGGAAAGCGGCTCGATTTGGAATTGATTCTAACTTCACTTGGTTCAAGGATAAAAAAATTGGGGTGTGCGAATTAGTGCGTAAAGAATTAATTCCAATTGCACGAGCTGGTTTGAAAAAAATGAAAGTGGTGCAAAAAGATATTGATCGATATATGGACGTGATAGAAGGAAGGGCTAAGGCTCACATGAATGGAGCAAGATGGCAGTTACGTGCCTTTACCAAACTAAAAGAAGAGACAACTCGTGACGAAGCATTAAGTGTATTGACTGCATCAATTATTGAAAATCAAAATAAAGGTCTTCCGGGACACAAATGGAAAATGCCAGAACTAACTGATCTCAAAGAATACCGACCTTCCAAAATCAAGGTGGAAGAATTTATGCAAACCGATTTATTTACAGTCCAAAAAGATGACATCATTGAGTTGGTGGCAGAGATGATGGATTGGCGAGAAATTAGTTTTACTCCTGTCGAAGATACTAAAGGTAACTTGGTAGGATTGGTGAGTTCGAAAATGATTTTGCGACACCTTGTCAAAGGGAATCGAATGAATGAAAAAGGGAAAGGAACGGTTAAAGATATTATGCTTAAAAAGCCAACTACGATTACTCCCAACGCAACTATCTTAGAAGCAATGGCTGTGATGAGAGATGCGAAGGTTGGATGCCTTCCGGTGATAAAAGGAAAGGAGTTAATAGGGTTAATTACGCAGATGGATTTTTTAAGAGTTTCGGGAAGATTGATTGAAAGATTAGAACCTTAGTAAATGATGTATTCAAAGAGGCAAAAATTGAATAAGTCAAATTGAAAAATAGTATAAAAAAAGAGTGGATTGTTTTAAAACTTAAAACAATCCACTTTTTTTTGTTAAATCTATCTCATAGTAAGAGTATGTTTCAATTCAATCTATTGTCTTTTTACAAGAATTGGCAAATGTCTATTCATGTAAACTTTCTTACAAGGGCATTGAACTGTAATGCCACTATCGAGGACATCAGAAGTGATGGCTTGTCCTCCTGCAACCAATAATGGCACTCCCGCAGGATCTTCTCCTCCTAAAATTTGCCCAAAACTGTTTAGTTGTGTTATTAGTACATTATTAGCTCCTTCAATAGCGTCGGGGCAGTTGTCTGCATCTGAATCATTATCTAGGTGATCAAAAATTCCATCATTATCAGAATCAATTCCTGTTACATTTTGAGATAGAATTTCAAAACTATTTCCCTCAAAAAGGAGCCATGAATCAAATGCATTATCACCTCCATCTGCAATACCTATTTTGACAATATTATTTCCAGCATTAAGAGTCGCAGTAAAATTGAGAACGGTAGAGAAACCATCTGCTTCCACATTAACCGCTGTCGGATCAGTAGCATTGTCTATAAAATAGGCTGATTCGGAAGTATTATTAATAGTATTGATACTGACAGGTATATTGTTAGGGGTAACAGCATAATCTACTCCATTCACTAATATTTGGGCATTATCATTATAGATACCTCCCACGTATTCTAAGTATTCGTCAGATGCAAGAATAAATCGGCCTGAAATGGTTGCAGGGTAAGGAACATTGACGTTAAAACTAAGAGAGGCTACGTCAAATTCGCCAACTCCCGTATCAAAATCTGGATCTCCTCCTCCTCCTCCAATTCCTGAAAGCCCAGTACTATTATTGCTAAGTGCATCATCAAAAAGATCAACATTACCAGTACTAAAAATTAGCCCTGTACTGAAATCAGTAAAAGCTTCGGTAACATTACTCGAATTAGTAATTTGATTAGCATCGTTGAAAGTTGCGATTTGATTAACAGAACCATCTCCCATATTGATCGACTCTCCACTAATGGTAAGATTAGAATTAGGACTAAATAAAAAAGCGGCTAATTGTGAGGCATTGGTATTGGGAGTAACTTGAAAGATCAGATCAGGATCTTCAAAAAGTGCAGATCCATAGCTTCCAGGGATAACAGACATCCCCTCATCAATATCTAAAATTCCGTCATTATCATCATCTAAATCACTAACATCAGGAATACCATCTCCATCTGTATCAAAATTTAAATTACAGCGAGCTGCAAATTCTATTTCATCAAGTGCAAAATCATTTCCACTTTCAACAGCCATATTATTTTTTAAGGATAAATCTGCAGTAGTGGCGGTGGCTGTCCAATAAAAAGTATAAATAGTCCAACTTGAAGCACCTGAACCTGCAGGTGTTATTGCAGCTCCAACTGATATTCCATTTATAAATGGTTCTATCTGAGCATTATTAGTTGTACTTAGATTTGCCATAGCAAATTGAAAACTATAAGTTTCTCCTATTACTACATCGATAGGAGTAGTCGTTCCCCATACCTCCATTCCTGAAGTGTATGTGCCACCAGTTGTATTGTAAAGAGCATAATTGGCATTGGTTACTCCAGCACCATCCACACCTAATGCGTTAGACTGTTGACCATTTTGTGAAATCCCAGGTTGGTATATTGGATCAGAATCATAAGTAAAAGGTGTCGTTTCAAAATTTTCTGAGAGTAGCAGAGGATCATCTCCTAATATTTCAATTTGAACTTCCGCAAGAGATAAAATTCGATTAGTTCCTTCCAATCTTATCCGAACATATCTACCCGTAGTATTAATGTTATTAATATTCGTTGAGATTGCAGCAGTACCTGAATGGGTATAAGTATAAATCACCGTAGAAGATTCATCAAGTACTTCTACTATGAAATTATCAAGTCGATTTGTACAGCAATCTGTTCTATTCCAAATAGTAATATTTTGTATTGTTTCATTGGAAGACATGTCTAGTTGCCACCAAGGATTTGCTTCTGAAAGAGTATGAGATACAGAACTATTTGAATAAATACCACTTGTATTTCCATCATGTGCTCTTTCAGGAATACCACCCCAGCCCATAGAGCTTTGAGAAGCTGTTCCTTCTTTAAAAATAAGATTGTATTGACATCCTTGAGAATTAAAAAATACATCCTCATCTAAATTAATGAGATCTTCATGGTCATTATTTGAAATGAGATCGACATAATTATTAGAAGTGTTTGTATCAATGAAAGGAGTATAGGCAGTAGAATTATTCTTGAAATCCACAATATTATTGTAGTTAAGTACATAGCTACTTTTCGGAGTCAGAGTTATTTTTTCATGTCCGTCAGAAATTGGTATAAAAAATAAAGCGAAGCACAAGGTTCTAAATATGGTCATGCTATAGTTTTTTTATTCTGTTGTAATTAAGAGAGATTAAGGCAATACTAATATTGGATAATAAATATTATTAAAATAAAATTGATTGAGGAGTATAAAATTCCATCAGTTCAATTTAATATTTCGAATCTTAATTTGATATTTGATTTCTTTCAAAGACTACTTTATTAACTAAATACTTAATAGTAAATATTTAGCATTACAATTTGTTAAATTGATACTTCGGAAATCATTATTAGGGTGTGGGAATATTGTATTAATTGAAGAAGTGGTCTGCTATATTTTTGAAGAGAAAAAGAAATATAGATTTAATTATTCTATAATTAAAATGGTTAAAACTGGGCTTGTATTTCTTTTAAGATGATGGGTGTTAATAAATAATAATAGAGATTGATTTTCAATTAAATATGATCATTAATTTTTTAGAGCGTTTTTAATATTTAATTTTCCTTTGTCTAGTTTATACGTACAAAAAAGAAAAAAGATTTACAAATAATGGGGTATTAAAAAAAAAAATAATGGTGGCCTAAAAAAGACCACCATTTTTTTTAGCATTTAGTTTTAGCCTAAAACCGTCATTTCATTTAATGTAAATTCTTCAACTGCTCCGTCCGTCGCTTTCATGTATTCGGCTAAGTTTTCATTGCCCATATGCTTTTGCCACAGTTCTCGACTCGTCCAGTTTTCATAAAACAAAAATAAATTTTCATTTTCATTATCTTGATGGAGGTCATAATTGATACAACCTTCTTCTGCTCTCGTACTTTCAATTAGCTTGAGTAATTCTATTTTTACTAATTCTCTTTTTTCTTTCTTGGCTAAGATTCTAGCTACGATGGTTAATTTTTGACTTGACATTTCTTTGATTTTAATTTTTTCTAAAATTGGATAACTGTTTTACCTATAGTTTTTCCTGATTCTTGCATCTGATGCGCTTCCTTAAGATTCTCCACCGTAAACCCTTCCAAGGTGGTAGTCAAAGTTGTTTGAAGCGTTCCATCATCAAGTAAGTTGGCTATTTTATTTAAAATATGATGTTGTTGATCCATATCATCAGTTGTAAACATAGAACGAGTGTACATCAATTCCCAAGAGAAAGTGATACTCTTCGCTTTGAGTATATTCAAATCTAATGGTTGTTTACTTCCTGTGATAGAAACAATGTGTCCTTGTGGTTTAATAATCTCAGCAGCAGTTTCCCAGTATCCTTCTAGGTCTACAAAATCTAAAATATAGTCTACTTGATTATGACCAATTTTTTCTAATTCAGTTTTTAGTTCGTAGTGATTGACGACAAAGTCAGCGCCTAATTTTTTGCACCAGTTGGCAGTTTCAGGACGAGATGCCGTAGCGATTACAGTTAATTTTCCTACCTTCTTGGCAAGTTGGATTGCTATGGAACCTACGCCACCAGCGCCTGCAAGTATTAAAACCGTTTTCCCTTTGTCCGTTTCAGGATTAACTTTGATTCGGTCGAATAAAGATTCCCAAGCAGTCAAACCAGTTAGTGGTATTGCAGCTGCTTCAGCGATCGTCAAGTTCTTAGGTTTGTGCCCAACGATTCGTTCATCAATTAGTTGGTACTCCGCGTTGCTTCCGCTTCGAGTGAGGTCTCCAGCATAATACACTTCATCGCCAACTTTGAATCTTGAAGTTTTGTCACCGACGGCTTCGACGATTCCGACTGCATCCCAACCAATAATTTTTGGCGTGTCAAGAGTAGTATCTTTTGCTGCAGTTTGTCTAATTTTAAAATCTACGGGGTTAACTGAAATGGCAACTATTTTTACCAAAAGATCATAGCCAGTTGGCGCTGCTTTTTCCATTTCAAATTCAATAAAACTATTGTCCTCTGAAATGGGTAATGATTGTTTAAAACCGATTGCTTTCATTATTTTTGTTTTACATTTACACTATAATTTTTATAGTTGCAAACCTAAGTATAGTTTTGTAACTAAACAATAACGGTCAAAAAGTATAGTTTAAATTTTTAATGAGAAAAGGAAAAAATGCATAAAATAAAAGGAAAAGAATATCCTTGTTGCACAAGTGTTACGATGGGGATTATTGGTGGGAAATGGAAAACGGTTATCTTATTTCATTTGATCGAAGGCCCTTTGAGATATAATGAATTAAGGAGGAAAATAGAAAGTGTAACGGAGCGAGCTTTAAGTTTGCAATTAAAAAAACTAGAAGAGGATGGCGTTATTCAAAGAAAGGTGTTTACTAAAAAACCTCCTTTAAAAGTCGAATATTCTTTAACTGATTTTGGTAAAACACTTATTCCTCTTTTGCATGCTATCGCAGAATGGGGAGATTATGTGGTGGAAAATTATGCAGAACCTAAAACTTAAATATGGAAAAATCAAAAGGCGAAACGAACCTAAATAATCTAATCAAAAACATGGAGCCGATCCTCAACGATGGAGAATATGTTTTTGCAAGTGTCTCAAATGTAACATCTATTCCGAGAGACATCACTATTTGTGAAATAAAAGAGAAAGAAGGAATTACCGTTGTTTTGTCAAAAAAAGATGCAGAGGAACTTGAATTAACATTTGAATTTGTCGCAGCTTGGATAACGTTGAATATTCATTCTTCGCTAGAGGCAGTTGGATTGACCGCAGCTTTTGCTTCAGAATTAGGAAAGCATAATATCAGTTGCAATGTCATTGCAGGCTATTATCATGATCATATTTTTGTAGATAAAAAAGATGAGGAGAAGGCAATGAAAGTACTTTGGAATATGACCAAAAAATAAATGCTAACTTTTCCGAATATTATATTTTGTAGTTGATGGCTTAGAGTTGTTATGTATCTTAAATTTAAAATAAGATTAAAAAAAGTATAAACAAATGGGGGATGTCAGGCTTCACGAAGTAAAAAAAGAATTGAAGCAACTGCTAGAATCTATCAAATATAATCCTGATGCTCGATTAAAATCAAGAGAAGTTTATTATAAAAAGTATGATAAAACTAGTTCGGAAGAAGGATATGGATATGGGAATTCTGAATTAGCTTTTTTGAAATGGGAATTGGATCGAGTACTTCGGATCGACGATGGACAAGAAGTTAAAAGTGAATGGTGGAGTGAAATTAATTTAAGATTTATTTATCTATCTGAATTGGGGGCAAAAGCAAAAGAGAGAGGAATTGTAAAAAGTGAATTACCAATTCCTAGTCAATTTTGGTATGAGTTTATTGAGAACCCAAATGAAACATCTTGGTACAAGGCGCATAATTCGTCTATAATTAATGCTTATTTAAGACATGTCGATCTTGCAAAAAAAGAATCCTCCTTTGAACAGATTTTTATTAATATAGTACTCTATCGTTTACTTTTTGCTCAAGCAATGGTGGAAGGAAAAGGTTTTGCTTTTGGTAGATTAGGGAAAATATTTGCTAACCCAAATGGGGGTGCTGTGAATTTGATTACACAGATGGAAGATTTTTATCCAGCAAATTATCCTATGATTCAAGAGGAAATAAATGATTTGTTAGGGAAGTCTCATTGTCTCTCAGCATTAGGAATGAAGTTATTGGATGATGTGATTATTGAGCCAGAATTTTTTCAACTTTACCAAGATGCAAGCAAATGGAATAAAGAACCTCAATTAGTATCTTTATTGGTAGAGAATAAACCAGCTTATCCTGATGGTGTTCCAAAATCCGAAGGGGAGAAAAAATGGTTAGTTAAATTTTTGTTGAGAATTAGGAATTTCTTTGGGAAATAAATTATGAGAGATAAACAAAAAAACAAAATGTAGCCTGTTGCCAAGCTACCTTTCTTTATTTAAAATTTTGTTTGGCAATGTTAAACAAGACTGACTTTATCCTAAATTAAATCGATCCTGCTGACCTATTACATTCATCTTTCAACTATTAATTTATTTTATCTAATCAGGGTAACATCACCACTTTCTTTATTAGTTACCCCCAATTCAGTTTCGTAAATTAATATATAAACATAGACATCTGAAACAGCGGCTTTCCCATTATGTTGGCCATTCCATTTGGCAGTCCTATCATGGGTAAAAAAAACTAAATTTCCCCAACGATTATAAATTTTAAGTGTAGCATTTTTTAATTTACAATTATAACTAGGTGAAAAGGAATCATTCAATCCATCACCATCTGGAGTAAAAGCATTTGGAATATCTACACAATTACAACCTGCATCCAAGACTGTAATTGTCTTTGTAATTACATTGTTACAAAAGGCAATTTCTACTTCGTAAATTCCAGGTTCGGTGATTTCGATGATTGGTTCAGTAGAGCCATCTTGCCAAAGAAAACTTTCTGCGTTATAAAAATCGACATTAAATGCTAATAGATCTCCTCTACACATAAAAGTGTCAATTGATTCATTTTGAATATTATCACAAATATGTTCAAGGAATATTTCAGGTTCAGAAATGATGACTTCTTTTTGTATGAGTAGGACATCTACCTCGGAAATGCTAACTGATGAAGCGGGCAGTACAGATATATTTACGGAGTCTTTTTGAGGAACTACAATGGAATCCCTACATGCTAAATGTTGTAAAGTGTCGGTTCTAGAAATATAATTTATAGAATTCCAACTTATTATTCCATTCAAAAGAATCAAAGAATTATCTGGAAACACATCGAAAGAGAACCCAGTTACCAAAGTATCAGTACTTATTCTTTGTTCTAAAATTTTTCCTGATGGAGATATCTTTGTTCTTAGAATTCTAGGAGACGTAGTAATAAAGGGAGTAGTAGTAGTCATTATTACATTGCTAGTGCGGGTCATAACATAGTAGTTCTTATCTGGAAGTTCCTTAATAATACTAGATGAAAAACCAGGTTGGTCATTATCAATAGGTTCTCCTATCCATACCACGTTTCCATCAAAATCTAACTTGTAAGTACAATAATGGTGAATTCCAATTCCAGAATTATTAATCAAATAATTATAATTATGTACAGAAGCAAGACATAAATATCCATCATCCATTTCTATCATATCGCCAGTATATACTTTTGAATCAAATTCTTTGTGCCAAACTTCTTGACCTTCAGCATTTAATTTTAGAATAGTATTTTGAGGAAAATGATGATTAAAAAGCATAAATCCACCATCGGAAGTAACCATTATTTCATAAGGATCAGCTTCCTCATAATAACGCTTACCCCATAGTAAGGATCCATCGGTATTTATTTTTGTAATGAATTGAAAACGACCATAATATAAACCAGGGTCAATCAAAGCGGAAATAAGGTATTTGCCATCAGAAGTAATTTCTAGGTTGTGAAAAATATAGCTGTAAAAAGGAAGATTATCAATTTCAAAATTTTTGGACCAAATAAATTCACCGTTTTTATTTAACTTGGTTAAGGAAAGTATACTTTCTCAGTTACTGATTGAGTCAAGTCGAGAAGCACCTAGCAATAAAATATTTCCCTCTAAATCAATCTTTATTTGAGTATTGAATAATACTTCATCATTGAATTCGTATTTTTTATTCCATTCTAAATCTCCGCAAGAATTAAATTTTAATATTTCATCACTAAGTCCTCCTACAAGCCAACCTCCATCATCAGTAATTTTGATGTGGTTAGCATAGAAATAGTCATCTGAAATAATTTCTTTGGTAAAACTTCCTTGAGAAAACATGGAAGTTGTAATAGCGAAAAGGTAGAATAGTGTTAGGTGAAATTTCATGCTTTAGTTTTTTATATTTTTATAAAAATAACGAAAAATTTAATATTTCTTTTTTCATTAGCCTTTGTCTCAGCATGAGCATATATTTCACGATCAATTGGTAATCGTAAAATTATTTCTTTTTTCATCCAATATTTAGAAAAAGAGAGTAGGTATAAAAAACTTGAGATAATTGATTAGTAAGCATAACCAAATAACTGAATTCACTTAGAATAAAAAAAAGGTGGCCTGTTACCAGACCACCTTTATATATTCTATATTTTATTTAGCAATATTAATCAGCCAAACAAACTAAATTTATACTAAATCAAATCGATCCAAATTCATCACCTTGTTCCATGTAGCGACAAAGTCATTGACAAATTTTTTCTGACCATCAGCACATCCATAAACTTCAGCAATAGCTCGAAGTTCAGTATTTGATCCAAAAATCAAATCCACTCGAGTACCAATCCATTTAAGGTCACCAGTTTTTCGATCTCTTCCTTCGAAGACTCCTTGTGCTTTTGTTAATTCTTTCCAAGTCGTTCCTAAGTCAAGTAAGTTGACAAAGTAATCATTAGAAAGTGTCCCCGGACAAGAAGTGAATACACCATGTTGTGATCCGTCAAAGTTAGTATCCATCACTCGCATTCCTCCAACTAAAACTGTCATCTCAGGTGCAGTCAAAGTCAATAGTTGTGCTTTGTCTATTAACAACTCTTCAGCAGAAATTTGATCTTGCTTTCGTGCATAATTTCTGAAACCATCAGCTAAAGGTTCAAGCGCTGCGAAAGAATCTGCGTCAGTTTGTCTTGCTGTTGCATCAGCACGTCCAGGAGTAAAAGGAACTGTTATTTTAACTTTAGCATTTCTGGCAGCTTGTTCCACTCCAGCACATCCTGCTAAAACAATAAGATCAGCTAATGAAATCATTTTTCCACCAGTCTGAGATCCATTAAATTCTTTTTGGATCCCTTTCAATTTTCTTAGCACTTTAGCTAATTCTTTTGGATTATTAACAGTCCAATTTTTTTGAGGATTCAATTGAACTCTAGCACCATTTGCACCACCACGCATATCCGAACCACGGAAAGTTGAAGCAGATGCCCAGGCCGTAGAAACTAATTGAGAGATAGATAATCCTGAAGCCAAAACTATTTTTTTAAGTTTCGCAACGTCAGGACGATTAACTAATTTATGAGTTACAGTTGGAATAGGATCTTGCCAAATCAAATCTTCTGCAGGAACTTCTGAACCAATGTATCGTGCTTTTGGTCCCATGTCTCGATGAGTTAATTTGAACCAAGCTTTAGCAAATGCTTTTTCAAATTTCTTTGGGTTCTTATAAAAACTCTTAGAAATCTTCAAGTATTTAGGATCCATCTTAAGCGCCATATCTGCTGTTGTCATCATTAAGGCTTGCGTCTTAGATGCATCTCCAGCTTTAGGAGCTTGTCTTGCTTTTGACTTTGCAGTAGGTGTCCATTGGTGAGCACCTGCTGGACTTTTGGTTAATTTCCAATCATAATTTAACAATACATCAAAATAATCATGGTCCCATTGAGTTGGATTAGGAGTCCAAGCACCTTCGATTCCACTCGTGATCGTATCATCTAAAACACCTGTTCCGAAAGTGTTTTTCCAACCTGTACTTTGCTCTTCTATACTTGCACCTGCTGGTTCTCGTCCTACATATTTGTCAGGATCAGCAGCACCATGCGCTTTTCCAAAAGTGTGACCACCTGCAACAAGCGCTACAGTCTCTTCATCGTTCATCGCCATTCGGCCAAAAGTTTCTCTAATGTCATATGCTGAAGCTAATGGGTCAGGTTTTCCTCCTGGACCTTCTGGGTTTACATAGATCAATCCCATGTGAACAGCACCTAAAGGATTTTCTAGAACTCTTTCTTTTTTAGTTGATCCTGCATATCGTTTGTCATCGCCCATCCATTCATTTTCAGATCCCCAATAAACATCTTCTTCAGGTTCCCAAACATCATTACGTCCTCCTGCAAAACCATAAGTTTCAAATCCCATAGATTCTAATGCACAGTTTCCTGCGAGAATCATTAAGTCAGCCCATGAAATTTTCTTTCCATATTTCTGCTTGATTGGCCAAAGTAGTAATCGAGCTTTGTCCAAATTTCCATTATCTGGCCAGCTATTTAATGGTGCAAAACGTTGCATTCCAGTACCTCCACCACCTCGTCCATCTTGGATTCGGTAAGTTCCAGCACTATGCCAAGCCATTCGAATAAAAAATGGTCCGTAGTGTCCATAGTCAGCAGGCCACCAATCTTGAGAGTCTGTCATCACATCGTACAGCTCTTTTTTTAAGGCAGCTAAATCAAGTGATTTGAATTCTTCTGCGTAGTTGAAATCCTCGCCCATTGGATTAGACAAGTTAGAATTTTGACGGAGGATATTCAGCTTTAACTGATTTGGCCACCAATCGCGGTTTCTAGTACCACCGCCAGCGCCACTATTTACAGCGCCGCCCATAAATGGGCATTTACTTGCATCGTTACCATGTGATGTACTCATATTATTTTTGTTTTCTATTAGGTGATTAATTTTTCACGCAAATATAAGTTTAAATAATGCATAAATTTTATTGAATTAAATTATGAGTTGATAGATTTTGTCTATGTGTGATAGTGGATTTTTATGGGAGATGCTAAATGAGTTTGATGAATTCGAGGTAGATAGTTTAATCTCTTTTTATATCATGGTGCTTTCGTGTCACATTTGATTGATTTTATGTGGAACAATAAATTTTGATGCTTTTTATATAAGTTTATAGGTATATATCTAAAACCTATTTCCTTCCTTTATTTAAGAGAAATGTATTTACAGGAAATTATTTTAAGCTAGTTCTAAATCGAAATTTCATAACAGTTGTTTATACATAAAGGTTAGTTAGAGTTTAATACAAGTTTCATTTCGTTCTACTGAAAAAGCAAAGAACTATTTTATTTGGATTTTTTTCTTTCCGATTTTCAGTAACAAAATTTAGGATACTATACTGAATTAGTCCAATGAATTAAAAGAAAATAGTTGTATTCTCTTTTATAAAAAGATCAGTTGGTGTGTCACTTTTGCTTTTTTTTTTTTACTTAGTCACAAATTGTTAAAGTTTGGCACATTTTTCTCTTATCTATAATTAGAATCCTAAAAATCTACATTTCTTATTCAATTTAAATTTCCCCTCTTTTAAGTAAAGCCTTACAAACTAAGTTTAAAAATCTAAATACCGTTGTGGATCTTTTTCACGATAGGAGATATGTATCATTTTACACACAATAAAATCTCTATAGTTAACATCTAAACACAATTACCATGAGTAAAGTCAATATTAATAATTTTTTTAATTCTCAATTTAACTCCACATCCTTTCTTGGAATTTTTCTTTTCTTTTCCATTTTTATGATTAATCCATTTATAGCTTTTAGTCAAGATACTGACGGAGATGGCATTGCTGATATTAATGATTTGGATGATGATAATGATGGTATTCCTGATGAATTAGAATGTTTGAGATTTAATTCTGTCATCGTAAATGGAGGATTTGAAGACCCAGGGGATTTCTCAAATTATGTAATACGTAGTGCTAGTGTAATTCCAGGATGGGAAACTACCGCATCTGATAATAAAATTGAATTATGGAAATCAGGGTTTAATAGTGTACCCTCTTCTGAAGGTGGATTTTTTGCAGAGTTAAATTCAAATCAAGCATCTGCATTATATCAATCTTTTGCTACTGAACCTGGAAGTTTGATCAAATGGTCATTAGATCATAGAGGTAGATCAGGAACAGATGTCGCAGATGTAAAGATTGGAGGCTCTGTTGTTACCGCTACTTCTCAACAAATCATGTCGGATGGCACTTCCGCTTGGGGAAGTTATTCAGGAATCTATACTGTACCTGCTGGACAAACAACTACTTACTTTGTTTTTGAAGCAATTTCTGCTGCAGGGGGAATAAGTGTAGGTAATTTTTTAGATGACATTCAAATTGCAACGCTGACCTGTTACGAAGAATTAGATACAGATAATGATGGTATTCCAGATAGCAGAGATCTTGATTCAGATAATGACGGTATTCCAGATCTAGTTGAAGCAGGTGGAATAGATACTAACGGGGATGGAGAAATTGATTACCCGATAGCAAATGATCCAACCAGTATGATAGATTTAGATGGAGATGGAATAGCGGATGTTTATGATGATACGGACGATGGTGCAGGTGGTACATCAGGATGGATTGCAGGATCTCCATTAGGGGAACAAGATTCAGATAATGATGGTATTCCAGATGCGGTAGATTTAGATTCAGATAATGATGGTATTCCAGATATCATTGAAGCAGGAGGAATCACTCCAAATAATAATGGAATGGTTGACATTTTTGCATCTCCTTGGGATGTAGATGGAGATGGATTAGCAGATATTTATGATGGAAATAGTTCAGGTACGCCATTGATTATAACAACTGCAGATACTAATTCAGATGGAATAGTAAATGCTACCGAAAGTGTGATTGCAGGAGGAGCCAATAACATTGATGCTGATGGAGATGGTTATCCAAATCATTTAGATTTAGATTCTGACAATGATGGAATAACAGACGTTGTAGAAAATGGGGGAGGCGTAACTTCAGCGGATGATACTTCTGGGAACTTAGATGGAATTGTTGGAAATAATCCAGTCGTAATTGATTCAAATTATGATGGTTGGTATGATCCAAGTACAACAACTATTTTAGACACAGATGGAGATGGAATAGCAGATTATTTAGATATTGATTCAGATAATGATGGGATTGTAGATTATTTGGAAGGGGTTTGTTCAACGTGTCCAACATTTACTACACCAACAGGAAATGATACCAATGGCAATGGAATATTAGATATGTATGAAAATCTAACTTCAGCAAATGGGACAGGTGGAACGAATATAGGAACTACTCCGAATACGGATGACAATGCTTCAAATACAACTCCGGACTATTTAGATACGGATACAGATAATGATGGATCTCATGATTGGACGGAAGGGTTTGATGCTAATAATAATGGAAATGCTTCAGATGATTTGATGATGATGGCTACTAATTATGAATCAGCAACAAGTAATGGATATTATGTAAATGCAACTGATACAGATAATGATGGTATTCCAGATTGGTTGGATAATCAACCATCTATTTCAGGGCATGATGAATCAAGTCGACCACCATTCTTAAATCCAGCTTCAGCATTTTGGTACGATGAAGATAATGATGGATTAGTTGATTTATTAGATGCTAGTCAAAATGGAACAGCAGCACCAACACCTGATAATAATGGAGGAAATGATTTGGATTGGAGAGATATGACTTCTCTAGTGAGTTTGCCGGTGGAGTTAACATCTTTCAATGTGTATGAAAAAAATTGTGCATCACATTTAAAATGGTCAACAGCAAGCGAAAAAGATTTTGATTATTTCTTGATTGAGCGAAGTGGAAATGGGAGTGAATTTACGAGAGTTGAGGTAGTATTAAGTTCAGGGAATGTGAATGGAGAGACCTATAGTTTTATAGATGAAGATGCTTTGTTCTCTAATTACTATCGTTTGAAGATGGTTGATTTGGATGGATCAGTTGAATACTCATCAGTTGTTTATGTAGAAATTAATTGTGAAGATTTGGAAGAAGAGGTGATTGCATTTCCAAATCCAATTACGTTTGGAGAAAACTTAATGCTTGAATTTACCTCAGATAGGAATGACGAAATTTTAGTGGTAGTTGATATGTTAGGAAGAGTAGTAAAACGGATGTCACTTGAAACAGAAAAAGGGATAAACATATTGGAGATGGATATCTCAGATCTTTCTGTGGGGAATTACTATGTACAATTCCTTGGAAGAAAATCATCTAAGATGATTTCGATTCAGGAATAAGTCTTTGAATAAAAAATAAAAATCCCGGATCTTGACATGTTCAAAATTCGGGATTTTTTTATTCCTAAAACATTTAAGAATATGGTGAATTGAAAGTTTTATATTGTGAGTGTTTTTTTATTTATCAATAGAAAACTAAAGTCATGAAAGCTTACTTAAATATTATAGTCATAACATTATTACTCCTAATGACAAATACATTGCTTGGTCAAGAGATGGAAATCATGTTGGGAAAAAATGATTTCGTTAAAGTTCAAATTTTAGATTTTGAACGGTTTGAAAACATAAAAGAAACAGATTCTCTTTCTCGAATCCCGACCATAAAAAGATATGCGGCATCTCGAACATTTAAAAATGAAAAGGAAGAAATATTCATTGAGTTTTTTAATTGGGCAGTAGTTCATGTAAAGAGTGAAGGTGATTTACTAAGACTTAAAAATGTACATTTTGACACTCGTATAAACTGGAAGTTAAGAGTACCGATCTTTTCAATTGCTGATGTCGATGAAAATATTTTTAATGAATTAAAAGAGGAAGCCAAGTTGATCGAAGATGTTGGAGACTTATCTCACATTGCTGAATTTTATCAATTACCAAATGGATTTGTTATTTTAAAATGGACAAGCCCTTATTACAACCTAAATAAATATTCAATTATTGAAGATATTAGAAATGCCAATGGACTAGATTTAGAATTTTATTATAAAGGATTTTTTAAGGAAGGAGAATTGGATCAACCATTGATGGAAAATTTTAGAAAGAAAAAAATAGTTTTCGACGAAAATTTTGATAGCGAATTATGGGAAGGAGGGAAAGAAAATTTAGATAAGTTAATCAACTTATTATCCGAAAGTTTAAATATAGATAAAAATGAATTGGACTTTTCTGAAAAGAGTTTTGATAAACTGGATGAATCTTTACATTGGAATTATAACAGCCCTTATGAATTAGTCAACCCTCTTTCGGCTTATGTTGGACTTGCCTTGACTCGAAATCATCAGGAAATTAAATGGGATATTGAGGGTTATCGGATTGGTCTAAAATCTGAAGAGGGAGAAGTTACAGATCTTATTGGAGAGGTCAGTACTTATTTAATTGATACAGATTATATGTGGCCACAGATCAAACCTGCGATGCAAAATATCTTGCAAGAATTGAATAAGAGGAGGAGAGAGTAATCAGAGCGTTATCATAAAGTCATCTGAGTTTGTACCTTCAGCAAAATTTTCAAAACTTAAACTTTACCGAAATGAACAAAGTACTTTTCCTATTTATTTTATTATTTGCTTTTGGGTGTAACCAAGATAGCCCACAATTGCAAACGGAAATTGATAACCTAAAAGAAAGGTTAGCTACCTCCCAAAGAGCTTTAAATGAATTAGATAATGTAGATGAAACTGAATTTATCCATACCGTATTTTTTTGGATGAATAAAAAAGTAACAGATGAACAAAAGGCTGATTTCACAAAAAATGGATTAGGGGAATTAGTGAAAGTGTCTTCTATTTATAAATCATATTTTGGACCACCAGCAATGACTCCTCGTGATGTGGTGGATAATAGTTACTCCTTTGCGCTAGTTTGTCATTTTAAAAATAAAGCCGATCAGGATAAATATCAGATTGATCCAATTCATTTGAAATTTATTGAGGACTATAAAGGCTTGTGGGAGAAGGTGCAGGTTTATGATAATTTGGTGATGAAGTAGATCGTTACATAGTTGACTGCTTTAGCGTAAGCGCAGCGAATTTTAGCAAATCAAACCAAGAGATTTATAAAAGAGCAAAAGCCATTCATTATTTGAATGGCTTTTGTTGTTTTATGCAAAAAATAATAATGATGTTTTGACTGTCTGCTAAATAGGCAATTACGTTAATTACTTTTTGATAAACCTCTTTACTTCCATTTTTCCATTTTTATTTTCCAAAATCAAAAAGAAAAGTCCGGTGTGTAAATCATGAACAGGAATTTCTACAACTGATTCATCACTAAAATGTATTGCTGTTCTTCGGATCACTTTTCCAGTACTATCCAAAATTTGAATAGAGAGTGGTGCATTATTTTTAGCTATATTTTTCACAAAAAGAATATCATCAGCAGGGTTAGGGTAGATGATTATTTCGTTTGTAAGTGTATTGTTTTTTTCTATGGAAATATTATTCAAATTAAGATCCACAAAGTTTTCAGGCAAAGAAACATCTATAACTTGTGAGCAAATATTTCCCCAAGTGGCATCAAAGAAATGAAACTCAATATGATAAACACCACTTGATAAATTTGTTTCTGTGATCGTACTTGGGCAATTATTATTACACTCAAAAATCAAAGACCAACTCGAATCATAAATTTTTACAATAGCGATGGGGACATTGATGTTTTCGATGGTCAAACTATTTGAACTTGACGTAATCGTTACCTCGTCGCAAGGGGAGTTACTTAAAATAGGCGTTCCCTCACAAGTGCAACCATCAGCTTGAATCACATCATTTTCGGTATCCTCGTTTTCGTCATCACAACTTGTTCCAGGTAGAGTAGGGAAGTTAGGATTGTTTGGTTCGCAATCTTGATTATCACAAATTCCATCACCATCGGAATCACCACCTTGAGTTGAGCAATCATCCGTTGAACAGATTTTTTCCAAAATAAATCTTCGATAAGCATTTCCTCCTTCGGTACCCCAATTTACATTTGCGGTAGGATTCCATTTTCGAAGGGTGGTGAAATTTCCAGAAGGAGGAATACTTCCTCCTTCCCATGGAGAAGCATTATAATTATTTTCATTAAAAAAAGAACCATCACTTGTCCAAACAAAATCCTCGTCTTGATTTCTATTCAAACCGATATAGAAAACTTTGTCATCCCCTTCGCCAGGAATAAAAGGATCAATAAAATCTTTTTCCGCCTGATTTTCAATGGAGACTAAATATCCATCAAGTGCCAGACATTGATCTTGAGCATTCTGCCAACCTGCGGCATTGTTATCCGCTAAAAAGTATCCATGATTATTGAATTCGCCAAGTTTAACAAATCCGTCTATTTCATTACAATCACCATTTTGAATAATAGGCGTTCCTGCACAAGTGCAACCATCAGCTTGAATCACATCATTTTCGGTATCCTCGTTTTCATCATCACAACTTGTTCCAGGTAGAGTTGGGAAATTAGGATTGTTAGGTTCGCAGTCTTGATTATCACAAATTCCATCACCATCGGAATCACCACCTTGAGTTGAGCAATCATCCGTTGAACAGGTTTTTTCCAAAATAAATCTTCGATAAGCGTTCCCACCTTCGGTACCCCAATTTACATTTGCGGTAGGATTCCATTTTCGAAGTGTGGTGAAGTTTCCAGAAGGAGGAATACTTCCTCCTTCCCATGGAGAAGCATTATAATTATTTTCATTAAAGAGGGAACCGTCACTTGTCCAGATAAAGTCTTCGTCTTGATTTCTATTTAAACCGATATAAAAAACTCGACCATCTCCTTCACCAGAAATAAAAGGATCAATAAAATCTTTTTCCATCTGATTTTCTAAAGAGACTAAATATCCATCAAGTGCCAGACATTGATCTTGAGCATTTTGCCAGCCAGCGGCATTGTTATCCGCTAAGAAATATCCATGATTATTGAATTCGCCAAGCTTAACAAATCCATCTATTTCATTGCAATCATTATTTTGAATAAGCGTTCCTTCGCAAGTGCAACCATCAGCTTGAATCACATCATTTTCAGTATTCTCATTTTCGTCATCACAACTTGTTCCAGCTGAAGTAGGGAGATTGGGATTGTTTGGTTGACAGTCTTGATCATCACAAACTCCATCACCATCGGAATCACCTCCTTGATTTTCACAATCACCATCTATGGTTATCGTGTAGTCATCAATCGTCTGATCATCAATATTTATAAATTTAAAATTCGCTTCCGTTGCTGAAAAAGTCATTTGCATGGCGCCATGTTTTTCGTTGTACAATAGTTGACTTCCAGGAATTTGAGGATTGAGAACATGAAGGTCCGTTCCTCCTGACCCATTTACAAAATAGGCTAATCCATCAATTTCCAACCGTTCATAATAATGGTAATGTCCTCCAATGACTGCAGTCGCTCCCCAATCTTTAAAGTCCCATCGCAAAGTTCCGATTCCATCATTATCTGGGCCAGAGGTGTAAGGAGCATGGTGGAAGTAAACAATTTTCCAAGGAGCGGTTGAATTGGTCATAGTCGCTTCTAGCCAGTCAGCTTGTTCGGAAAAAACACTAGCACCAGCTGGCTGATGACAATCACTATCGAGTACAAAAAAATGAACATTTCCAATCACATAGTCAAAGTATAATTCATTCCCTGGTAAATTATAATAATTCAAATGAGGCTCAGGAGTACCTGGTAAATTACAATCAGAGGTACCATAATCATGATTTCCAATGGCAGGAATAAAACGATTATCGCCTCCCAAAAAATCAGGATGTCCATCAATGTATCCACCATAAAATTGTCCAACGTTGGTTTCAATATCGACTTGCAAACCATCTGGATAATTATTGTCACCTACCGTCAAAATAGCGTCGAGTTGGTTGTTAGGTTCATCCCAACTTTTGACCAAGTCGGCTACTGCTCCTTCATTGATTTCATAAGTTGGTCCTAAAGCTGCTGCGCCAAAATCTCCAATAAGTGCCACTTTGACTTGTTGCGAAAATGATAAATGGAATAGGAAAATAAAAGATAGGGATAGAGGTAGTTTTAGTTTCATATTGAATCGCTTTAAGTTTTTATTAAACTTAAGGATAATTTATCATATTCTAAAATTGAAGATGAGCGCAGATATTCAATGTGGAAATTACTGACGAATGAAAGAGAGGAGGAGGAGGAGGAGGAGGAGGAATTTTTTCACCACCTACCACCAAACCACAAAGAGTTTTTCAAATTCACCATTAGCATTTTTCAGCCAAACCATAGGCGCACGTTCTTTGACCAATCTTAAATTGATCTCCATCATAATTTCAACATGTGATTTCCAGGCTACGTGATCGTTTGGTTCGATGATCCATTCTGATTTAGTCGGCAGATAAAATTGAGCGTTTGCGAATTCGGATTTATTAAAATCATCAAACCGCAACCAATAGCCCACCAAGCAATCTTTATTTAAAGGCCCAATATTGACAGAGTTGCTACCATAGGGTTGAAATAATTGAGCTTTAAAGCAGCATTGATGTTCAAGTTGTAAATGATCTATATGGCGATTCGCTAATGCTTGAGCTCCTGCTTCTGAGTGTAATAATGGAAATTGTTTATGCTTTATTTTTCCCATTTTGATGAAGAACGTATCTCGCCTATTAGGCCCTATTAAGCGATGGATCGGCTCCAGAATTTCAGGATCGATCAGGTAGAATTTGTAGGTTAGTTCTACGTGGATTAATTGGTCGGTTATTTTATTCTTTAAAATAAAATCAATTTCTCCAAGCGTATTTTTTTCTTGTCTGATGGGTAGGTTGTATAATACTATATTGTACGCATCTGAATATTCCACCAATTGCTTAAAGACATATTCCATTTGATGTCCTAAGCGAATATTCCCTGGAATGGATTTCGGTTGAAACGAGTGCAATACCAAATCCGGAAACTCAAATTGCTGAATATCAAATTGTTCTTTTTCCCAAAGGGGAGGAGTATCTAAAAAACCGATACATTGCGCTTTAATCATTGATGACAAAGGTAAAACAAAGGGGTAGTAAAAGAAGAAGATTTTGTATAGTCAGGTAGAAAATAATTTAGTGGTTTGAGAAATATAGACTTAAATTAACAACAGATATTTTTGAAATACAAGACACCTGCCAATAGATTCTACGAGATTGGGAGATAACAACGTGGAAAACATGTGATATGTGTAAGTATCTACTCCACATTTGTAACACTTTACATTTTTAATACTTGATCTTAGCATTTGTATTTAAACTCTCTTAAATAAATCATTTAATACCCCAAGATGGAGAAACTATTCATCAAATACATGGTTAGCTTACGATGTAAGTTAATGGTAAAAGAAGAGCTAACAAAATTAGGATTTCACTATGTCATAGTGGAATTGGGCATGGTTGAAATTTTAGAAAACATTACTCCCGAGCAACGAGATCAGTTCAGCAAGAATTTATTGAAATTAGGTTTAGAACTTTTAGAGACTAAAAAGAGTATTCTGATTGAAAAGATAAAAAATGTCATTACTGAAATGATTCAGTATTCCGATGAATTACCCAAAGTAAATTACTCTGACTACATAAGCGAAAAATTAAATTACGATTACACTTATTTAGCTAATATATTTTCAGAGGTCAAAGGAATTACGATACAGCAATATATTATTATTCATAAAATAGAAAGGGTAAAAGAATTGATATTATACGATGAACTTAGCCTTTCGGAGATTTCTCATAAACTACATTATAGTAGCCCTGCCCATCTATCCAACCAATTTAAAAAAGTAACGGGTCTTACTCCGTCTTTCTACAAAAAGATGAAACGAAAAAGAGATGAAAATTTGGAAAACATGTGATATGTGTAAACACAAACTTCTTATGTGTAATGTTTTACATTTTTAATAGTTGATCTTGCCTTTGTATTTAATTTGTTAGATATTGACTATTTACCACATGTATAAGATGGGCAAAATTACATCACTAGACTCGCCTCTTTTATATTAGGTTGTAATTAACAGTCTCAAAAAACCAATGAACAATTTGGCTCCTTACATTATGAACACCTAACCTTTGAAGTAAGTGCGGAAAATGACCTGCTTGATCGTCTATGTATGAGATTAAATAAAACGCTTTCATAAAACATTAGTTTTTTTTAAAAACTTAAAGTTGTAATTAACACACGCTAGGTTCTCTCTCAGAACAGGAACTGTACGTCTTAATAAGTCGTGCGATTACGATCTGGAGATACCTAAATGTAGAGGACAGGTATACAAAACCTGTCTTCTTTTTTTTGTTTAAAAGGAGATTGCTTCTGTGAGTTTGGAAACTTTAGAATAGTTTCTAGTTAGCAACTAAGAGGTTTTTGAAATGTGACACCCGAGCCAATAGACTTTGGGCGAGCGGTGTTTAGTGCATATGGTGGTTTCAACTAATGTTTTACGGAGCAAATTAAGTAAGCGAAAACATTTCATCTACTTGACGAAAACATTTTTCCAAATAAAATAACCTAATTCAACTCAACTCTACTACCTTTTCTCCCAACTAATTCCTTTCTAAACCGTTTAAATGTAAAGAAAAAGCGCTTTTTTGCTTAAAAAAGCCCCCTTTTTCCAATTTTCGCTAATTTTTTCGCGGAAAAAACTAAATTTGCAACCTATTTGAAATTTGATTAAATCACCAATAAAAATATGACCTACCATGGCAAATAAAGTATTTGACAAGGACATGTTGAAAGCTCACTATGAGAGTTTCTCAGAGAGAGTAGCAGCAGCTAGGAAAGTGCTCAATCGCCCGATGAGCCTTACTGAAAAAATCCTTTACTCACACCTTCACGCAGAATCTCCACTTAAAGAGTATACCCGAGGAGAAGATTATGTAATGTTTCAACCAGACCGAGTAGCGATGCAAGATGCAACTGCTCAAATGGCGTTGTTGCAATTTATGATGGCTGGAAAGGAAACCACAGCGGTACCTTCGACAGTACATTGTGATCACTTGATCCAAGCAAAAGATGGTTCTGATAAAGATATGGTTACGGCTTTGGATGTGAATTCAGAAGTATATGATTTCCTTCAAAATGTTTCTAAAAAATATGGAATTGGTTTTTGGAAGCCAGGTGCAGGAATTATTCACCAAACAGTTTTGGAAAATTATGCTTTCCCTGGAGGAATGATGATTGGAACAGATTCGCATACCGTTAATGCAGGTGGATTAGGAATGGTCGCTATCGGAGTAGGAGGAGCAGATGCAGTTGACGTGATGGCTGGAATGGCTTGGGAATTAAAAATGCCAAAAATCATTGGTGTTAAATTAACTGGAAAATTAAGTGGATGGACTTCTTCTAAAGATGTCATTCTTAAAGTAGCAGGTATCATCGGAGCAAAAGGTGGAACTGGTTACATCGTAGAATATTTCGGATCAGGTGCGAAGAGTTTGTCTTGTACTGGAAAAGGAACGATCTGTAATATGGGTGCTGAGATTGGAGCAACAACTTCTAATTTTGGTTACGACAAATCTATGGACAGATACCTTCGAGCAACTAATCGAGCAAGTGTTGCAAGATTAGCGAACCGAGTGAAAAAAGATTTGACAGGAGATCCTGAAGTTTATAAGGATCCTAAAGATTATTTTGACCAAGTAATCACAATCAACTTGTCAAAATTAGAACCGCATATCAATGGTCCTTATACGCCAGATTTAGCATACCCAATTTCTAAATTTGCAGCAGCAGTTGAGAAAGAAGGTTACCCTGCAAAATTGGAAGTAGGATTGATTGGTTCATGTACGAACTCTTCTTACGAAGATTTGGACAGAGCAGCTTCTTTGGCTCAACAAGCCGTTGATAAAAAATTAACAGCGAAATCAGAATTTACGATTACGCCAGGATCAGAGATGATTCGATATACCGTTGAGCGAGATGGTATTTTAGAGACGTTTGAAAAAATGGGTGGAGTTGTATTAGCCAATGCATGTGGACCATGTATCGGACAATGGGCAAGACACACCGATGATCCAAATAGAAAAAATTCAATCATCACTTCTTTCAATAGAAACTTTGCGAAGCGAAATGATGGAAATCCAAATACACATGGATTCGTTGCATCTCCTGAGATCGTAACAGCAATGGCAATCGCAGGTGATTTAAGATTTAATCCGTTGACAGATACGTTGACCAATGCAGATGGAGAACAAGTAAAATTGGATCCACCTACAGGAGTTGAATTACCACCAAACGGATTTGACGTAGAAGACATGGGTTACATCAAGCCTCCTCGAAGTGCTAAAAATGTAAAAATAAAAGTTAATCCAAAATCTAATCGTATTCAATTATTGACTCCATTCACACCGATTACTTCAAAGCAATTGGAAGGAATGAGAATCTTAATTAAGGCGAAAGGAAAATGTACAACAGATCATATTTCTATGGCTGGGCCTTGGTTAAAATTCCGTGGACACTTAGAAAATATTTCTAACAACTGTTACATCGGAGCAATCAATGCTTTTAATGATTCAGCGAACAATGTGTTGAATGCAGAAACTGGAGAGTATGGTGCAGTTCCAGATTTGGGAGCTTACTACAGAGACAATGGAATCGGTTCTGTGGTATTCGGAGAGGAAAACTTAGGAGAAGGATCTTCTCGTGAGCATGCTGCGATGGAGCCAAGATTCTTAGGTGTTCATGCGGTGATTGTAAAATCATTTGCAAGAATTCATGAGACGAACTTGAAGAAACAAGGAATGTTAGCGTTGACTTTTGTTGACAAAAGTTCTTATGACTTGGTTCGACAAGATGACAAAGTTGCGATCAAAGGTTTTGAAAGTTTTGCTCCAAGCAAAAACTTGACAGTAGAGTTAACTCATGCTGACGGAACTAAAGATTCATTTGAAGTAGCACATACTTATAATCAAGCTCAAATTGATTGGGTGCGAGCAGGATCTGCTTTGAATAAAATTAGAGAAGAAGAAGGCGTAGCTTAATTCTTTTTAGAAAAATAAATGCGAAAGCCACTTAGGAGTAAAATCCTGAGTGGCTTTTTTTTTATTTTTTCAAAAAAAACGTGACATTATTAGTTATATTCGTCAAATAAGAGGTTAGGATTTCTTAACCATTTTTTTCTAACAAACAAAACAGTTTAATCATGTTTAAAGAATTTAAAGATTTTATAATGACGGGGAACGTCATTGATTTTGCTATCGCAGTAATTTTAGCAGGAGCAGTTGGACTTGTAGTGAATGGATTTGTAAATGATATTATGATGCCAATCGTAGGTCATTTTTCAGGAGGAATAGATTTCTCTGCAATGGCGATGGAATTATCTCCTGCAGTAGGAGTGGAAGGAGAGGCAGGTTACAAAGCGGCTAATTCTATTCGATATGGAGCATGGATTAATACAATTATCAGCTTGATTATAGTTGGATTTGTATTATTTATGATGGCAAGATCTGCAGCTAAATATAAAGAAGCACCAGCACCAGAAGCACCAGCTGGACCTTCACAAGAAGATCTTTTAGCAGAAATTCGTGATTTGTTGAGAAAATAATAAATAACGAACTGAACAAAAATCTAAATTAAGGAAGTCCTTTCGAAGTAATTCGGAAGGACTTTTTTTTTTGAAAAAAAACTTACTTCCCTATTTACCTTTTTTAATGTTCCTGCATATCTAAGTGATTATGTGTTTAAAAAACATTTTGAAATCATTTTACTTATAAAAACATTAAAAATTAAAACATGAAAAAATTAATCTTATCAGTAGCTATGTTGGCTTTCTTCTTTACCTCTTCTCACGCTCAATTTGATATCGAAAAACTTTTTGGAGGAGCGAATATTGCATTTGTAAAACCAATCGGTGATTTCTCTGACGTTGCGAATGGAGGTATTTCAGTTAACCTTTTTGGAGGATACCAATTGACTGACAAATTAGGAGTAGGTCTTGAATATGGAGAAGGAATTACTGCAGGAATTGAAAGAGATTCAAATGGAGTAGATATTACAAGTGGAATCTTTGGCGCTCAATTATTTAGCTTACGATCTATTCAAGCTAAAAGTTGGTATCGATTTACAACAGGAACGGTACGACCGTATGTAGGGGTAGGAATAGGTGCTGCTCAGGTGGGAGAACCAGATGCTACAGACATAAATGGAGATGTAACTTTAGCAGGAGCTAAACGATGGGGACTTGGAGTTAGCGCTGAATTAGGTATTAGTATTAATGGTTTCAGTTTATCTTATAGTTTCAACGTAAATGGAAAAGGACCAGAGGAACCAGTCTTTAACGCAAACATAAAAGATTTATCTGTGAATTTTCACAGATTTGCAGCAGGTTATATTTATAACTTCTAAAATAACTTTCAACTTTCAACTTTCAACTTTCAACTTAAAATATAAAACTATACCTAGCCTCTTCGGATTTCTTCGAAGGGGCTTTTTTCTTTTTTATAAAAAAAAATACTAATTTAGTTTGAACAAATTTTCCTATCTACTTATCTCTCCCTATCAACGAAGCAAAGCAAAACGAATTTCTTAATTTTAAAAATCAACATTATGAACAAACAATTAGTTGGTACTTTGGTAGCAGGAGTAATTCTTTTTATGTGGCAATTCATTTCTTGGAATCTGCTAAATCTTCATCAAGCAGAAATGCAGTACACACCTAAGCAAGACCAAATAATGGAAGCTTTAAGTCAGCTTGACTTGGAAGAAGGACATTACATGATTCCAACTGTAGCTAGTGATGCTTCGATGGAAGAGAAAGAAAAATTAATGGAAAGTATGATTGGAAAACCATGGGCTACCGTTTCTTATCACAAAGCTTTCGAAGTGAATATGGGAATGAATATGACAAGAGGATTTTTGCTTGATTTGTTTTCTGCATTTTTACTAGTTTGGGTCTTAATGAAATTTCGAGAAAATGATTTTATGACTAGTCTGCTAGCATCTTTGGCCGTTGGAGCGATTGGTTATTTGACGATTCCATATTTACATCAAGTGTGGATGGAAACGGATAGTACAGGATATTTGATAGATACAGTTGTTGCGTGGGGATTGGTTGGCGCGTGGTTAGGTTGGTGGTTGAATCGGAAGTAAAACTATATAAATAGTGATCAGCGGTGTTAGGACTTCAAGCCCTAACACCGCTTTTTTTTATTTTGATTTTTTCTTGAAATAAAAAATTCCTCCAAATTGAAACGTCGTTTGCAAAAAGAAAAAGTCTTGTTTCGCTTTATTGTTTCCTACCGAAGAGGTCAAGATATCGAAGAGATTAATATACCCACCTTTGATTTCTCCATGAATAAAATAATGTTTAAAAAGAGTCAAATGCAGACCCGTTTTTAGCGAAGCTCCCCAACCTGCAAAATGATAAACATTAATATCATCTTGTCGAAGCAAAGTAATATCTGATCTTGGAATCAAAGGTCCCGTTTCAAAACCTTCGATGATTTGCAATTCAATTTTATTTTTTGCCCACGCCTTTTTTTGGAAAAGATTATCTGCACGGCTGATTCCAAAATTAAAATAATTTAATCCATCGGTATGTTCCATTTGCAAAAGGGAAGGTCTGATTATGATATTGTCATTAGAATATTCTCCATCATAAAAATCATGCATCTCCTGAATGGAGCCATCAATTTTTACCTCTTGAGCATCTTGCACTACATATTTCATATGATCCATGGACATAGTTAAAATCCATTTGTCTCGTAAATAATAACCCATTCCAAAATTAGTTTGAGGAACGGTTAGACTACTTGGTTTAAAATAAGTTTCGAAAGAGAAATCAGATTGTCGATCTTTTGCTACTACTTCAGATAAGGTGAAATCGTAAGTGTCTCCTTTAAAATGAATATCAGATTTAGAATAAAATCCACGATTCCATCCCCAGTAAACATAGAAGCGCCCTTTGTTTGATCGAACTTCTTCTTTGACTATTTCATTTTGCGCAAAAGTATTTTGGGAAAATGAAAAGAGTAAAAAGAAGAGACTAATAATTTTTAGAAAATTGAATATCATTGTTTTCTTTTTAGTTGAAAATCATAACTTTAAAATTCGATGCTAAAGTAAAAAATCTCATTTGAAATAAACCAAATGAGATTTTTTTAACAAAAGAAAAACTGAATAACAATGCTTTTACGTTTTTTCGTCACGCAAGGCACGTCGTAATATTTTTCCAACATTGGTCTTAGGAAGTTCATCTCTGAAGACAATATGTTTTGGTTTTTTATAACCTGTAAATTGTTCTGTGCAATATTCTCGCACTTCTTTTTCCGTCAATGATTTATCTTTTTTTACAATAAAAACTTTAACCGCTTCTGTTGATTTTTCGTCAGGCACTCCAATAGCAGCTACTTCTAAAATTTTTGGATGCATCGCCAATACATCTTCAATTTCATTTGGATAAACATTAAAACCTGAAACCAAAATCATATCTTTTTTACGATCTACTATTTTGAAAAACCCATCAGGTTGCATCAATCCAATATCGCCAGTTCGCAACCAACCATCAGATGAAATAGTTTTGCGAGTTTCCTCAGGACGATTGTAATACCCTTTCATTATTTGAGGCCCTTTGATTTGAATTTCACCGATTTCACCGACAGCAAGCGGGTGATCTTGATCGTTGGCAATTCTCATATCAGTAGAAGGAACAGGGATTCCAATCGTCCCAATTTGTCCTTTATCATCAATCGGATTAACCGTCGCTACAGGGGATGATTCCGTCAATCCGTAACCTTCTGATAAGTTACAACCAGTTACTTCTTTCCATTTTTCAGCGACTACTTTTTGAACTGCCATCCCGCCACCTGCCGTTGCTTTTAAGGAACTAAAATCAAGTGACGCAAAATTCTTATGATTGAGCATTGCATTAAATAATGTATTGACACCTGTCAGAATAGTTATTTTATTATTTTTAAATTCCTTGAGAATTGAACCGATATCACGAGCATTGGTAATTAGAATGGTTCGACTTCCTATACTCATCAAAGCTAATGCATTGACTGAAAAAGCAAAAATATGATACATCGGTAAAGGAGACAAAGCGATCTCTTCTTTCTCATTTAGAAAAGGTCTGATCATTGCTCGAAACTGTAGCATATTGGAAATAAGATTTCGATTAGTCAACATGGCACCTTTGGAAACTCCTGTTGTTCCACCGGTGTATTGCAAGACAATTACATCTTCTGGTTTTCCTTGCAAGTCTGGAAGAGTGAATTTTTTTCCTTGCGACAAAGCCTCTTTAAAAGTTACCGTATTGGCAATGTTATATTTCGGAACCATTCGTTTGACAGAACGCACGACGAAGTTGGTTAACGTGCCTTTGACTGCTCCAAGTAATTCTCCGATGCTGGTGACGATAACGGTTTTGATGGACGTATCATGAATTATTTTTTCCAAATTACCCGCAAAATTTTCAGCGATGACAATTGCTTTCGCTCCCGAATCTGAAAACTGATGTTTCATCTCACGAGGTGTATAAAGTGGATTTGTATTAACGATTACAAGTCCTGCACGTAGCGCTCCAAACAAGGCAATTGGATATTGCAAAAGGTTGGGCATCATCAAAGCCACTTTGTCTCCAGGTTCCAGACCTCTCGACAAAAGATATGAACCAAACTGTTTTGACATTTTATCCAATTGATCGAAAGTGATGCTTTTTCCCATACAAGTAAAGGCAGGTAACTTTCGATACTTCTCAAAAGTCTCTTCAAACATTTCCACTAAATTCTGATATTCTTCTGGGTTGATATTGGCAGGAACTCCACTAGGGTAGTTTTTTAGCCATGGACGATCTTCGCTCATTTTTTTATTTTATTTTTTGGAAAAAATACGTTGATAAAAGTAGTTTATTTTGGAAGGATGTGCAATTATTTGAAGCGTGAAATTTGGTAGGATTGTTTTTATGAGAATCTGCGAATTACTTATCTATGCTTATTTCATTGTTTTTGAGTCAAAAAAAAAATGTAAAATATTATCTCAATTGTTGATTGTTGTTTTTTGAAAAAAATAAAATGGTGGTAATCTCGTTTTCTAAAAACTATTAACAAGTCCCCCAAAAAAAAATACCATGAGAAAGTCAATCATTCTATCTTTTCTATGCCTTTTTTCCATTTCTTTTCTTCAGGCAAAAAGTATGTTATTAACCGAAGCGGTCAAAAAAGGCTACATAGAAATTTCTGCGGAGGGCGGAGGAGGACACACGGGTAAATGCCTAAAGTTGAAAATCAGAAACCTTCAAAAGAAGAAACTAGATATCCAAATATCGGCGGGTTTAATTTTTAAATCCAATGATCCAACTCAGCAAGACTTGATGATCACGGAAGAGAAGACTTTAGCGATCGAAGGTAATAAGAGACGAGTTACAAAAATGTATGCAGCATGTATTCAAGCGTCGAATGGTTCGCCGTCTGTGGGGAGTGGATTCAATATGAGTCTATTAGCTTCGGGACATTTGTTGCAAGTTGCGCAGTACTTGGCGAAGGAAAAGTTATATAAAAACGAGGCTTCACAATATGCAGTTTGGGCAGTCAGCAATGGCAAAAGAATAGAAAATATTGATCACGGAAAGCTGGCAAATTACGTCGCTGATTTGTTAGGGAAAGCTCGACCAGAATATGTAGTCCTTCATAAAACAACTAGTTTGCCTGGAGAACCTGCCTATCGAGAAGCACCCTCGATTCTTAAAGGAAGATGGAAGTTCAAAACGGAAGAAGATAAAATAATGACTTTCGGATTGTACACTAAAGAAGGAGAATTGAAATATGCTTTTTTTGAAAATAAGAAAAAAATAAAAGGATTACACAAATTTAGTTTTACTTTCAAAATTTTCAATATGCCGCAAGGAGAATACTTCGTTCGATTGATGAGTGGAGATGAAGTGATAGAGGAGAAGGAGATTCAATTTTAAAAAAAGAAACAAAGCAACTCAAGTAAGTTGCTTTGTTTTTTCCAAAAAGTAAATTAGGTTTTAAAAACTCCAATTCCTTTTCCAAGTATCAATAATGTCAAAGGAAACTTTAAATGCTGTATCCGTTTTCGAATAACTTGATTTGGCTAAAACTCCATACAGTCCAACTCGTAATCTCCTTCTCGCACCTAGTCGAAATACTCGTTCCAAACCTGCAAATAATTCCTCGTGGTGAAAATTATTTTCTAAAACATACAATGCACCTGCACCTGCGACAACTCTAACTTTTGTTTTTTTGATCAAAGGAATATTATTAATTAGTGCGCCATTAAAATGATGAATATGATGCGCTTCGATAAATAAATTTGTGGTGGCAAAAGCAGTATCCAAAGATTGAAATGAATGTAAAGGATCAGAATATAAAATAGGATCGGACTGACGGAATCTTTTTAAATCTACAATTTCTAAACTTTTGGTATTTAAGTATTTTCCCATCTTGATATTGTATTTAGAATTTCCGAAAAATCCTAAAATCACATCCTGCGAAATAGAAAATGAAGCGAAGTCAAAATCAACATCACTACCCAAAATTCCTTTCCATCCTTTTCGGTAGGAGAGAGTAAATGTTGGAAATTTACTACCCAAGACTAACTTACGATTTGGCTCCGTCATATACTTCTGATGAGGAGTATAACTCAAAGAAAAAGTACTCAAGAATGCTTGATAACCTTCAAATTCCAATGCAGGTTCATTGTCATTGAATAAGCTGTCGATAACGGTTTCGGCATCATAATCTTGAATAGATTGACGATTGGCCAAACTACTTTGTGCGTAAAAATATAAGCCGTTCACTAATTCAATTCGATGGTCAACGGTAAAGTAATCATGTAAAATATAATTAGAAGTTTTGAGCTGATTGAGATAAGCATCATAACTATTGATCGAGTAAAATGAACGCCCTCCACTAAAACTCATGGAAGCTTGCCGATGCGGATTATAATAAAACCAAGCCCAAGCTGAACCTTGTGGATCTTGATTCTTTACACCAATGTTGAAATTGCCAGAAGTGTTTAGAATTCGCCCATTTTCCCAACGTTTAAAGTAAGATGCGTAAGGACCGATTCGAAGACCGCCCACCAATTCGAAGTCAATTAAACTGGGAATTGAGCTGACGTAAATACGTTGTTTTTTTTCATGATTTCTAAATCCAACTCCATCCCAAGCAAGATCCATAAAAGTGACTTTGTTAAACTTATTTTGAATCGAATCTTGGTAAACTTTACTGTTGTGAACAGCACGAATACTATCTGTGCGATGAACGATTATTTGTTGCTCTTTAGTAAGTGGCTCAGGGCGTAGATTCTTCCAATAGGTTGTATCTCGTTTGTAAGCTTCTCTTGTGGTCACCGCGATCTCACTTCCAAAAAATTTAGGAGGGAAAGCATAATCTTTTTCAAATTCAGAATACAAAATCATAGTATTTCCTTTAAAAGAAATTCGTTTGTTTTGCTTTGCTTCATAAGCAAATTCAATACGATCTGGAATCCAAATATTATCTTCTAATTGTTGGTACCGTTGTTTTAATTGAAAATTATCGAATAACATTAAAGCATCTTTATTCAATGTTAAATCTAAACGATTGATATTCCACAAACCATCATTGATGTATAAAAAACCTTTGCAAGTTGAGTTGCCTGATTTACGTGGAATAACTTTTATTTTATGAACGAGTTGATCGTTTTCGACTTTGCTTGAAATTAATTTATATTTATAAGATAAGATTGCCGTTCTGCTAATCGGAGAAATTACAGGTGCTTCTGCGATGCCTTTTAAGTGTACCATGTTTCGATAAAAATTAAAATCAGTTTCATCAAATCTAGGAACAAAAAGTCCAGATGCACTTCCGTAACTTTTGTAAGCGGTGCGCTCTTCTTTGTATTTTTTAGGGTATTGATAATTGAGGGTAAGCTCCATTTCCACCATGTTGATTTGTGGAATTTTCGCTTGAGCAGATTTAGCGTCTTGCGCTAAAACATCATTCCCTGAATTACCCATTCCCATTTCAGTTGGATCTTCTGAGTTGGCTTGGATAGTTACTTTTGTTTTTCTATTCTTCTTTCGTTTTTTTTCTTTGACTTCTTTTCGTTCAGCTGCTTTTATGTAGACTTTACTTTTAAAAGATTGGATTTGGGAGAGATATTTTTTTTTATTCTCTTGGACGTTTTTGATAATAGCATAGGCTGGATCTTTCTTCGATGCTTTGACGACTATTTCATCAAGCGCACTTTCGGAGGAAGTCAACCAAATATTTTTTTTAATGTCTTTTTCTCGAAGAATTATTTTAATTTTTTTAGTGGTGTAGCCTAAGGAAGAAACGATCATTTCATATTCTCCTTCGACAGTAATAGTCATAAAGTACTTTCCATTTTGGTCAGAGGAAGTTCCTGTTTGTAATTCGGTGAAATAAATATTGGCGTAGGGGATAGGTTGATTTTCTTCATTCAAGATATATCCGCTGATGGATTGAGCCGAAGTTTGTAAATATATTGTTATAAAAAAAAGAGAAGCAACGAGTCGAAATGAATTTTGAAGAAGAAATGAGGGAGTCATATTTAGGTTTTATATTTTTTGAGAAAAACGGGAATAGGAAAAAAAGAGTTGGTTTATTTAAAAGGTAAGTGTTTTGTTTTCTTGAAAAGTTACAGGGAGGGCTATATGAATATTTAATTTTTTATTATTGAAGAATGTGAAATATTATTACATTTATATTTTTTAATTTTATATGTTTGAGCAGCCTTGATAAAATGTATATTTTATTTTTAAAGATATAATATACCCTGTACTTTGTATTTCCTTGGTTTTCAGATAATTACCTGTCTTTTTTCTCAAAAAAAAATTATCTTGTAAAATCATGGCAAACTCCAATTTTTAAAGCGTAATCAAGAAGGCACTTATGAAATTTCTATTTTCACTTCTTTTAATAATTTTTGTGGCTAACTATAGTTTAGCTCAGGCAACCTCCCGAACGGATTCTATTTTATTGACGATAGAGCAAACTCCAGATGATAAAAAATTAAAAGCATGGAGAAGTTGGTTCTCCGAGCTTTCAATAGAGGAACTTCCTGTTGCTTATGAAGCATTGGATCAAGCTTATAACGATGCAATAAATATAGTTGGGCAAGATTCAGCTTTACTGTGGCTTTTTTATAGACAATCTAATTTCGTGGTTAAGTTTCAAAGATATGGAAAAGGTAATGTTAGTGTTCAGATTTTAGATAAAATGAAAAAAACGGCTGATTCTTTATCAAAAGAATCACCTCATTGGACTTTGATGAAATGGTATTATCGATTAGCTCATTTCCATTATATGCAAGTAGATATGGATAAGGCGGAAGAGTATTATAATAAAGCTTTGGAACTATGTAAAGAATCGGGCGATATTAAGATGTCATTTATTATAAATAAAAACATGGGACTCATGAAATCTTTCATGGATGATACTGAAGCAGCAGCTATGTATTTAGATGTTGCAGATTCGTTGTTACAATATATCACCATTTCAGATATTGACAAGTATTCTTTTTATTACAGTAAAGCATATGTGCATAAAAATGCAGAACAGAATGAATTGGCCGATAGTTATTTTTCTCAAGTTTTAGATAGTTTACATCTTTTCACAAAAAGTTTTCAAGATCGAGTTCATACAGATTACGCTGCAAATCTATGCAGCATGGGAAAAGTAGATGAATGTGTAAGATACCTTGAGAAATTAAAACCAATCTTTGAAGAAGATAACTTAGATGCTACCATGTTAACTTTTGGGGAAGAATATACAGAAGCGTTAATGCTGGCAGGAAGGTTTGAAGAAGGGAAAGAATGGGCTGTCAAAACTCGAATTTACTATATGAACATTCAAGAAGCTCGTCGGAATGATCAGATTCAAGAATGGCAAACTAAATATGAAACCAAAAAGAAAGAGAATCAAATCCAACTTTTAGAACAAGAGCAAACGATTTCTCAAACTCGATTAGTTATAATATCATTGATTGCGCTTTTTGGAATAGGTATTCTATCTTTCTTTATTTATCGAAATAAAAATAAACGAAAACAACTCGCTCTTCAATTAGATTTAGATCGGCAAGTAGCTGAAAACCGAGATCGACTTTTTTCTTCTATTACTCATGATATTCGTACTCCTTTAGCGCTGATGTTGGCTCCCTTAGAAAGAGCGGAAAATAATGTTATTGATCAGGGAACCAAATCAGATATTCAATTGGCAAGAAGAAATGGAAAACGATTAATGGAGCTTTTTAATCAAATTTTAGATTGGAACAAAGCAGAGGCAAAAGCATTAAGATTAAATCCACAAGTTGGCCAATTAGATTTTACCTTTAAATCCTTATGTGAACGATACGAACAACAAGCGATTGAGCAAGGAATTATTTTTAATCAAAAAGTAAAAATGCCAAAAGGACAATTTCTTTTGGATTATGATAAGTTGGATAAAATTCTTTCTAACCTTGTTGGTAATGCTATCAAATTTTGTGATACTGGACAAGGGGTAACTTTGAATGCAGATTTTGAGAAAAAAGATAATCAATACTCTTTATCCTTAATTGTTAGTGACCAAGGACCAGGAATTGCTGCCGATGAACAAGAAGGACTTTTTGAAAGATATGTTCAAGGAACTCAAGGAAAACTGAAAGGAGGAACTGGAATCGGACTGGCTTTGGTCAAAGAGCTAGTCGAAATGATGAAAGGAAATATCGAACTTCAATCTGAAATTGGAAAAGGAGCAACCTTTAAAGTTAATCTTCCAATTGAAATGCTCGATGAAATGCCAGTGAGTGTTTTACCCAATCAAGAGGATTTATTATCAGATGAAAGTTCTGATAAAACTTTAATTCTTGTCGTAGAAGATGAACCTGAGTTATTAGAATTTTTAAGGTCAGCACTTTCCAGCGATTATGATGTAGAAATTGCGAATTCTACTTCTACAGGTTTGAATATAGCAATTAACCGAATCCCCGAAATTATTATTTCAGATTGGACATTACCTGACCAGAACGGTGGATGGTTATGCCGACAAGTAGCTAAAAATGAATTGACTGCACATATCCCAGTCATGATCTTGACTGCACATAATAGTGATACCAACCAAAAAGAAGCATTTGACTCGGGGGCAGTTGCTTGGATGAATAAGCCATTTCAAATTGATACACTTAAAAGGCAATTAAAAACCATTCTCCTTCAACAACAACGAGCACAAAATTTATGGAAAAATACTGTTACTCCTGAAAATGTAAGTGATAAACAAATAGAACAAGTCGAAACTGTCGATCCATTTATGCAAAAAGTGCTCGATGTGATTGAAGAAAACTATACAGATGAAAAATTTTCAGTTGAGAAAATGGCGGAGGCGCTTTTTTTAAGTAGAGTTCAACTATTTCGCAAGATAAAAAGTATAACCGGTAGTAGTGCGAGCAAAATGATTAATGAATTTAGATTAAAAAAAGCTCGAAAGCTTTTGCAAGAATCTGGAAAATCAGTTTCTGAGGTAACTTTCTTAGTAGGATTTGCAGATCCAAGCTATTTTGGAAAAGCTTACAAGCAATATTTTAGTGTTTCTCCATCTCAAGATTTAGGAAGTCGCTAATTCTTTTTGAAAAAAACGATTATTTAATCCTCAGAAGGGTTTCTTTTTTTGATAAATCAGAAAAAAGAAACCTTTTTTTTTATTTTTTTTTGAAAAAAAAGAAATTTCCTCTTCATTTTTTGTCTCTATATTTTGCAAAATCTATTCCTCAAAGAAGAGCTGGTAAATACGTTACATTTCACAGGTAAAATAGTTACATCTCTTCCGTAAAATGGCTTCAAATCCTTGAAACATGAGTACTAAACTCATGTATTTTTCTTTTTTATTTAAAAAATATTTTCTTTTTTATAAAATTTTTAATTTCCAATTTATTGATAATCAACGATTTATGTTTTTATTTTTATTGTTGTAACCATTTTTCTACTTATTGAAACCTATCTACCTAAGGAATTTTACATCCCGTTCTATATTTACATCGTACTTAGGAACAAACATTGAATTTTTACAAACACTAAAAAAATAATAAGATGAATAATACAATCAAAAAATTCGCAAACAAATTAAACGCGACACAAATAATTAATAAAAAAGGATTAGCAAGTATCAAAGGAGGAGCAAGTGATCCACCACCATTTGGATTAGGAGTAAAAAGCGATCCACCACCATTCGGATAAACCTACTCTTATATAAAAGAAAGTAATTAAATTTCTTACAAACACTAAAAAAACAAAAAAATGAAAAATATATCAAAATTCGCAAGCAAATTAAATGCGACACAAGTAATCAATAAGAAAGGATTAGCAAGTATCAAAGGAGGAGCAAGTGATCCACCACCATTTGGATTAGGAGTAAAAAGCGATCCACCACCATTCGGATAAAATTAGATTGTTAAAAAATTAAATTACCGAACAAGTGGTCTTATACTTCAAAAGTATCGAGGCTTAAGAACAGAAAAATAAGCGCTATAATCATAAAATTATTTTAAACCTAGAACAACATAAAAACCTCTGTAGTCATTTGATTGCAGAGGTTTTTATGTTGACAAACAGATCATGTTTTTAAAATGAATTAGATGATGAATAACTTACTTAGAACAGTAATCCTATTTTTATTGATTTACTCTTGCCACGGAATGAGTGAATTAGAAAGTCTTGGTGAACATTATCAAAAACATAATGACTTTAAAAGTCTTCAAAAAGTAGTCAATTTAATAGAGATGAATTCTGATACCTTATTTATAAAACAAATATTAGGAGAGCCCATTGACATGGGATTTGATTATCGCTATTTGATTGATTCAGTAGGAGAGAATGGTTGTGCTTTTGGAGCAGTTTTTCATATAAATGAATTTGGAAAAATAGATCAAAAATGGATTGATGAAATTTGTGAATAAATTTAAGTAAATCGTATTCGCTTCAAAGTATAAAAAAATGTTTACGGCTTCTTTTCCAAAGATAATTTCCTTACCTTTGCGCCGCTAAAATAATTACTTAACCGCATACCGTTGATTTTCAATGATTTATAAAAAATCAGAAAAACAATAGGTATTACAAATTTAAGATTCAAATATGTCAGATGACAAGAATCTAAAAGAAACTTCAGAAGAAGTTAAAGACGTAGTGGTAGAATCGACAGAAGATACCAGCGTTGATAAGATTGCATTAGAAGAATTGGTAGAAAAAAAGGCAGACCAATTCAGTACTCCTCACGATGACTTCGATTGGGAATTAGGAAACGGTCTTGCGTCTCCATACTCTGACGAAGAAAAAGCAAAATACTTAGCAGAATACGAAGCAACTTTAACCTCGGTTTTAGAAAATGAAATCGTAAAGGGAAAAGTATCATCTATTAATAGTGGTGATGTTGTATTGGACATTAATTACAAATCTGATGGTTTGTTATCATTGTCAGAATTCCGAGATATGCCAGATTTGGCTATTGGAGATATGGTAGAGGTATATGTGGAGCAGCAAGAAGATATGAGAGGTCAATTAATTCTTTCTCGAAGAAAAGCTAAGTTATTACGCGCTTGGGAGAGTATTGTTGATTCGTATAAAAACGGTACTATTATTAAAGGTAGCGTTGTTAGTAAAACTAAAGGTGGATTAATTGTAGATGCAGGTGGATTGGAGACATTCCTTCCAGGATCTCAAATTGATATCAAACCTATCATTGATTACGATGCATACGTTGGTAAAACAATGGAATTCAAAGTTGTTAAAATCAATGAAGTAATTAAAAACGCGGTTGTATCTCACAAAGCATTGATCGAAAGTGATTTAGCTGAGCAAAGAGATGCAATTATCGGAAGCTTAGAAAAAGGACAAGTGTTAGAAGGTTTAGTGAAAAATATCACAGACTTTGGAGCATTCTTGGACTTAGGTGGTGTAGATGGTTTATTGTATATCACAGATATTTCATGGGGACGTATTTCACACCCAAGCGAAATTTTAGCATTGAACCAAAAAATCAATGTTGTAGTATTAGACTTTGATGAAAATAAAAAACGTATTTCATTAGGTTTGAAACAATTACAACCACACCCGTGGGAAGTATTGGATGCTGCAGTTGCTGAAGGTTCTTCAGTTAAAGGTAAGATCGTTAATATTGAAGACTATGGTGCATTCCTTGAAATTCAACCGGGAGTTGAAGGTTTGATCCACGTATCTGAGGTTACTTGGAGTAATCAGCCAGTTAACGCAAGAGATTTCTTCAAATTAGGTCAAGAGTATGAAGCAAAAGTAGTTACTATAGACCGAGAAGATCGAAAAATGTCATTATCTGTTAAGCAATTAACTGATGATCCATGGAGTGTAATCGAAAAACAATTCCCTAAAGAAAGCCGTCATACAGGTAAAGTGAAAAACTTAACTCCTTACGGTGTATTTGTTGAATTGGAAGAAGGTATTGGAGGAATGGTTCACATTTCTGATTTATCTTGGACAAAACGATTCTCACACCCATCTGAATTCACAAAAATCGGAAACGATATTGAAGTAGTGATTTTAGATATCGATAAAGATCATCGTAAACTCTCTCTTGGGCACAAGCAAATTGAGGAAAATCCATGGGACACATTCGAAAATGTATTCCCAATTGGTTCTTACCATGAAGCTACAGTTGTAAGAAGAGATGATAGAGGTGCTATCGTTCAGTTGCCATATGGTTTGGAAGCATTTGCTCCAATTAAGCATGTAAGAAAAGATGATGGAAAATTGGCAAATGTTGAAGAAGCATTAACTGTAAAAGTGATCGAGTTCAACCGTGATGATAAACGAATTTTAGTTTCTCATTTACGTTACTTAGAAGATATCAGAAGAGAAGCTGATGAATCTGTACGCCAAGAGAAACAACAAGTACGTAAAGAAACATCTCAAGCGATTCAAAAACAACAATCAAAAGTAGAAAGAGCAACTTTAGGTGAGTTGGCTGGTTTTGATGCGTTGAAACAACAATTGGCTGGAGATACTGTAAACTTTACTCCTCCGCCATTGAAAAAGGAAGAAGAAACTCCTGCTGTTGAAGAAGTAGTTGAAGCGCCAGTTGCTGAAGTTACACCTGAACCAGTTGTTGAAGAAACGCCTGCTCCAGAAGCAGTTGTTGAAACTCCAGCTCCAGCGGCTGAAGAAACTGCAGAAGATGATTTGAAAAAAATCGAGGGCGTTGGTCCAAAGATTGAATCATTGATGAAAGAAGGTGGTTTGAAAACGTGGGCAGCAGTAGCTGCTGCATCTCCTGAATCAATCAAAGAGATTTTGGTTGCAGCGGGAAGCCGTTATCAAATGCACGATCCAACTTCTTGGCCTTTACAAGCTGGAATGGCTGCTGAAGGAAAATGGGAAGAATTGGATAAGTGGCAAGATGAGCACAAAGGTGGTAAAATGTAATCAACTTGAGGAATCAAGTTATTAAATAAAATTTTTAATCCTCAGTTGACTTTTAGGTTGACTGGGGATTTTTTTTATTAACGTCATAAAATAAAATTATAATGAAAAGTATGATTTACATGTTGTTCTCAATCTTAATGATTTCAGCTTGTCAAAACAATTCAATTGAAAGTCAAACAGGTAATGGGGTTTTTGAAACCATATCTAAAACTGAATTTGAGGGAAAGATGAAAGAAAAGACAGATCACATTCTAATAGATGTTCGAACACCTTCTGAGTATCAAGTTGGGACAATTGGAAATGCAAAAAATATCAACTGGAACGACGCAAATTTTGCTACAGAAATCTCAAAATTAGATAAAACCAAACCTACATTTATTTTTTGTCAAAGAGGAGGGCGTAGTGGGAAGGCATTAAAGAAGATGAAAGGACTTGGTTTTCAAGAAGTTTATGACCTTGCAGTAGGCTATGGAGGGTGGAAAAACTAGAGAATATTAGAGTTCACGTTGCGATTAGGGTAAAAGTTTCATTTTTTTTAAAAAAAGATTCAATTTTTTTTAAAAACATTTGGAAATAGAAAAAATGCTTGTATATTTGCAGCCGCTTAACAAGGAAGAGGTATTAAAGGAGGAAAAAGAGTTGAGTGAATACCATACCGAAGTGCTGATTTTTATTGAAAAATATCGACTTCAAAATTTGGTAAAAGAATTGAAAACGCATACATTTGCGTCCCGATTGAGAGAGGTCATAAAGATGTTTTTTTTCTAAAGAACACACCTCAAGAGCTCGATAAATTACCACTCCGAAATGCTGATTTTTTATTTTTCTTTTTTAAGAAAAAACTAAAAAATATCGGTTTCAAAACTTGGTTAGTAAAAATAAGTTTTATACATTTGCGCCCCGTTAGAAAGTAGCGGAAAGTTAAATAGTAAATATGATTATCAATTTTGGAAGATTCAAAATGTTGAATTGGAAGGGATTATAAAGATAAGTCTGCGGCAAACCGCTGTTCATTCGAGTTGATTGAATGAGATAAGTTAGCGTTAAGTTAGACAAAA
>CALJOK010000034.1 GCA_937981555.1 uncultured Saprospiraceae bacterium
AATGGACTTTTTCGTTTCAGCATCGGACTTGCAAAAAAAATGCTTATCGCCAATCAGATGAGCGAACTCGCAGATACCATTTTTAGTATTCCCGCAGAATCACTCACGATGGGTCAAGCTTGGTTGGGGTCACTCGCCTATTCATTCCAAATTTATTTTGATTTTTCAGGTTATTCAGATATGGCGATTGGATTGGGTTTGATGATGGGATTTCGATTTCCAGAAAATTTTAATGCACCATATATTTCGCAAAGCATCACAGAATTTTGGCGACGATGGCATATTACTTTGAGTAATTGGATGCGCGATTATTTGTACATTCCTTTGGGCGGTAATCGAGTAAAAAGTAAAACCAGATTATATTTTAATTTGTGGATGGTGTTTTTGATTTCAGGATTTTGGCATGGAGCAGCTTGGACCTTTATTGCTTGGGGAATATTTCATGGCGCGTTTTTGATTTTAGACAGATTATTTTTATTGCGTTTTAATAAAATGATTGGGAAACCAATTAGCATTTTAATCACCTTTATAATTACGTTAGTTGGTTGGGTGATCTTTCGAGCAGAAACATTTCCGCAAGCGTTGAGTTACATTACAACGATGTTTGATTTTAGTAAAATTGATTTTGTAATTTCGACAACAAGAGGAACTTATGATTGGTTTATTGAACAAAGGTTTTTGATTATTTTAATAGTCGCTTCGTTCTTTAGTTTTTTACCGACTATCAATTTTATAGAAAAAAACATGAACCCATTTTTTGGAACAAATGGCGAAAATGATTTTATTTTCCTTAAATCAATTCTTGCAATTGTATTGTTATATATATGTATGACTGAAGTAATAGCAACAGGAGTAAATCCATTTATTTATTATAGATTTTAAAAAATAAAAATTTATCAAAAACATTTTAAAACATATAATTCTCTTCGCATTGTTGTTTTTAATATTCATTCCTTTTTTAAAACAACATACCAACATCCTACATAATTATTTAGTAGCAGATGATCTTCGAGGTTGGTTCCCGCCCTTAGACTCTGCGCATCTTTCCTTAGAAAATTGGATGGACGGAACTTATCAAAATCAACAAGAGAAATTTTTAAAAAGTGATTTAAAAATCCGTCCCTATGCAGTTCGGGTGAATAACCAATTACATTATGATGCTTTAGATGAAATCAGAAATACTATTGTCGAAGGCAAAGACGGTTATTTTTTTGAAGCAATGTACATTAGGTCTTTGCAAGGATTAGATTTTATAGGAACAAAAGAAATAGAAGAACAAGTTGAAAAATTAAAAGCTATTGCTGATTATTTGAAGAAAGAAAATGAGATAGATATTATCGTAACCATTGCAATGGACAAGGCGATATTTTTTAAAGAAAAATTACCCGAGCAATATAATTTAGAAAATTTAGATTCAACGAACTACGAAACGTATTTATACTTTTTCGAAAAATTTAATAAAACATCAGATACAAATAAAATTCACCTGATAGATTTTAATCAATATTTCTTGGACCAAAAAGAAAAAACAGAGCATGCTTTAGCGACTAAAAATGGAGTGCATTGGAGTTTGTACGGAGGACTGTTGGCAGCTGATTCAATTCAAAGTTATATTGGAAAATTGAAAGGAAAAGAAAATGAAATTAATCGGTTAAACAAAAGTGAAATAACTAAAACGACCGAAGTTCGAAAAGAAGATGATGACATTGGACGAAGTATTAATTTATATTCTCCATTGGAATCTGAAACTTATTCTTATTTCGAAAATTATTTAGTCGCAGATAAAAAACCTTACAAACCGAATGTCGCATTAATTGGAGATAGCTTTTGTTGGACGATTTGGGGGCAAGATATTCCCCATCATTATTGGGGGGATAGTAGTTTGTTTTTGTATTACTATCGTGATATTTATGATATTTTTTTTGATAAAAGAAGTATAAGTGGTTCGAAATTTAAAGAAAATAAAAAACTTCCTTTTGTACAACGACAAGATGTAATTGTATTGTTATTTACTCCAATGAATATGAATAGTTTAGGAAGTGGATTTATAGATGACACTTATGATTTGATTTTTAAAAAAGAAAATAATGACAATTAAGGAAGCACAATCAACAGTTGATAACTGGATTAAAACAATCGGAATTCGATATTATAATGAATTGACGAACACAGCAGTTTTGATGGAAGAAGTTGGAGAAATGTCAAGATTGATGGCTCGGATTTATGGAGAACAATCTTTTAAAAAGAAAGAAGATGAGTTAACAGCAAAAGATGATTTGGCTGGAGAAATGGCTGACGTTTTATTTGTCTTGATTTGTTTGGCGAATCAAACTGGAGTGGATTTGACGGAAGCATTGCAGAAGAGTTTGGATAAAAAAACGAAGCGAGATAAAGATCGACATGCGAATAATGAGAAGTTGAAGTAAGTGATAAAAAAATGTAAGTAATTGATTATCAGTTTTTTATCAAATTAAATTATATTGGAAAGTAAATATTGTAATAGATTTGTAATAGGAAGCCTCAATTATTTTAAAAAAATAAATAATAGGTTAGAATTAAAAACTATTAATTTAACGCATTACTTTTTTACATCATAATCAGAACGAATAGACCATGTCAACTATTTCTATCAGCTCCATTAAACCTCGTCTAAATTTCAAACAAATTTGGAATATGAGTTTCGGTTTTTTAGGCATCCAATTTGGTTTTGCTTTACAAAACGCGAATGTTAGTCGAATTTTTCAAACCCTTGGAGCATCGATTGATGAGTTGCCAATTTTATGGTTAGCAGCTCCAGTCACAGGATTATTAATCCAACCCATCATAGGATATTATAGTGATCGAACATGGCATCACAAATGGGGACGCCGGCGTCCTTTTTTTATAATTGGAGCACTTCTCGCGACCATCTGTCTTTTTATTATGCCCAATTCTTCTGCCTTGTGGATAGCAGTAATTACGCTATGGATTATGGATGCGGCGATCAATGTGAGCATGGAACCATTTCGAGCTTTTGTAGGAGATATGCTACCGAATGAACAACGAACAAGTGGCTTTGCCATGCAAAGTTTTTTTATTGGTATAGGTGCAGTTGTAGCATCTTCACTTCCTTATATTTTTACGAATTGGTTTGGGATGAGTAATATTGCTGAAGATGGAGTAATTTCAGATTCTGTTCGATGGTCCTTTTATGTAGGAGGGGTAGCTTATTTTTCAGCAGTAATGTGGACGGTTTTAAATACCAAAGAATACCCGCCAGATGACCTTGAAAAATTTCGAAAAGAAAATGCAGAGACTGGTGCATTCGATGGATTGAAAGAATCTTTTGCAGGTATTTTTAAAATGCCAAAAATAATGGTTCAACTTTCATTTGTTCAATTCTTTTCATGGTTCGGACTTTTTGCGATGTGGATTTATACGACGGCAGGTGTTACGAGTCATATTTATGGAACAGAAGATACCACCTCAGTTTTGTATAATGAAGGTGCCGATTGGGTAGGAATTTGTTTTGCCATATATAATGGAGTAGCAGCTCTAGTTGCATTTATGCTTCCAGTTTTAGCAAAAAAAATTAGCCGTCGAATGACTCATATGGTTGCATTATTTTGTGGAGGGTTTGGATTGTTTTCTATTTATTTTATTTCAGATCCAAATATGTTGTTAATATCAATGATTGGAATTGGAATCGCTTGGGCGAGTATTTTGTCCATGCCTTATGCCATGTTATCAAGTCGGTTGCCTTCTGATAAAATGGGATATTTTATGGGGGTATTTAATTTCTTCATTGTAATTCCTCAAATTGTTGCGGCAGGACTTTTAGGATTTTTGCTTAAAAATATTTTCGATAACGTTTCTATTTATGCAATGATTATAGGTGGAGTATCTTTTATAATTGCAGGATTGCTTTGTTTTATTGTGGATGATAATGAAGATGAAATAATTGCATGATGATTGGAGAATATTCAATTTGATTTTGTTCAATGAGCGGTGTCAGGGCTTTAAGCCCTAACACCGCTTTTCATTTATCATTGACTTTTTTACCAAAAGAAAAACAAAAGTAGAAAAGTGAGTATCATCAAAATTGTTGATAAAAAACGATAATCAATATACCAAGCAACTTTAGCTTCAGCAGTTTCTTTCAATCGATATTTCCAAGTGAGATCATCGACAAATTTAAAATCAGGAGGAGCAGTTCGAAGACTTATCAAAACATAAATTCCGATACAAATAAAAGTTAAAATTCCAGCGATGATGGTAAAGTGAAGTTGACCAACCAGATCTGAAAAATATAAACCTGCCGTTATTCCACAAATCAAATGTCCAAAGACTAAAGTATATTTTGCAGCAATCGAATTCCCTCTCGCCCACAAGACTCCCATCAAAAATACGGTAACAATTGGCGGAACAAGAAACGAAAGTACAATTTGTAAGTAATCAAAAATGCCATCAAAATTAGAAATTATTGGTGCCCATAATCCAGCAAAAGCCATCAAAGACAAAGTGGTAATTCGACCATATTTTCCAATTTCAGATGGAGTTAATTCAGGTCTACTTGGTTGAATAAAATCCATTACAATTAATGCCGAAGACGCATTTAATGCAGAGTCAATACTCGACATGATGGCAGCAATCAAACCAGCTAAGACAATTCCGATAACTCCTGGTGGTAATAATTTCACCACCATTTCTGCAAAAACTAAATCTGAATTTTCTAATTCAGGTAAAAGTGTTGCTGCAAAAAGTCCAGGAATAACCATCAAAAATAAAACGGGTAATTTAAGAAAACCACCAAGCAAAGCTCCCCATCGAGCATTATTTAAATCACGAGCACCTAAAATTCTTTGACAAATAAGTTGAGTCGTGGACCAATAATAAAAACCTAAAATCGGAACACCAATCAAGGTTCCTAACCAAGGTAAAGTTTTATCATCCAAAGGTTGAATCAGAGAAGCATTCGATTCTGGAACGGTTGCCATTGCTGCACTCCAAGAATAATCAAATTGACCTAAAACTGCAAACAACAAAATACTTCCTCCTAACAATATAATTACGGCTTGCAAAATATCTGTAAAAACGACTGCTCGCAATCCTCCTGTGGCAGTATATGTTCCTGCCAAAATTGTCAAAACTAAATAGGTTTGCCAAGCGCCTAGGTTGGGAAAAAACATCTGGAGGACCAAAACTCCTGCAAATAAACTCGAAGCGGTATCTACAATAACAGTTAAAATAATAGTGAACAAGGAAACATATTTTCGAGCAAAACGACTATACCTTTTTTCCAAAAATTCTGGAATAGTAGAAATATTAGAACGAATAAAAAAGGGAATAAAAAAGATGGTCATAAAAACTAAGAGCGGAGCCGCCATCCATTCATAATTAGAAACGGAAACCCCTGATCGATAGGCTTGACCAGATAATCCAATGATCGTAGAACTTGAAATATTAGAAGCGAAAAGTGAAAAACCAATCGCTACCCACCCCAATGATCGACCCGCCAAAAAGAAATCTTTCCCCGTATTATTTTTACGAGAAAAAGCAAAACCAATAAAAAGTACAACGAAAAAATATCCGACAATTATTCCAATATCAACGTTGCTGATCGCGTAATTTGTCATAGTTTAACGATATAGTTTCTAAGGTCAGTTTCTTTACCTAAAGCCATTTTTTTCTTCAGTCGAACTCTTGCCATTTGTACACTCGTGGCACTAATCCCCATGAGTCGAGCAATTTCTTTAGTACTTAATTTCATTCGAATATAAGCACAATGTCGAGCGTCTGTTTGAGAAAGATTAGGATGAATATTATCTAAATGAGTGAAAAAATTAGAATGGACATTTTCGAAATGTAACTTAAAGTCATCCCAATCATTTTCAAAATTAGTGCTGGAACGAATCAGTTTTTTTATTTCTCGGACCGGAGTTTTGGAAGAAGTTGAATTAGTTTTTAGTGCATCAAGTTCTGTACTTATTTTTTTTAGGACGGAATTATGTTGATTGATCAAAAGTGTGGAAGTAGTGAGTTCTTTATTTTTTAAAAGGATCTTTTGTTCAAGGATTAAGTTCTCTTCATTTCGTTTTCTTCTCTCATTTTCGAGTTGCTCATTTTCTAATTTGTTTTTCATCAAATCAATTTCATTCTCCAAAATTTGCTGTTTTGCTTTTTCTCTTTCCAAAGCTGTTTTTCGCAAAGCAATTGAAAACCAATAAATATAAATGAAGAAAATCAAAGCAATCGAAAAAGCAAGGATCAAAGTAAACTGATAAATTTCCGCAGAGTTATCTTGAAGTTCCATGAATAAAAAAGTAGCAAAATTATTTTTTACAAAATTACATTTTTATAATTTTGCCACTTTGAATTATATTTTTTTTATTTGAAAAAGTATAAAAATAAATACCAGCAGGGATCTCTTTTCCATTTTCATTTTTCCCATCCCAATCTAGTTTATTTTGATTAGCAAAATTAAAAATACGAATTTCGTTTCCAAGAGAATCATAAATTTTTATTATTCCATTTTGGTTTGAATTACTTTTTTCAAAAACAAAATTAGTAGTTTCTGAAAACGGATTTGGCTGAACAGTCAAGGAAATATTTTTTTCTAAATTAGTTATTGCAACTGGGTTACAATTTCCAATCATATTTTCGTCCATCCAAATTAATCGTCCAGTCGTCCAATCTTTTAAGTAAGTAATTTCCTCTTCGTAAGTATCTCCGACAAAAGCATTGGGCCAAAGATAATTTCCTAAAACGGGCCATCGATCAAAATTCCGATCTTGCGCTTCTTCCAAAATTACAGCTTGGTCATCAATGAATTGCATGATTGAATCTGTGTGCCAAGGACCAGCTCGCAACTCATCCCAACGGCATTGAACTTGATTGTTAAACATGGTATCTTCTTGTAATCGATCCCACCAAAATGGTTGATCATTTCCACAATTTGGATCATCAAAATTCCACCCACTTGTCTCCCATCCATCACAGTAATCAGCATTTCCAAAACCTAAATTAAAATCCCAAAGTGGCCCAGCATTTAACAATCCACCTTTGCTATCTTTGTCTTTAAACAAAAAAGAACTTAGTCGATAAGCATCAACATCTCGACTCAATTCTACAACTAACATGTGATCAATAAATGACCCCACATCAATCCAATTTGGGTATCCTATAATTGGATCATCAAAATTTCCTCCTGCCAAAACTTCTTCAAAATCGGTGAGATGATTCCTAATATAATTCTCTTGAGTCGTAGTCAAATCATCAGAATTTGGATATTGATAAACGAAAAAATGATTTGGATTAAATGGAGAATTCCAACCATTTCCTAATTCAAATCGATCTACTTGAAGAATGTAACCACCCGTCAAAGAGTCGCCCGCATTATCATCAGAATCTAATTTTGCAATGTCGACTCGATCATCATCCCGTTTTATTTTTTCCATCAAAATATAAATTCCAACATATTCATCATTGATGAAAAGTTCGCAATATCGAGTACGAGGTGCCCAACGATCGGTTAGATTTCCAAGATGAAAAGCCAAGACATTTCGAATCAAACTTTTATCTGAAAATGGCCCATGCAAAATCCAATCATTCTCTTTTGGCATGCCGAGCAATTTCACATTATTATTTTCCCCTTGACTATCTTGTGTTTCAAAACCATAATTCTTTTTTGGGAAATTAGAAGAAGATGCGCCACGAGTTTCGATAGCAATTTGTCCATTGTAATCATTTAGGGAATCTGAAAAAATATAATTCCGATTGCCTGGTCCATTGTCGATGATGCCCATGTGAGCAACAATTTTTGGGTCGTCAGGAATTGGTTCTCCGAATGTATTGATTTTTATAATGGGCAAATCAGATGATACAAATGGAGAGGTAAACCAAGTTGGAGTAGGCGAATAATTCATCACCGTTTGATTTACGCCAACTGAAAAAAAGAAAAGAGAAGAAAGATCAGAAGAGAATAGTCCTCGATTATGAACTTGAATTGCTAGCGTATTATTTCCATTTTGTAAATGTTGATTGATTTTATCTTTGGACAAAGTGAAAGGAACTGGCAGCCCACCATCATACATTTGAGCTTCTCGATCTACAGGTGTAATGGCATCAAAAGCTGGGAAATCTCCATTCATATTGGCACGAGCAATTTCCACTCCATTCAAATAGGCAATAAATCCATCGTCGTAATCTGCATGAAATAAAGCCAATTCTAGCTGCGAAATATCTACGATGTCAAAATCCATTCGCATATAAAGTGATATCGTATTTTGAATAGTAGTATTATCATCACCATCGCTATAACCAATTCCGCCTTGTCCTTCAGACCAATTAGAATCATCAAAATTAGATTGAAACCAATCGCTTGGAGGTTCAGAATCACCAACGCGATATTTCCAAATATCATCAGCAAAAACTACTGTTTCCCAATGATCTATAGTTTGAGATAATAGTTGATTAGAGAAAAAAGAAAGAGAGAGAATACAAAGAGAAAAATATTTCATGTGAGAAGAGTTTATTTTTTTTTCAAAAGTAGAAAAATTAACCTAGCTTTTTTGACCGAAAGTTAGCAAGTACTAAACATAAATAAATGTTCGACGTTTAGCAAAAAGGAGATAAGAGTGATTTGTACTTTCAATAAGCAAGTAAAATCCTTATCTTGTAATTAGATTTATAAGTTTTGAAAAAAACTAATAATTACCCTCCCGAAAATTTTCCAAAAACCTTTTTCAAACTAAGTATTTAAAATTAGTATTAATGTAGATTGTCTTCAGTATATAAATACTGTTGATATTTTTTTTTTTTGTAAAATAGAAAAGGTTCAACATACTATGAAAAAGCTTTCTTTAATAATTGGAATATTATTATTCCTTGTGTCTCAAAACATTTTTTCGCAAATGCCAGGTGCTGAAGAACGTTCTGTTCAGCTGAGTGCGACTGTGGAAAATAATCCTGCCAAAATTAATTTAACCTGGAAGGCAGATGCTGGAGCATCGAAATATATTGTTTATCGTAAATCGTTGGAAGAAACAAGTTGGGGAAATCCAATTGCTAATTTATCTGGCTCTGCAACATCATTTGTTGATGAAAATGTAGTGGTTGGTGAAGGATATGAATATGCTTTTTTCAAAGAAGATTTTGCCCCGCGAGTTGATACAGTTTGTATTCCCAATGGAACACAAGTTAATTTTACGATTAATGATATGTATGGAATTGGATTGTGTTGCAGTTTTGGTTTAGGATATTATGAAGTGAAAAATTGTGGAATTGTTCAAGCTACAGGAGATGATTTTGGGCTGAATGATTCAGCCATTTTTACGACTTGTGATGATGGTTCAGGATGTTCAGATGTGATTGTTACTATGAAAACAGATATGTTTGAAAATAGTACTTCTTGGATTTTGAAAAATAACTTAACGAATGAAGTCTATCTAACATCGGGATCAGTTGGCTCATTTGTAAAACCTCGCCCAGAGTATGGATTTATATATGCTGGAATTGAATTACCTGAAATTGAAGATCGAGGAAAAATTTTATTATTAGTTGAAAATAGTTTGACCACTCCATTGGCTGCAGAAATTGAAGAATTAAAAGTAGATTATATCAAAGATGGTTGGCGAGTGATTCAACGAGAAGTTGACGCGACGGATAATCCAACAGATGTACGTGCAATGATTCAAAATTTGTACGCAACGGAAAGTGAGTTAAAGTCAGTTTTTATTTTAGGACATGTACCGATTGCTTACTCGGGGGATATATTTCCAGATACCCATTTTGAGTTACGAGGTGCATATCCAGCAGATTGTTTTTATGGAGAAATGGATGGAACTTGGACCGATCAAACGGTCAATAATACGACTGCGAATTTTGATATTTATTATAATACAGTTGGTGATGGACGGTTTGATCAAAGTGTTATTCCGACGGGTGAAGTGGAGTTGGCAGTAGGACGTGTAGACTTTTTTGACATGCCTTCATTCGGTAGTTCGAATCAAGATTTGATTCAGCAATATTTACAAAAAAATCATTCTTTCAAAATACGAGAATTTCAACCGGTGCGTCGCGCATTGATTGATAATAATTTTAATCAATCATTTGCAGCTCCTGCAGCAAGTGGATTTAGAAATTTCTCGACGATGTTTGGAGCGGATAGTATTTTTAATTTAGATTACTTTTCAACTTTGGAAAATGAAAGTTATTTGTGGTCCTACGGTTGTGGAGGAGGAAGCATTGTGAGTTCGATGGGAGTTGGGAATACGAGTGATTTTGTAACGAGTGATTTGCAAAGTGTATTTACCATGTTGTTTGGAAGTCAATTTGGAAACTGGGCTTACCCTGATGATTTTCTTCGAGCACCTTTGGCTTCAGGCCAGACGTTGACCAATGTTTGGGCAGGAAATCCACCTTGGACTTTTCACCACATGGCGATGGGATATAACATTGGTTATAGCACATTAAAAACTCAAAATGGAAATGATGGTTTGTATCTCGGCAATGGCGCGCAACTTGTTCATGTAGCATTAATGGGGGATCCAACTTTGCGTATGCACATGGTAGAACCTTCTACGGAAATTGTATTTGTGCCTGGATCTAATTCTATTGATTTGACTTGGGACGAACCGATGGATGAGGATGTTTTTGGATATCATATTTATCGAGCGGATTCTTTGTATGGTAAATTTGAGCGATTGAATAATGATGTTTTGACCGATACCTTTTTTACGGATACTGATCCATTGACTGGCGAAAATTGGTATATGGTGCGTACCGTAAAATTGGAAAATACAGCAAGTGGGAGTTATTTTAATTTGAGCTTGGGGAGAATTGATTCGATAATTTTTTCACCAGCAATTTTTTTGACTGCAGGTTTTTCTACAAATAACCAAACAGCTTGTGTTGGTGATACGATTCAATTTAATGATAATTCAACTGGATCAATTACTAATTATGATTGGACTTTCGCAGGTGGGAATCCTTCCTCTTCTAGTCTGCAAAATCCAGCGATTATTTATAATTCTGCAGGAACCTATGATGTGAGTTTGACTATCACAGATGATTTTGGAATGGCAACTGAAATGAAAAATGAATATATAATTGTTGATGATTTGCCAATAGCAGATTTTAGTTATAGTATAGATAATGGTACGATTCAAATAATAGATAACTCTTCTAATGTGAATTTTTACTTTTGGAATTTTGGTGATGGAACAAGTTCTCAAGCGGCGGGAAATATTACTCATACTTTTGACACTACTGGCACTTATACTATTACATTGATTGGTTCTAATAATTGCGGGCCGAGTACATTCGAAACAACTGTAAATATCATAAGTACAAGTTTGGGAAATCTGAATGAATGGAAAGATGTTTCAATTTTTCCAAATCCAACCAATGATTTTTTAAGAATTGATTTTGGAAAAAAACAAAGCGATACAAATACAATTCATTTTATTAATTCTTTGGGACAATTGATTTTTTCTAAAAAAGTAGAAAGTGTAATGGAAGAAATTAATGTTTCGAATTTTCCGAAGGGAATTTATTTTATAAAAATTATGGATGGAAAATCAGAATTTGTGAAACGAATTGTGGTGAATTAGGTTTTAAAAAAATGAACATTGCCTAAAGGTTTCTTATTTTTACGAAAATAAAAATTAAAGAAAATGAATTCATCGGAACTCAAAGAAATGCTTCATGAAATGATTGATGAGATAAATGACTTTGAAACATTGGAAAAAGTAAAGAATTACTTTTTTTATTTGAAGAATAGAAAAAAAGATTGGAGGACTGAGCTTTCAGGTCAAGAAGTAGAATCAACTGAAAAAGCTATTCAAGAAATTGAAAATGGAGAATTTCAAATACAAGAAAATATTCGAAAAGCAATTAATAGCAAATTGAAGAATAAATTGAAGCAAGCGGCAGAGAATATTAAAAGTGGAAAAGGAACCAGTCTCGAAGAGTTCAGAAGAGAATCTGAAAAATGGATCAAACCTAAAAAGTAGTTGAATTAAATAACCTTTTTGATCAAACCTATTGTGTTAATTGCTCAATAGGTTTTATCATTTTAACAGTTATTTGAAAAAACTAAAAATAGGTAAACATTTATTCCGCAGAAACATTAATTTTGCAGCCACGTTTTAAGATTGTTTAACCAATTCTTAATATTTCAACTTTTTATAATCTTTAAAAAAAGGAAAATGTATCGAACTCATAATTGCGGACAATTACGTATTGAAAATGTAGGAAATGATGTTGTACTTAGTGGATGGGTGCAAGGATCAAATGATCTAGGACATATGATGTATACTAATCTCCGTGACAGATATGGTATCACTCAATTAATTTTTAGCAAAGAGAAAACGGCTCAAGATTTATTTGATAAAGCAAGAACTTTAGGACGAGAATATGTGATCAAGGTTACTGGAAAAGTAATCGAACGACATTCTAAAAATCTAAAGATTCCGACGGGTGAGATTGAAATAGAAGTAACGGAGTTAGAAATTTTGAATGAATCAAAAACACCTCCATTCACGATTGATAATGAAACAGATGGTGGAGAAGATTTGAGAATGAAATATCGTTACTTGGATTTGAGAAGAAAGCCAGTTCAGAATAATATGATTTTCCGAAGCAAGTTGTCTTTGGAAACTCGAAAATATATGGACAGTCAAAATTTCGTAGAAGTGGAAACACCATTTTTGATTAAAAGTACGCCAGAGGGTGCGCGAGATTTTGTAGTGCCAAGTCGAATGAACAAAGGTCAATTTTACGCTTTGCCTCAGTCACCTCAGACCTTCAAACAATTATTGATGATTGGTGGTTTGGATCGCTACTTCCAAATTGTAAAATGTTTCCGTGATGAAGATTTGCGAGCAGATCGTCAACCTGAGTTTACTCAAATTGATTGCGAAATGTCATACGTGACTCAAGAAGATATTTTGAATACCTTCGAAGGATTGACAAAGCATTTGTTTAAAACTACCTTGGATGTAGAGTTAGCAGATTTCCCTCGAATGACTTATGATGATGCGATGAGATTGTATGGTTCTGACAAACCAGATACTCGTTTCGGAATGGAGTTCGTCGAGTTAAATGATGTAGCGAAAGGGAAAGGGTTTCCAGTTTTTGATGGAGCAGAAATGGTAGTTGGAATTTGTGCGGAAGGTCAAGCGGCGAATTTCTCAAATAAAGATATTAAGAAATTGACGGAGTGGATGCAACGTCCACAGATAGGTGCAAAAGGATTAGTGTATGTAAAAGTAGAAGCAGGTGGAACATTTAAATCTCCTGTTGGGAAATTTTTCTCAGACGAAGTTTTACAAACATGGGCAGATAAATTTGGCGCAAAAGAAGGTGACATGATGTTGGTCCTTTCGGGCGAAGATGAAAAAACGCGAAAGCAATTAAATGAACTTCGATTGGAAATGGGTAATAGAATGGGCTTGCGTGATCCTAAAAAATTCAGCCCACTTTGGGTAATTGATTTTCCATTATTGGAGTGGGACGAAGATTCTGAAAGGTTCCATGCGATGCATCACCCGTTTACTTCGCCTAAGAAAGCAGACATGGAACGCATGCTAACCGGAGATCATGAAACGATGAAATCACTTCGAGCAGATGCTTATGATTTAGTCATCAATGGAGTTGAAATTGGTGGAGGTTCCATTCGAATTCACGATAGAGATTTGCAATCTAAGAATTTTGATTTATTAGGATTTACTAAAGAAGAAGCAGAAGAGCAGTTTGGATTTTTGTTGGGAGCTTTTGAATATGGAGCACCTCCACATGGTGGAATCGCTTTTGGTTTTGATAGATTATGTGCGGTGTTGAATGGAGTGAATTCTATTCGAGATTTCATTGCATTTCCTAAAAATAACCAAGGTCGAGATATGATGATCGATGCGCCGAGTCCGATTGATGTGACGCAACTGGATGAGCTGGGAATTGATTTGGCGAAGGAGGAAGTTGGGTAGAACGATTTTCTAAATCAGTTTAAAGCATAAAAAAAAATCCCTGTTCAACTATTGTTGAGCAGGGATTTTTTAGATAGAGGAAAAACAACTATTTTTGAAAAAAAAGTATGAAGCAAAAGATATTATTTTTGTCCTTGTTATTAATTTTTGGTTGTGAATCCCTGACAGAAGAAGAAAAGAAAATCAATGAAATTGTTTCAAGTTTTGAGCTTTTTAAAAAAGTAATCAACGAAAGAAATGGGCATGAAGGTGTTCGATATTTGGATAGGAATACGAAAAGATATTATTCTGAGTTATTAGATTTGATAAAAAACTCTAAGCAAGAGGATTTAGAAAAACACTTCGAACAATCACCTCAACCGTTCATAGATAAAAAGATTGTTTTTTTTTCAAGACATATGATTGAGCATGATAAATTAAAATCTATGAATCTCAAAAAGTTTCTAGAATGGTGGATTGACTCAGGAATGTTAATTAATGATGCAATCTTAAAAAGTACTTTTTATCGGATTGATCATTTTGTAAAAGATGGAGCAGTAACGTATTTAAAATATAAATTTGCTCGAGGGAAATCAGTAATATTATGGACTGAATTTTATAAGGAAGATGAAATATGGAAAATTAATTATGCCTCATTATTTAATGATATGGAGAAGGCTTATAAAAAAGTAGTGAAAGATTCTAAAAAAAGTTTAGATGAATATATTTTTACAGAACTAGAAAGAATTTCATCTAGAAAAATTGATTTAGAAAGACTGTGGCATCCAATAAATTAAATTAAAAATCCTCGTTCAAAATGATGTCGAACGGGGATTTTTTTTTATCCATCCAATCTAGTTTTTCAAAACTTAAAAACTAAATCCTAATGAAAACTGAAACGATAAATTATTATCCTTATCATCTCGAGTATTAAAATCAAAACCAGTAATTTCTGTATTTGAAAAATCTAAATCTGAATTAGTCACATCAATCAAACCATAATTTGCAATCGCTGAAAAATATAAACCACCATTCAAAAAGAAAGCAGCACCAGCCGAAAGACCTGCATCAAAAACTTTGTAAGGTTTCCCTTTTTTCGAATCCAAATCATAAAAGGCACTTAAAGTATTTGGAATCTCAACCATTTCTCCTGCTACTTGAAGAGAGATGTTTTCAGCACCATCAATCAACTCGCCAGCATCTTGTTTATTATAATTGTAATCCAATGTCAAATTAAGTGGATCAATAATATTGTTATTTCCTTCCACTCTTCCATCAGTATAAACTAATTCTCCCGAAGCAGTAGAACCAACTAAAAATCCAGCGTAACCACCACCAAATACTTCTAATTTTTTTCCAATTTTTCCATATGCCATGATTGGAATTTCGAGGTAGGCATTCGAAATATTTAAGGAAACACTTTTATTTCCATTCGTCAATATTTTTCCATTGGGTCCTTTAAAAACAAATGGCCCTTGTCCGTCAAATGTTCGTTTAGTTCCTTTTTGAGTAAAAACTATTTCCGTTCGAATACCAAATAAATCGGTGATTTCGAAACGAACGCCACCACCTACATGGAATCCAGTATTGGTGCTATAACTCTCCCCAGGTTCTGTGTCTCCATTCAAAGAAGAAACATTCAAACCAACTCTAAATCCGTAAGATAATTCTTGCGCATTCATATTTTCAGACCATGTAAAAAACAAAGCCACTACCAAAATAATTACTCGTGTCATATTATATTTTTTAAATTTTTTATTCGTTGAACGTTGAATGACTGATGTTTTACGTTCTTTAAAATAATGAATATTTTCTGTTTAAAAAAAGCAAAGATAGTATTCCAACCAAGAACTTACAATAGTATTTATCCTAAAAAGAACTATTGGAAAAAAACGCAAAACGTTCAATGTCTACCGTAAAACGTTCAAAGCTTTTTTCAAAAGGATTCGATACTCTTCAATGTTTTCTCTCGGTTCAATTTCTATGATTTCAAAATCATTTTTGATAGCAAGAATAAGCATGCCTTGATGTTTGTTCCTCGTTTTTAGAATAACGTTTTGAAAACCATTTTGTGCAATCCAAGTTTCTTGTTTTTTTGCCAAGGCAGCTGCAATTCCTTTTTTTCGAAAAGTAGGAAGGATACCTCCCATCCAAGTGTAGAAATTTTTGCCATCATCAAATTTGTCATAACCAACTTTAAAACCCACCATTTTTTCTTCCACATAAGCAATCAAAATCAAATGCTTTTTTCCTTTCATTCTAGATTCATAGACTTCTTTGGCGTGCGGATTTTCTAATTCTGGAATTTGATTCGAGACGGTAACTGCATCTTCAATGCTTCCTTTTTTTATTTGAAAAATGAAATGAGTATTTTGCATGATAAAATTGGTTCTTAGACAGATTTTTTCAATGAAAAAAAAGCCCCTCAAAAAAATGATTCTATGGATCGCATCAATTTATGTATTGATCATAGTTGGAACTTATGCTTTACAAAAGTATATCATTTTCCAACCTGATGGATTGTCTTCGGATTATCAATTTGTTTTTAAAAAAACATATGAAGAGTTTTTTATAAAAACAGCTGATGGTGCGACCTTGAATGCATTATTGTTTCAAACGGATTTGCCCTGCAAGGGGTTGGTTATTTATTTTCATGGCAATGCCGATAATTTGCAACGCTGGGGAAAATTTCAATCAGACTTTACTTCGAGAGGGTACGATATATTGATGTCAGATTTTCGAGGTTTTGGAAAAAGTACAGGACAAGCTGATGAGTTGAAGTTTTATGAAGATGCTCAATTGATTTACGATTGGACGTTTGAGAATTTTGAAAAATATAAAAAAGAGGAAGTGATTATTTATGGTCGATCTTTGGGCTGCGCGATTGCTTCGAATTTGGCGATGAAAGTGGAAGCTCAAAAGGTTATCTTGGAAACACCATTTAAGAATATTGGCAATGTGATAAAAATGAATAGTAGAATTCTATATTTTCCATTTGATTTCAAATATAATTTTCCAAATGACGAACATTTGTCGAAAATTAAAGAACCAATTTATATTTTTGTGGGAACAAAAGATTGGGTCGTTCCCAACAAGTCTTCGGAACAACTCCAACCACTCCTAAAATCTTCCGATCAATATATCGAAATCGAAGGTGGAGGACATAAAAATTTAAGTACATTTAAAAAATATCAGCAAACACTAGATGCTATTTTGTAATGAGTAAGAAAAATAAACTTCAAAAATTCGCCGACCTTTTAACCTTTCCAAATGTCTATGAAAACATCGATCCGATGAATCCTGAACTCACCGGACTGAATGGAGAAATTGTAGACTTAAAAGGAAAATGGAGCGAAAAACATTTTAAGAATAATAATCCGATCGTATTAGAATTGGCTTGTGGAAAAGGACATTACACGCTTGGTTTGGCAGAAAGGTTTCCTGACAAAAATTTCATTGGCGTGGACATCAAAGGTGCTCGAATTTGGCAAGGCGCAAGATTAGCGATGGATAATAATATCGACAACGCTGCTTTTTTCCGAACTCGAATAGAGCAAATCGAATTGTTTTTTGAGAAAGATGAAATAGATGAAATTTGGATTACTTTCCCTGATCCATTTTTAAAAGATAGAAAAGCGAATCGAAGATTAACCGCACCTTCTTTCTTACATAGATATCGGACTATTTTAAAAAAAGATGGCATCGTTAATTTAAAAACGGACTCGCCTGAGTTGTATGCATTTACTTTGGGGGTTTTGAAAAAAGAAACTTCGTTTGAGTTGGTGTACCATGATGATGATATTTATTCGAAGCCACTTCCTGTGGATGTTTTGGAAATTAAGACAGAATATGAAGGGATGCACTTGGCGAAGAATTTGACGATTAAGTATGTGCAGATAAAGGTGTAGATTATTTTTCCTGAGATTATATTGAAGACGCTTTGTTAACCAGCAAAGCGTCTTTGTTAGTTAACAAAGAAGTTTTGAATGTTTCGAAGAGTCATTGTTGATTGACCAAGAAGTTTTGAAGGCGTCGAAGAGTCATTGTTGATTAACAAAAATGTTTTGTTGATTGACCAAGAAGTTTTGAATGTTTCGAAGAGTTATTGTTGTATAACAAAAATGTTTTGTTGATTGACCAAGAAGTTTTGAAGGCTTCGAAGACCTGCTGTCCCATACAAAGCAGACTGATGATTAAAAAGAAAGCTGCTCGTTAAATGCTGTGCATTTACACAAACTAAAGTAGCGGACTCAGTCCGACAGTCTACAAGTCGAAGCGGACATCATTTCACAAACATAAAAAAGTTAGGCAAGTGTAAGGCATTCGCTTTACACTTGCTAACAAAAAAATCAAATGACCTAGTCTCTAAGCCAGAGACAAGGTGCTTTTATCAAAAAATAAAGCTTGTTAAGATTTTTACTAAATTTGAATCACTTACAAAGTCATATACATATGATAATATCCTGTATAAATAACGAACATATTGAAACTTCTTAAAAAGTTCAATAAATTTTGCCCTGAATGAGCTTTTTACCTTTTCCTTAGGAATTACTCTAATTAATGTAATTCTAATTTTTTTAGTTGACCCAAAGTTTTCAACTGTTCTAACAATAAAAATACTTTTCTCTAAAATAATGGGAGTGTTTTCCACTTCTACCTCAAATCTTCTCTTATTTATAGTAATAAGAGTTTTTCCTCTATAACACATATATTTTATTTTTTTTTAAAAAATTATTTCCTTCCATCCTCTTCTCTTTCAGTCACTATGTTTTTTAAATAAAAAAATAAACATTCCATTATTGAAAATTCTCAAGATCACTAATCTCTTCCTATTCTAATCTTCAATATGAAATATTTTATACTTCCCTCTAAACCAAAAATGGCAGAAGAACAAAGTCTCTCATCTGAGACTTTGTTCTTCTGCCAATACTAAAACACAATATTTTTGAACCATTTCTTCATAACCCTCATTTTCTTTTTCCTCAATTCTTAATACAATATTAAAACAAATAGTTGGTAATTCCAAATTTAAACGCATTTATTTACTAACAATTTGTGTTAATATTGTGTTAGGAATTTACTATTATTCACATACGTATATAAACACCGAAAAAAAAGATAGTTCATTTATATCCTGTTTTTTTAATGCAAAAACTGTATCAATATCTTATTCTACCGCTCGGTCGATCCCTTGCTGATATGCGCTCGACCCACCTCTAAAAAACAGAGGTAATTAAAAAACACGGACGCTGAAATTGTCATTCCGTGGCAGTTCCAAGCATTAAAGAAAGCTCCTACTTTCGTTTGATAAAGTAAAAATAACAAAGGTGTTTTTAGCAAAAAGAAAAAGACTAATCCTCGACCGTTTTTCTCTTGAAAATACTTAGTGTAAAAAACATATTAACATTTTTTGGCATACCTATTGTGCCTACTGTTAGTATATCTTTTCCTAATATTATTTTTCATAACCATCCGATTTAATTATTTTATTTATTAACTGGAAAGAGTTCTCTCTACAGCTTATCCGCTATGGATAAGTAAGACAAATTTTTTCCCAAAAACCAATAACAAATGATTTTAAAAGCAAAAATACTCCGGTCATTTTATAAAAGAATGAGACAAGGAGACTTACCACCATTCGTCAGATCAGTATTACTCAAAATGGAAAACAATCCAAAGTATGCCAACCTGAGTGACATCTTGACTACGCTAAAATCTAACTTAGAGGCTTACGAAAATGCTTTGGCAGCTGCCGAGGATGGAGGAAGAATAAAAAAAGCCGAAAAGGATTTAGCCAAAGAAACGCTCATCAATACCTTAGATGAGTTATCTGATGGAATTGAATTTTTTGGAAAAAAAGATTTAAACTATTTTATTGAAACAGGTATGCCTTTACAATCTAAACATACCAATCACTCTGGAACTAAATTGTTGATTCCTATTAATTTTACGGCACAATCTGACGGTCAGCCAGGTGGTATAGAAGTAAAATATGAAATTCATCCATCTCAAAAAAACCTTTGCAAAATGGTTGGCTTCGAATGGAGTCTTGACCTAGAGATTTGGCACAATGGAGATTATAGCACGAAGCGAAAATTTTCTGTTACTGATAAACCTTCGAACCAAAAGGTTTATGTAAAAATCCGAGCGATTGCTAGTGACGGCCGCAAAAGTCAATGGACCGATCCTATTCAAACTTCTGTATTATAAAAAGCAACAAAAATAGATAAGTCAGGAAAGGAACATGAATTATCCCGAATTTTCAAAATGGAAATTCGGGGTTTTCTTTTTTTTTAAACTATACTGTTATCGCTTCGCTAATTGTTAAACGGTTAGTGTTAGAGGAAAATTAATAATAAAATCGTAACTATTCAGCAGGAAGCATCGCTATGCGCTGCGATGGTTTTTATTGTTATTTTTCTACCAAGGGGAATGGCGCTATGCGCCGATTACAATAGAGCAAGGATTCAAAATAGTTTACGGCGCATAGCGCCATTCCCATTGGTAGCAGCAGGGAGCATCGCTATGCGCTGGGATGGTTTTATTGTTATTTTTTTCTACGAATGGGAATGACGCTATGCGCCGATTACAATAGAGCAAGGATTCAAAATAGTTTACGGCGCATAGCGCCATTCCCATTGGTAGTAAATATAAAAAATACAATCTTGCAGCGCATGGCGATGCACCCTGCTGAATAGTTACATTAGACATAGTGCAACAATTTAACTTTAGCAAAGCGAAAACCGTTCAAGAATTTATAAAACCTCCGCTTTGATTAGGTGAAAAAGAACTATCCTAAAAATTCGAGATGATTCATGTTTTTTTAATTTGTCGCCCTCCCCTTTCTTTTCCAAAAAAAGCACACATCCAACAACATCTTTCCCTTCTTTCTTGTTCCAACAACTTATTAAAATTACCTTTGCAAAAAATTAGATTTCTATAACGGTTTTTAAACTGAATTTGATGAGTGATCAAATAAAACATGAGTGTGGAATCGCAATGATTCGTCTTCTCAAACCTTTAGAATACTATCAAGAAAAATACGGCTCTTCGCTGTACGGCATGCAAAAACTGCAACTGCTGATGCAAAAAATGCGAAACCGTGGACAAGACGGAGCAGGTGTGGCAACCATTAAATTAAATCCCAAACCAGGGAAAAGATATATTAGCCGCCGCCGAAGCAATAGCCCACAATATCTTAAAGATGTGTTTGAAGGAATATTCAAACGCTTTCGAGAACTCCCTCCTGAAAAATTACAAAATTCCGCTTGGCTCAAAGAAAACATGCCCTACACGGGTGAGTTGCTCATGGGGCATTTGCGCTATGGAACGCATGGGGTAAATACGATCGAAACTTGTCATCCATTTTTGAGACAAAATAATTGGATCAGTCGGAACCTTGTGGTGGCTGGGAATTTTAATTTGACGAATGTGGATGAGATGTTTGAAGAGTTGGTAACCTTGGGACAATATCCAAAAGAGAAATCTGATACTGTAACGGTCATGGAAAAAATCGGACACTTCCTCGATGATGAAGTACAACGATTGCACAATTGGCACAAGCAAGAAAATATCTCTACAGAAGAATTGAATGATTTGATTATTAGAAATGTGGATGTGCAACGAGTGCTAAAGAGAGCAAGTAAGAAGTTTGATGGTGGTTATGTGATGGGAGGAATGATTGGTCATGGGGATGCATTTATGATGCGAGATCCGAATGGAATTCGACCGGCTTATTTTTTCCAAAACGAAGAAGTGGTGGTAGCAGCATCGGAACGTCCTGCGATTCAAACTGCCTTTGATGTTCACTTTAGTAAAATTCAGGAGCTACAACCTGGTCATGCTTTGATTATCAAAAGAGATGGGGATGTTGCGGAAAAACAATTTATTCAACCTTCGGAAAGAAGGTCTTGTTCGTTTGAGCGAATTTATTTTTCGAGAGGAACGGATAAAGAAATTTATGAAGAGCGAAAAAAGTTGGGAGAAATTCTAGCAGACGAAGTATTGGAAGCGGTAGATTATGATTTTAAAAATACGGTGTTCTCCTACATTCCAAATACGGCAGAGACTTCATTTTTAGGTTTGGTAGAAGGAGTGGAAAACCGATTGAATGATTTGAAGCGAGAAAAAATCATGAGCCTCAATGGCGAATTGAAAGATAAAAAATTAGAAAAATTATTAGCGCTTAAGACACGGGTAGAAAAAGTTGTAGTGAAAGATGCGAAGCTCCGAACTTTTATCGCTGCTGATAATGATCGAAGTGCATTGGTTTCACATATTTACGATGTGACTTATGGTGTAGTGAAAAATGAAAAAGATAATTTGGTTTTGATTGACGATTCGATTGTACGAGGCACGACTTTAAAAGATAGTATTATCCAGATGGTGGCGAGATTGCGACCGAAGAAAATTGTTATTGTTTCTTCTGCTCCGCAAATTCGCTTTCCAGATTGCTATGGAATTGATATGTCAAAAATGAAAGAGTTTGTGGCATTTCGAGCTTTGGTTGAATTGCTTCATGATAATAATAAGGAGTACCTTTTGGAGGAAGCTTACGACCGTTGCAAGGCGCAAGAAGGTTTGCCTGCCGACCAAGTAACGAATGAAGTGAAATCGCTTTATGATACTTTTTCTTACAAAGCTATTTCTAAAAGGATTGCAAAAATCATTACACCAAAAGGTATCAAACCAAAAGTGGAAGTGATTTATCAACCAATTGAAGCGTTAAAAATTGCTTGTCCAGGTCATACGGGGGATTGGTATTTTTCAGGAAATTATCCAACGCCTGGTGGGAATCGAATTGCTAACCGAGCGTTTATGAATTATATGGAGAAAAGTGATGTGAGGGCATATTAGACTCAAGTATTCAAAAGAAAAAATATCAAATAAAACAGGGAACTATTTTTTATAAATAGTTCCCTGCTTTTTTTGGAGATAAAAAATAAAGTACGAACCAGCATTTTCATTTTTACTACATTGGCACATAAGAAAAATCGTAACTTTTCAGCATGGGAGAAAAGTATGGGCGAATTTATTCGCCTAATGAATCCTATAGCTTAAACTAATAGTGATGGGCGAATGAATTCGCCTGTACTATATCCATGCTGAATAGTAACGAAAAATCTATGTTTACTATGTGCCTATGTGGTAAAAAAGACTAGAGGTTTTCTGCCAGAGGATTTGTCTAAGAACCATAAAGTTTCAGTTTCATAAGGAAACGTCTGTTTATGGAGTGAGAGTTATCCTATTAAATACTTCCGCTGCTTCCGCTAAGAGACTTTCTGTTTTGGCAAAACAAACTCGTACAATTTTTTGATTCACTTTTTTGGAATAAAAAGCAGAAACGGGAATGACAGCTACACCAAATTCGGTGGTCATTTTTTTGGCGAATTCAAATTCATCTTCGTCGCTAATAGCGGAATAATCTACTAACTGAAAATAAGTGCCTGAACTTTTGAGTGGACGAAATTTGGAATCTTTAATTTTTTCCAAAAAGAAATCACGCTTCTCTTGATAAAAACTATTCAGATTCAAATAAGTATTTTCATCTTCCAAATATGCTGCAATCGCTTGCTGCACAAATGAGTTGACAGAAAAAACATTAAACTGATGCACCCTCCGAAACTCTCGCATCAAGTGTTCAGGTGCGACACAATAACCCATTTTCCAACCCGTCGCATGAAAGGTTTTTCCAAAAGAATAAACGGCCAAACTGCGCTGAAATAATTTTGGAAAACGTAAAACACTTTGATGTTGCTCTCCATCAAAAATTAAATGCTCATAAACCTCATCACTCAAGACAATCAAATCATGTTTCTCCGCAATTCTTTCAATGATTTTTAGATCATCTTCTAACAATATACTTCCGGTTGGATTATGAGGTGTATTGAAAATCAACATTCGAGTTTTCGAAGTGATTAATTTTTCTAATTCTTCCCAATCAATTTTAAAGTCAGGCGCTTTCATTTCGTAAGGTACCACTACCCCTCCACACAGTTCAATCGAAGGACCGTAACAATCATAAGCTGGTTCAATCAAAACAACCTCATCGCCTGATTTTATAAAAGCGGTGATGGCTGTAAAAAGTGCTTGGGTTGCTCCTGCAGTAATGGTGATTTCTGTTTTTGGATTGATAGAAGCACCGTAGAGCTTTTCAATTTTACCAGCGAGTTTTTCTAACAATGCATTTGCGCCAGCCATAGGAGCATATTGATTGAATCCATTTTGCAAGTATTTATTGACCAAGTTTTTTAGCTCAGGAGCGCAATCGAAATTGGGAAACCCTTGAGATAAATTGATGGCTTGGTGCTCATTGGCAAGTGAAGACATGACGGTAAAAATGGTGGTACCGACGTTGGGAAGTTTGGATTGGAAATTCATTATTATTGAAGAACTATGAGTTGACTAATTATATTTTTCAAAAACAATAGCGATTGCTTTAGCTAATTTATGATCTTTTTCTGTTACCGTATTTCCAGCATCGTGAGTAGTTAAGTGAATCTCAACGGTGTTGTATACATTGCTCCAGTTAGGATGATGACCTTGCTTCTCCGCATGGAACGCAACCTCAGTCATAAAGCCAAAAGCTTCCATGAAATTTTTAAATTTAAATGTTGCTTGGAGTTTATTATTTTCTTCTTTCCACATGTTTATTAATGGTTAACTGTTAATGGTGAATTCTAGGTTTGTATTAATTGTAAATACATTCATTCTAAAAAAAAAGATGTTATCTCATTACGAAGATAACATCTTTTTTGAAGGGATTAATCGTCAATCCTATAGAGGTATTAACCATTCACAGTTAACTATTAATCATTATTTAAAGCTCCAATCGTATTTGTCCAAATCAGTAATACACGAAGTTAAGAGAGCAATACAATCGACAATATCTTTTTTGTTCGCCATTTCGATAGTCTGATGAATGTACCGAGTTGGGATAGAAATCGCACCGGTAATCGCACCTTTTTTTCCATAACGTTGGATTCCTCCAGAGTCAGTTCCTCCAGCAGGAAGTACTTCAGGTTGCCATTTTATTTTATGATGATCGGCAGTCGTTTTCATATATTCCACCATTCGGTAATCAGAGATGACAGAACCATCTTTGATTTTGATGGCAGCACCTTCACCCAGTTGAGTCACCATTTCGTGAGGACTCGCACCAGGTACATCAAAGGCAATAGTTACATCCAAAGCAAAACCAAAATCAGGATCAATTTGGTGTGCAGAAGAAATTGCTCCACGAATTCCTACTTCTTCTTGAACAGTAAATACAGCATAAACATCATAAGGAAGGTCTACATCTTTTAACTTTCGTAAACTCTCTAACAATATGTACACGGATACTCGATTGTCCAAAGATTTACTATTGACGCACTCACCCATCTCAATCAATTCTCTTTCACGAGTGATCGAATTTCCAACAGAAATATATTTATCTACATCTTCCTTTTTCATTCCCGTGTCAATAAAATATTCAGTCGTCGGAAGTGGTTTTCCTTTTTCGTCTGCTTTCATTAAGTGAACTGGTTTGCAACCCATCACTCCAATGATATCTTTTTTTCCATGAATAATTACTCGCTGAGAGGTCAAAGTCTTTGCATCAAAACCACCCAAAGTATCAAAGCGAATAAAACCATTTTTATCAATATGTGTCACCATGAAACCAATCTCATCAATATGAGCAGCCACCATAACTCGTTTATCATTTTTGCCTTTTTTTAGTGCAATCACACTTCCCATGGCATCAATAGAAACTTCATCGACGAGCGGGGTTACTTCTTGAATGACGAGTTCTCTGATTTTTTGTTCATACCCTGGAGCACCAGGTGTTAGACATATTTTTTTTAATAAACTTACGTTAATCATTTAGTTGAGTTTTAAATACTAAACCTAATAAAAGGCGTATAATAAAGAGTTGTTTTATTGTTTTAGTAGGTATACGGTTGGTGGATCGGAAAGCGTTGATTTCCATTCGGGGGGCGAAGTTACCATTTTTTATATTGGAGAATAAAAAGTTTGTAAAATAAAATGTATAAAATTGTGGAATATTTTGAAGCGAAGATTTGATTAAAAAAAACGTTGAATGTCATTATTGAAAAAATTTGCGGGTGAAACGGTAATTTATGGTTTGGGAAGTATTCTTCCTAGGGTGTTGAATTTTTTGTTGACGCCTTATCTCACGAATGTTTTTGATACAAGTGATTATGGAATATATGGTGTGATGTATGCGATTACAGCTTTTTGGTTGGTGTTATTTACTTATGGAATGGAGACAGCACTATTTCGTTTTGGAAGTAAAGATGGGCAATTGAATAAAGTTTTCAGTACTGCTGCAATTTCACTTTTGGTAACAACAATTATTTTTGTAGGATTATTGTTTTTTTTCTCAGAAGATATTGCCCTATTTTTAAATGAACCAGGAGGAGGGAAATTTATCAGATGGTTTGCTTTGATTACAGGGTTAGATGCATTAGCTGCATTACCTTTTGCAAGGTTGAGGTTAGAAAATAGGCCTATCCGATTTGCTACGATTAAAATATTGAACGTTGCTATTCTAATTGGATTGACGTTTTTCTTTTTGACTATTTGTCCCTTTTTAATTGAAAACGGAGTGAGCTGGGTAGAAAATATTTATTCAAAAGATACTCAACTTGATTTAGTTTTTATTGCAAATTTAGTGGCAAGTGGATTTGTATTTTTAGTTTTAATGAAAAGCTTTTTCAATTTTAAGTGGGAGTTTGATTTTCAGCTTTGGCAAAAAATGTTACTCTATGCTTCGCCACTAATTCTAGTCGGAATAGCAGGAGCAATCAACCGGCAATTAGATAGAATCTTTTTAAAAAAATGGTTATTAATTGATGTGAATGAACAAGTAGGAATTTATAGTGCCAATGTAAAAATTGCAGTTTTAATGAGCCTTTTTATTACTGCGTTTAATTATGCCGCCGAACCTTTCTTTTTTAAAAATGCTAATCGTATAGATTCAAAACCTATCTATGCACAAATTGCACATGCGTTTTCAGTTGTTGGAAGTGTGGCTTTTTTGGGAATAATGTTGTACATGGATTTAGTGAAATTATTAATTGCAGAAGAATACCGAGTGGGATTGGACGTAGTTCCGTTTTTGTTGGTAGCTTATTTTTGTTTAGGGCTTTTTTATAATTTTTCGATTTGGTATAAGTTGACTGATCGAACTAGAATAGGAGCATATATTTCAATAGGTGGAGCAATGATTACGATAGCTGTTAATTATATTTTTATTCCAAAAATAGGAATTATGGCTCCTGCATATGCGGCATTAGCTTGCTATATTTTCATGGCAACGACAAGTTATTTTATTGGAAAAAAATATTATCCCATAGATTATCCGATTGGAAAAATGTTGACTTATATCGTCGCAGCCGTAGTTGTATTTGGATTGAGTGAAATTATTCGACCTTATTTGGGAGGAAATATTTTTGAAATCCTTTTTGTAAATACCTTGTTATTGATTGGATATTTAAGTGGACTTTATCTGTTTGAGAAAAAGACGATCAAGCAAATGATGAAATAATTTATCCAACAAAATTAACCAAAAACCAATCAGAAATATCTTGTTTGTTTTTAAAAATAAGAACAGCTAATGCGATCATCGCAAAGATGAAAACGAGTTTAAAGTTTCGTTTATCCCGATTGTATTTTTCTCTTCTACTTTTATATATTTTTCTATTAACAGCCATTTTCTTTTAGTATTTAAAATTGAGTAGTTGGGAAAAATTAACCATTCACAGTTAATCGTTCACCATTAATAATCTATCCTTTATGTCTTTCCCAATAATTTTGATCTTCGATTTCATCTAATAATTGAAGATAATTTCCAAATCGTAATTCACTAATTTCTCCTTTTTCCACCGCTTCTTTTACCGCACAATGTGGTTCATTTCGATGGGTGCAATTACCAAATTTACAATCATGAGATACTGTGAAAATTTCTCTAAAATTATGAACAACATCCATTGGTTTTAGATGATTGAATCCCAAGGTTTTAATTCCAGGAGAATCAATAATTGCTCCACCAAAATCTAATTGAAACATTTCAGCAAATGTCGTAGTGTGCTGTCCTTTGCCAGAGTAATCAGATAATTCGAAAGCTCGAAGATCTAATTGAGGTTGAATAGCATTGACCAAAGTAGATTTTCCTACACCTGATTGACCAGCAACTAAAGTAATTTTATCTTTTAAAACTGCCTTAAAATTTTCGCGACCAATATCGTCAGTTGCTGAAACTAAAACAACTGTATAACCGATATTTTCATAAATTGCTTTCATGTAATCGAACATTGCCATCTCATCTTCATCGTACAAATCCGCTTTGTTAAAAACAATAACCGTAGGAATACTATAAGGTTCCGTCATCAATAAAAAACGATCGATAAAACCTTGTTTCAACATCGGTTCAATAATCGTAACGATGACCATTGCTTGATCGACATTCGCTGCGAGTAAATGTAAAAAATGTTTTTTTCGAGGAGATTGTCGAATAACATAATTTCGACGAGGTAAGATTTTTCTGATGATGGCAGTACCTTCTACTTCGCTTTCGATTTCGATTAGCACCTCATCACCAACTGCGACAGGATTGGTTACTTTCATTCCATCCAATCGAAATTTTCCCATGATCCGACATTTCCATTCGTTCTCGTTTTCGAGTCTGACTTGATACCAACTTCCTGTTGATTTTATAACTATTCCTTTTTGCAAATTTTATTTTTTTTACTTAATCTACGTATTGCTACGTTACATGGTTGAGTTCGTGAATTGCTGCTGCCATTTCTTTAATCAAGCTAGGATCTTTTTCAATTGCATTTCCAACAACAATTACATCCGCTCCAGCTTTGACATTTTGATAAGCTTTCTCAGGAGTTCGAATTCCACCTCCAACAATTACTGGAATTTGTACAGCAGAACTGACTGCATGAATCATTGATTCCGAAATTGGATTAATCGCACCACTTCCTGCATCCATGTAAATTAATTTCAAACCAAGCATTTCCCCCGCCAATGCCGTACACAATGAAATATCATCTTTCATCGCTGGAATCGGATAAGTGTTGCTGATATAAGAAACACTTGTAGGGATGCCTCCATCGACTAACATATAACCGGTGGAAATAATTTCCAAAGGACTCATTTTTAAATATGGAGCAGAGATGACATGTTTTCCAATCAACAAATCGGCGTTCCGACCTGAGATCAAAGAAAGAAAAAGTAAAGCATCTGCTCGATAACTGAGTTGTGTAGAATTATTTCCAGGGAATAAAATCAATGGAATATCACACGATTTCTTTATCGTTTGAAGAGTATGATCAAGCATATTATTGACCACGAGACTTCCCCCGATAAAAAAGTAATCAACCTTTGCTTCGATAGAAAGGTTCACGGTGGCTTCCAAATTTTTAAGACTACCTTTGTCAGGGTCAATTAAAACCACGAATTTTTTTTCGCCTTTTTGCTTTGCTTCTGTTAGAGATTGATAAATTTGGTGCTCCATGTAATCGGTAATTGTTTGCGTAAAGATAGAGTTATAATTTTGATTTTTGAATGAATGAAATTCAAATGTCAAAAAACACATCGAATTTATTATTATTTAAAAATCACTTAATCAACAATTAAAACTTGGAAGAGAATAAAGATTTTACTGAAAAAGCAACGGAACTCATCGCCAGAGATTTCGAAATGGTGCTTGGTGATAAAAAGCCAACAGAGCAGGAATTGTTTGAAATGTTATCGGATCAAGTGGCGTACATGATGCAATATCGCTTAGATTTTTTAATGAGTTTGATGTACCGGTTGGATGTTGACGAAGAAAAAATAAGGACGGCGATTTCTCCAAAAGCATTGATTGCGCCGAATATTGGTTTGGCACATTTGATTTTGGAAAGGCAAAAATTGCGAATTAAGATTAAACAGGAATATGGGAAAACGGAGTTGGAAGATTTGGAGGAAGGATTGGAATTCTAGTTAAAAGGGATGAGTTTTATTGATAAATTACTTTGGGAAAACTCATGACTTATAATTCATCGTTACTTTACCATTTTCCGAAATTCCATTCGCTCTTCTTCTGTCAATCTATATTTTTCTTTAAACATTTCTTCTGAAGGTCTGATCAGTAAAAGTGCAGCTAGCCCAATAAAAAACAAAAGCAAAAAAAGATAATTAAACTCCAAGAAATAGAAAATAATACAAATCAAGTTGGCTCCTTCCAACAATGCACTTCGCAATATAATTGAGCTTCGATAATGTTCTAATTTTTTATAAAGACTTTTTATACTTTTTGCTTCCTCCATTCTTTTCGTAAACAAAAGTGAGCTCATCGAGATACAACTCAACATCAAAATCGGAGCAATCAAATGAAATGGGTTACTCATTTCCCAACTAAAAATTTTCTCAGCATCAATGATCAAAAAACTCATAATGAGTGCAATTAAAACTTGCCCAGCGAGAAGAGCATAGTAAAGAATATAAATTCCTTTAAATTCATTGTTGGAAGAAATTCTTTCAGTTGCCATGTTTTTTGATTTTTAATTTTGGAAAAAAGAAACCCCCAACGGGTGGGTTGAGGGTTTCTTTTTTTATATAAAAAAGAAAATTTTAATCGATGCCATGCATCATCTTCTTCATAAATCCTTTCAATAAAATTAGTACTACACCTGCACCAATAGGAATAAGTGTAAAGATCAAAAAGAAGGTTGACATACTGGTAGACTCAACAATTTGATCAATATAACTACCTGTCATACCACCTGCCCAGTTAGCAATAAAGTTGGCGATAAACCAAACTCCAAACATCAATCCGATCAATCGAACTGGAGCTAACTTACTCACATAAGAAAGTCCAACTGGAGATACACATAACTCACCAGCGGTATGGAAGAAGTAAGCAAGAACTAACCAGATCATACTAACAGAAGCAGTTTTTGCTCCTTGAGGAATACCGTTAGCTCCCCATGCTAAAATACCAAATCCTAATCCTAGAATGATTAAGCCCATGGCAAATTTGATTGGACCAGAAGTGATAATCCCTTTTTCCCAAAACTTAGAAACTGCTGGAGCTAAAGTAATGATAAAGAAAGAATTAAGAATAGAAAACCAGGAAGCAGGAACTTGTGTTTCTGTACCTTGAAATTGTTGAACTAACATCCAAATTGCTAATCCCCAGATAACGACAAAACTAAATCCAAGGATAATATTGGAGGTACTGATTTGGCTAAAGGTTACATTAAATAATTTAAATAAAACCCAAGTAATTACCCCAAGTGATCCTAGCGTCAGTACAGCATTGACAACTTTAAAAATCATAGCGCCACTCCCGACTAAATCTCTATTCGTATAATCACCCGCAAAGATTGTCATAGAACCACCTGCTTGCTCAAATGCCCACCAAAAGAAAATAGTAAAGAAAGTTAAAATGATAATCACCCAAACTCGATCTTTTTCTACCTTAGTCAAAGATGGATCTGTTACGATGAAACCAACAATTGCAGTTACTGTTCCAAATAGAAAAGGAGGAATATAATTTTTATTAACAACACTTAGTAATTCAGCTCCAGCTTCTTTTGGAATTAAAAAATAAATAATTGCAGCAATGGCTATTCCTATTCCTGCCCACATTCCAAGTCTAGAATTTCCAGCCTCTGAAGCAGCTTTTGCCGCAGCAACATCTTCAACATTAGTTTCTTTTTTAGGAGTTAAACCAATATCACCAAAGATGCTTTGAGCAAACCAGAATTGTAACATACCTAATAACATAAATATACCTGCAAGCCCAAATCCATAACTCCATCCTATGGTCTCACCAATATATCCACATAATAAAATTCCTAAAAATGCACCTGCGTTAATACCCATATAGAATATAGTATAAGCAGAATCCTTTTTAGATTCATCATCTTTATAAAGTTGACCAACCATAGATGAAATATTCGGTTTGAATAAACCATTTCCAATAATCAGGCAAGTTAGACCTGCATAAAAGAAAGCGGGAATAGCTTCAATAGCCATAAATCCATGCCCTAATGCCATTATAAATGCACCTAATACAACTGCTTTTCGATAGCCAGTTATTTTATCAGCGATGATTCCACCTAATAGTGGCGTTAAATAAACTAGCCCTGTATAGAGTGCATAAAGTTCTAATGCATTACTTCTTTCCCATCCATATCCTCCCTTCATAAGAGAAGCTGTTAAAAATAATACTAATAAAGCTCTCATTCCATAATAGGAAAATCTCTCCCACATTTCTGTGAAAAATAGTACAAATAAACTTGCTGGATGATCAAGGATGAGTTGATCCTTAATTAGCGAGTTTCCAAACTTGTCTGCCATTTTTTTAAATTTTTAATTAAACAAAAGTTGATTCGTCGGTCTAAAAATAGATTTTTTAAAAGAAAAATATGTAAGAATTACTAATCTATTTTTTTTGAAGAAAAATCAACAATTTTGAAAATGAAATTTATATCAAAAAAAAACGGAAGAGAATTAATTCTCTTCCGCTCCATATATTAAATATTTTTAATTAGTGTCCTACCTCTACTTCAATATCTTCCGCTCCGTGAATTAATCTTTTTAAAGGTTTTAAAATTGCAATAAATAATAATCCAATGATAACAGTAAAGAAAGTAATACCTAAGAATATAGTATATTCTCCAAACTCACTTGCTGCTTCTCCAACAATACCTGCTACTTTATTTCCTAATCCTGATGCTGCAAAATAAACCCCCATCATTAATGAAGCATATTTGACCGGAGCTAATTTTGTAATAAATGAGAGAGCTACAGGTGATAAACATAATTCTCCAATCGTATGGAATAAATAAGCCATCACTAACCAAATCATACTAGAAGAGCCATTTTTCTCATACTCCATTGCAGCAAAAACCATAAAGACAAATCCAAGTCCCATGATTATAATACCAACTGCCATTTTAAATATAGAAGAAGCTTCTTTACTTTTTAATTTTCGTTTTGCCCAAATACTTGCAACTCCTGTTGCAAATAAAATAATAAATCCAGCATTCAAACTCTGAAACATAACTGTAGGTACAGTCCATCCAAATAGAACTCGATCTGTTTTAGAATCAGTATATAAATTCATCAAACCTCCTGCTTGCTCAAATGCTCCCCAAAAAATAATTACCATAATAAAAGAAAGAAGTAATACTAAGAATCGATCTTTAAAAATTTGAGATTCGAGATCTCTATAAATCATCATTAACATTGCGACCACTCCAGTTATAAAAATAAGTAGTAAACCATAGGCCCAATCTAATTTATACCAACCAAAGGCAGAAACTAATAGTAAACCAATTGTAATATATAATTGGGTCGTCGTTTTCATCAAATTGCTAAAAAGTTGAGGAATTGAAGCTTCCGTTTTTCTTTCTTCTTCAGGTAACAAGTTACCGACATGAGTCAAATGTTTTTGACCCCAAACGTATACAACTAAACCTGCTAACATTGCAATACCTGCTAATCCAAATCCTGCATGCCATCCCCATTCTGCAACAACTAATCCTACAGTCATAGTTGCTAACAATGATCCTAAGTTGATACCTATATAGAAAATATTAAACCCTTTGTCTCTTCGGATATCTCCTGGTTTATAAAGTCCTCCAACCATTGTTGAAATGTTTGGTTTCAATAATCCAACACCAGTAATAACCAATCCTAATCCAGTATAGTAAGCCCAAACAGCATCAATGGCGAGTATTCCATGTCCCATGCAGAGAATGATTGCTCCATAGAGAACTGCTTTTTTTTGCCCAATTAATTTATCTGCTATAATTCCACCTGGAATTGATGCAACATAAACTAACATGGTATACCATCCATATAAAGCAATCGCTTCTTTTTCTGTCCACTCCAAGCCTATTCCATTTTCATGAGCAGAGTTTGCAGTCATATATAAAACTAAAAGTGCTCGCATTCCATAATATGAAAATCGCTCCCACATTTCTGTAAAAAATAAAACATAAAGCCCCACGGGATGTCCCCACAACTGTTGTTGATTATCTAATTCCTTTGTATTCATTGTTAATATTTAAATTTATTAAAGTTGATTCGTTGGACTAAAAATAGATTTTTTAAAAGAGAAATCTGTTAAAATAGGTACGCTATTCTAGTTATCGGAAAGTTAACTACATTAAAAAGGAAAGGTTAAAACTAGAAAAGATGCATAATCCCTTGAGAAAGATTATAAAAATTGCCTTTTGGAAACCGAATAGCCAATCGCTGAATCGCCAATTGACTCCGAATTCCTCGTTTGCAATAAATCACAATTGGTAGGGAAAAATCTAATAAATCAGTTTTTTTAAAGATCGCTTGGAGTGGAATTAATTGACCACCAATATTGTAGGCTTCATGTTCGTCAGGTTCGCGAACATCGATGAGTTGGAAAGATTTATTTTCAACTTTCCATTTTTGTAATTCGTCATAAGTCAATTGATTCATGTCGCAAAAGTAATTAATTGGAAAGAATTGAGCTATCTCTTTTCGTTACATCTTCAAAAAGTTTTTTCTGAACTTTTGCTTCCCAACCAAATCCTTTAGCCATAAATTGAATCACTCTTAAAACTTCATTTCCTTGCTCCTCTGCTCGATCCAATAATTTTTCTTCGATTGCTTTTTGTTTTAAAACTGCCTTCGCACTTTTATTTAATTGAGTAAAATCTTTGGGCGTAAATTCATTGAAAAAACTCTCATCTAAACTTCGATATTTGACATCATGTTCAATCGAAATAATTTCTGGATTTGGTAAATCTCTGATGTATAAAACTTTATTAATGGAATCTACATCAATCGTTATCTTTTCCAAATCATAACCCACTAATACTTTTCCAACTACTTCAATGCTTGCTTTTTTTGAAAAAGTAAAATTGGTCGGAAGTGGCAAATAAACAGTAACATTCCGATTACTTTTTTCATCATAAATTTCTTGCAATTCAGCTTCGACCGTTACCAGTTTACAAACGTCTTTGATGTTTTGAATCAAAACCGTTGCATCTGTTTCTGTGGTGATTTCTGGTTCTTGATAATATAATCGAGCGACCCAAACACCAAAAAGGAAAATGCCTAACAATACAATTACATTTATTAATTTCTTGCCCATCAGTTTTATTTTTTTATAAATGTTAAACAAAAAGCTGCAAGAAACCTATTTTATTCCTTGCAGCTTTTTCATTTTTCGACGAACTCATTTTTGTTTTAACGACTTAGAAAGTCGTTTTACGAAAAAATTAATTCTTGGCAGTCATCTCATATTTCAATCCTTTATAACTTTTTAAAACTGCTTTTACTGAACCGACACTCACCGGTGATTCAATCAAGAGTGGAATTCTATTTTTATCATCAGATACATAAACCATCATTTCTTCCCCTTCTTTAAATACTCTTCCTGAGAGAACTTGAGGACTAAACTTGATCGTGTTAAAACGACCTTTTCCTTTCACCTTTTTGCGACTTTGCTTGCCTTTATATTTTACATTAAGAGGCCAAATTTCTTTGTCCATAAAAATCTTGACAGGGAATTCTTGGCCTTCATTATAACTTTCAAAATCAATATTTCGAGAATAGTAAATTACGGAAAGCATATCATGCATGCATTCTCCTACATTGTAATCTTTCTTAGTTGCTACTTCGCGTGTCTTGCCTCTTAAGCTACTTGCTTTTTTATTTTCTTGGTCAAAAGTAATTTCATCGTATAGTTTATATTTTCCTTCACTAACATCTCGAATCGAAGTTTTTGGCAACAAAGAATTCTTATCAATATAAGTATCATAGTAATCTCTCACTTTGAAAAACCATTCATAAGATTTGTAAGTTCGGCCTGCTACAGCTACATGGTATTGACCGCCCATATCATTCACTTTGAAAGTGACTTCGCCAGCTGCTAACCACATTACTCCCCAGTTATAATATAATTTATAAGTGATTTCTTCGCCTCCTTGAAAGGTCTTGTTTTCCATGAAACAAGGTTCAATAACTTCTGCCTCAGCTTCAATAAGAGGCAAGTTATGTGAAGTAGAATCTGTTTCAGTTGGTGGAGTAGTAAACGCCATCATGCTGAAAATCAGAAAACTATATATTGTTTTTTTCATCATTGATTTTTTCATATCCTAAAGATTGAAGTACGTTAATTCTAACGATAAAGATCGTACCAATTAACGCTGGAATAATTAAATTTAGTACCCAAAGGGTAAAAGTGCTCGCTAGAATTCCGATTTCATTGTCGCTTGAAAAACCCCAAATTTCGAGTGCGATTTGTCCTCTTGCAAATAGATCCCAAATTGGAGGAAGAGGAATACTTGTTTGCAATAAATAAATGGTGGTGATACCTGCAAGACCTTTAGTTATTGAGACGTCGATTCCAAAGAATTGTAACATGAAGAAATATTGTAAAGTGTAAGTTGAGTATCTCAAAAGGGAATACATTAATGCGGAGGATAAAATTGAAGAAGAGTAATTTCTCAAAACATTTACATGCTTAACAAATCGTCTTAGTTTGTGCGCGTATGGAATCCGTTTGACAAGTGGGATCACTAAATCAATATTGTAAAAACAAAATAACATCAAACAAGTAAACAGAATTCCAACAAAAAAAATACTTAACCAAATCCATTGATCGATCTCCAAAAACAAATAAATAAAAAATAGCAAACCAAGAATTCCACAACTCAACAAAACTAATAATTGACTAAAACTTCCAACGAGTGTTGCAATGACTGCCTTCCAATTATTTTCAGGTTTGACTAATAAAATCCGCCCGCCATATTCTCCAATCCGATTAGGTGTAAAAAGGGAAAAAGTGATGCCAGATAAAATTGCTTGATACGATTTTCCAAAAGATAATTTTTCAAAATCCTTGATGAGTACTTGCCATTTTAAAGTTTCAAAAGCCCAGTTGACTGGAATTAAGATGATCGTAATGATGAGCCAATGGATATTACCAACGGTAAGATTTTGAAGAAAATTTTCCCAAATCTTATCTGCATTTTCTTTTGCAAATACTTGATGATAAATTACATAACTCAGCAAAAAGACGATAACGACTTTTATAAAAATGTTGAAAGAATTTTTGCGAGTATTTTTTTTCAAATGAAAAATTTAAGAAAAAATGGTTTTTGAATGGAAAATATAACAATGTATTTACGGAGTAATTAAAATGTCTTTTTCAAGAGTATAATATTCCGTTTCAGTTAGAATTACCAAGTTTGGTTTTTGCTCAGCTTTCGATTGTTTTCGAACTAAATAAATTTTAGCAGAACCTAATTCAAGTTGACTTAAATGTTTACTCGCAATATCAATTTTTGATGCATTCGTTTTTCCTTTTAATTCAAAACTTCTCGATTTGTTTTTTGCATCTTGAATTAAAAAAACAAGTGCTTCATTACCGTTGAGGGGAGATCCCTCCCAAGTTAAAGTAGCCCCATTGGTTTTGCTCACCTCACCTTCAAATGAGAAATTTAAAATTGGATTCACCTGAACAATGTGATCAATTTTTTCCTTCAAAGGATCTTTAAATTGAAACCTATAAGTCGCAGAAAATGGCCCATCATAAAGAGCTTGGTATCTAGTTCCTATTTTAGGAATCGTTCGTTCCACCATATTTCCATTATGAAAAAACACCCCCTTTTCGATTTTGAGTGATTGAGCTTGTTGTTGCGTCATTCCATTTTGGAAAGCAGCAGTAGCTTCTGTTTGATTTTCTTTTTGCAAAAAACGAACATAAAAATTCGCAAAAGTGGATGGTTTGGACTTATCAGATTTCTCTTGTTTAGGAGAATCTGTCTGACAGGAAATCAAAAAAGTGGATATCCCCAAAAGTAGAATGAATGGTATTTTTTTCATGGTAAAAATTCAAGGTTAATAGGAAGGTCAAAGATAATTTTACTTTGATGAAAACTAAACAGTATTATCTTTTTTAGGAATGTGAATTGACAAACAACAACAATAAATAATTGGGCCTAAAAATCATTTTTTGAAATATAATATTCTTGTTACCTTTGAGCGCAAATTTTTTATTGACCAAAAAACTTAATGAGGAAAGTACTAGTTACGGATGGTGTACATCCACTTTTATTGGAAGGATTAGAAGCATTGGGTTTTCAATGCGATTATCATCCTAAAATTGGATTGGAGCAAGTGCGAGGAATGGTGGCTGATTACGAAGGTATCATCATCAATAGTAAAGTTTTAATGGATAAAGCGATGTTGGATGAAGGCAAAAAGCTTGAATTTGTAGGCAGATTAGGATCGGGGATGGAGATTATTGATTTAGGATATGCTGCGCAAAAAGGAATTGCCATCCATGGAGCACCAGAGGGAAATTGCAATGCAGTAGCTGAACATGCTTTAGGAATGTTGCTCGCTTTGGCTAATAATTTTCTTCAAGCAGATCGCGAAGTCAGGCAAAAAAATTGGAAAAGAGAAAAAAATCGAGGTTTTGAGATCATGGGACGCACAGTTGGAGTTATTGGTTTCGGGCATACCGGAAGCCAGTTTGCCCAAAAAATGAGCGGAATGGGCGTAGAGATTTTAGCATACGACAAGTACAAAACGGACTATACCAATAATTTTGAACAGGTACGAGAAACAACTTTGGAGGACATTCTAGCCAATGCAGATATCATTAGTTTGCATTTACCCTTCACACCTGAGACCAAGCATTTGGTAAATTCTGATTTTTTAAAAAAGTGTAAAGACGGAGTCATATTCATTAATACCTCGCGAGGCAATGTGGCCAAAACGAAAGATTTAATCGTTGGGTTAAGATCTGGTAAGGTGGGCGGAGCGTGTTTAGATGTTTTTGAAAATGAAAAAACAGCTACTTTTTCCCAAGAAGAACATACGATGTACGATGAGTTATACGAATTTGAAAATGTAATCTTGACTCCTCATGTGGCGGGTTGGACAAAGGAATCTTTGCAAAGACTTGCTGAGGTGCTTTTGAGAAAGATAACTGAGGGGTTGAAATAGAAATATTCGCCATAAATATTTTGGATTAGGCGGTAACTTCAAGTTACCTCCTAATTTGTATTAGGAAAAAAATTAGGAGATGACTCGAAGTCATCGCCTAATAGCGGAAACCTAGAAACCTGACTTATAAAACAAGTCTGGTGATGGAAGAAAGAGAAAAGGAAGTAGATTACATTAAAAGGGAGCAAACGCCCTAAAACTGGCGCTTTTTAAAGAAATAAAAAACATAGAAAAAGAAAATCATACTTTAAGCTAAATAGAAAAAAAATATATTTTCAAAAGAATATATTTGAAACTACTGCATCGCTTTCAAGTAGAAAGCTGACTTTTAATAGATTCTTTATGTCATTCCGTTGACATGGGATTTCTATTTTTTTCAGAAATGAGACGTAATTTATTAACATTGTGGATTAATGTAGGAATGGGTACTTCTATTTTTCCATTAAGCACGAAAAGCCAATTTTTTTCGCCAATAACATTTTAAAAAGAATTACTTATGGTACGAAATTTTTTACTTACACTTTCATTACTATTCGTAGTTTCGATCACCTTCGCACAAACCCAGTTATCAGGTAAAATTACCGATGAGTCAACTGGAGAGGAAATGATTGGAGCTAATATCTTAATTTCAAAGAATGGTAATTTTATTCAAGGAGAAACCACAGATATTGATGGAAACTTTAGTGTTAGAGTTGATCCTGGTACATATGATATTGAGGTGTCTTATACAGGATACCCTACTCAAAAAATCACAGGGGTAGTTGCTAGTGCAGGTCAGAACACTAAAGTTGATGTTCAGATTTCAGTTGGATCAGGAACTATAATGGATGAAATTGTGGTAACTGGTTACAAAGTTCCCCTTATCAAGCAAGATGAAACTTCGACAGGAGGAACAGTAACAAGTGAACAAATCCGGAATTTACCTACTAGAAACATTAACTCTGTAGCCGCTGCTACGGCAGGAGCAAGTACCTCTGATGAAGGGGAAGCTGTTCAAATAAAAGGATCTCGTTCGAATGCAACGGATTACTATATTGATGGTATTCGAGTAAGTGGAAACTTACTTCCAGAATCTGAGATTGAGCAAATGCAAGTAATCACAGGTGGTATTGGAGCAAAATATGGAGATGTTACAGGTGGTATTATTTCTATTACAACTAAAGGTCCTTCTGCAAAATTCTCAGGGGGAGTTGAAGCGGAGACATCTCAATATTTAGATGCTTTCGGTCATAGCTTAGTTGGAGCAAATTTGAGTGGACCGATTTTGAAAAAGAAAAATGCAGATGGATCATCTAGTTCTATTTTAGGTTTTCGTTTTTCAGGAAGATATACTCATCGAGAAGATAATAGCCCAACTGCAACAGGTGTATATACTGTAAAACCTGAAGTATTGGCTAGACTTCAAGCTAATCCAATCGCAGATAGATTCGGAACACCGTCAGGTCAAGGAGTAGCAGCAAACGAGGTTGAATTATTGAAAACTCGTCCTAATGAATCTTTAGAGCAGTTTAATGGAACACTTAAATTAGATGCAAGAATAAGTGATGCAATTGATATATCATTTACTGGAACTTATTTTACTGGAAATGATTATTGGACTCCAAATAGAGCAGGAACTACATTTAACACTCAAAATAATCCAAACGATAGTTACAATAGATATAGAGGTAACTTGAGATTTAGACATCGACTTGGAGGTTCTGGAGGGGATGCAGCAAAAAGTTCAATTGTATCTAATTTCGAATATATTATTCAAGGTGGATATGAGTATAATGATTTCTTGAGACAAGATTCAAGACATGAAGATCGATTATTCAACTATGGGTATATCGGTAGTGTCGAAAAGGAAACTGTGCCAACAATTGATTTTGCATTTGACGGATCGGGATTAACTTTAACTCATGGTGGATTTAGTGAAAATACCTTAGGCTATACATTAAATAGAGATATCAATCCTATTTTGGCTAATTACAATAATGGAATTACAGATTTCCAAACAGAAGATGATTTGTTCGCACAAAATGGACAAATATTTTCTAATTCAAGTGAAATATTTTCATTCCATACCAATGTAGGAACTGTATATAATAGATATCAAAAAAGTCAAGGAAGTTTGATTACTGCGAATGTATCAAGTTCATTTGATTTACACCCTGGAGGAACTGACAAAGGTCGTCACTCTATTGAGATCGGATTATTATATGAGCAAAGAGAGCAAAGAGCTTATACTGTTGCTCCTAATGCTTTGTGGGTCGTAGCTGACTTTAATGATAATAGACACATTGTTGGTGTAGATACTAATGTTGTTGTTGGAACTCAAATTGAGGATACTCCTTTTGGACCAGTAGAAGTAGATATATACCAGACATTATTACAAAATGATGATGGATCATTATTCTACCGATCATTAAGAGATATTACAGGAAATTCACTTAACGAATTTGTAAATGTAGATGCTATCTCTCCAGATCAACTTTCTATAGATATGTTTGCTCCTATTGAGTTAACAGATCAAGGATTAGTTTCCTTTTATGGATATGATCATACTGGAGCAGCACTTGGAGCAGGAGTAACATTTGACGATTTTTTCAATTCAACCAAAGTAACAAAATTTGGAAATACGATTCGAGATTTTCCAGTAGCACCTTTCCGACCAAACTATACTGCAGCATATGTTCAAGATAAGTTTACCTATAAAGATATCATCTTTAGATTAGGTGTACGGGTAGATAGATATGATGCAAATACAAAAGTATTGAAAGATCCACTTTCATTATATGATATCAAAGATGCTAGTCAATTCTTCTCAGAAGATGCAAATGCTAATCAAGTTAGACCACTTGGCGTTGAAGATGACTACAAAGTATATGTAAGTGGACAAGATGATAATACAGTAAAAGCATTCCGTAATGGAAATGAGTGGTTCTTTGCTGATGGTAGTGCTTCTAATGGAGGTAATGTAATTTTTGGTACGGCTCCACGATATGTTCAATACAGTAATCCACTTGCCAATGGTAACTGGATTAAAGAAAATACTTATGATCCAAATGATGGATTTGAAGATTACAAACCGCAAATTAATGTAATGCCTCGTTTGGCATTTTCATTCCCAATTTCAGATGTAGCGAACTTCTTTGCTCACTATGATATATTGGTACAACGTCCTCCAGGGAATAATATCGCAACTGCATTGAATTATTTCTACTTTGGAGATGCTGGAAGAACGCCAGAAAGTAATCCGAATTTGAAGCCAGAAAGAACAATCGATTATGAAGTTGGTTTTCAACAAAAATTGACTAATTCTTCTGCTTTAAAAGTATCTGCTTATTATAAAGAAATGAGAGATATGATTCAGATTAGAGACTTCTTATACTTACCATCTGATTTGAATATTACATCTTACACAGGTTTCGATAATCTTGATTTTGGAACAGTAAAAGGTTTCACACTTCAATATGATTTGAGAAGAACTAAGAATGTTACATTGTTAGCAGCTTATACACTTCAATTTGCAGATGGAACAGGATCAGATTCTGAATCATCAAGAAACTTAGGAAGTAGAGGAAATATTAGAAACCTTTTCCCATTATCTTTTGATGAAAGACACCGATTCAATATTGCAATGGATTATAGATATGCATCTGGAAGAAATTACAATGGACCGATTCTTTTCGGAAAAGATATCCTAGCAAATGCGGGTGCTAACTTTCAAGTAATTGCTGTATCAGGAAGACCATATACGGCTAAATTAGTTCCTGGGCAATTTGGTGGAGACGGAACAGTAGGAGCATTAAATGGCGCAAGACTACCTTGGAATTTCACAGTTAACATGAGAGTAGATAAAAGTATTAGATTATACACTCCACAAGAAGCAGGTAAGAATCCAATTAACTTGAATGTATATGTAAGAGTTCAAAATTTGTTGGATAGAAGAAACTTATTAGGTGTTTATTCTGCTTCAGGATCGCCTACCGATGATGGATTCCTTACTTCTCCAATTGGAGAGTCTGTGTTAGATGGTGTAGCTGCAGATGGATTAGACCAATTCTATGTTCCATCTTATACTTGGAGAATGTTGAATCCTGGATTCTTTACATTACCAAGAAGAATTTATGTAGGAGCAATTGTAGATTTTTAGAAAAAACTTATAAAAGTTCTGTAGTCAATTAATTTTTTTAATTGACTACAGAACATGATTTTAGACAAGAAATTATAAACGTAAAAAAATATAGTCATGCGTAATTTAAAATATTTACTTTCTGTGGCTCTGTTATTAGGAGTTTGGAGTATTTCTTCCGCACATGTTGGACCAAATCATGGTGGGAAAAATGCAACAACAACTAATACTGCAGCAACATTAAGAATGGATTGTGCCCAAGGTACATCCAAGGTTATTCAATCCATCAATAATGTAAGAGCTATGTTATTGAATGGTGGAGATATCTGGTGGGATTTGACTGATGGACAATATGTAGTTCCAAAAGTAGAACCAGGTTTACCTGAGGTATCTTCTATTTTTGCTGGAGCAGTTTGGATTGGAGGATTTACCGGATTACCGGATAATCCAATTCTAAAAATGGCAGCTCAAACATATCGTTCAGGAACCGCAAATGATTTTTATCCTGGTCCACTTACAGATGTAGGTACAGTAGGATTTGATACTTGTGCGAATTGGAATAAACACTTTAAGGTATTAGGAGAGAATATTGCTCTCCATATCAAAAACTGGGAAATTGCTAAAGCAGAAGGAAGAACAGAACTGGAGCAAGGAGAAATTCCTGCGGACGTTTTAGGATGGCCAGCAAAAGGAAATGATTTTTTCTTCCAAGTTCATGGATTTGATTTACCAGATGAATCTACCAGTTCTCAAGGGTTTGGATTCTTCTTTGATAATGTTGACCCGGATGGTCTTATTCCAAATCAGATCGATGTATATGAACCACACTTAGGAGATTTTCCAAGAATCGATATTACTAATTGTGATGTTGAAACACTTAAACAAGCTCAATATGCAGATGAAATGTATTTTTGGATTTATAATGATGCAGGTGGAAACCATACTCAGTCAGGAGGTGATGTGATTAGAATGGAAATACAAGTTCAGTCTTTCGCATGGAGAACAAGTGATGAAATCAATGATATGACTTTCCAAAGATATAAATTGATTAATCGTGCTCAAGATCCAATTGATAGTACATTCTTTGCGGTTTGGGTAGATCCAGATTTGGGATGTTATAC
>CALJOK010000035.1 GCA_937981555.1 uncultured Saprospiraceae bacterium
AAATGGGAAGGCGACTGGAACACGTTGAATGGTAATTACGGGAAAGTACAAGACGAATTAAAAGCAGCTAATAATTCAGCAGCTAAATGGGAATTAGATTACAATAATCTAAAAGGAAATTACGGGAAATCTCAAGACGAATTAAAAGCAGCTAATAATTCAGCAGCTAAGTGGGAATTAGATTACAACAATCTAAATGGTAATTACGGGAAATCTCAAGATGCATTAAAAGCAGCTAATAATTCAGCAGCTAAATGGGAATTAGATTACAATAATCTAAAAGGAAATTACGGGAAATCTCAAGACGAACTAAAAGCAGCTAATGCTAAAGCAGCAAAATGGGAGTCAGATTGGAATGCATTGAATATTAATTTCGGAAAATTACAGGGCGAGAAAAAAGCTGCAGATGACAAAGCTGCTAAATGGGAATTTGACTTTGGAAGTCTAAGAACCAATTTCGCTAAACTTGAAAATGAAGCAAAGGTAGCTGGAAACGGTAAAGCTGACGCTGAAAGAAAGTATAATGAACTTTCTAATCGATACAGTAAATTAGAAAAAGACTTTAAAACATCGAACGACCGAGCAGCTAAATGGGAATTTGATTGGAAAGGATTAAATACTAAGTTCACTAAGTTAGAAGCTGATGCAAAAGTTGCAAATATGGCTGCTACAAGTGCTGACAATAATTACAAAAGTCTTAATCTGAGATTCATTAATTTAGGAAAAGAATTAGAGGCCGCTAAAAACTCAGGAGCAGCATATAAAAACGAGATCGGAAAATACAAAGCGCGAATTAGCGATTTAGATAAAGATCTTAATACAGCAGGTACGAACTATAAAGGTCTTGAGAAAAATTACGATACACTATTTGCCTCTTTTGAAAAATTGAAATCAAGTCAAGCAGATTATAAAACTCAAATTAATGATTGGAGTGGAAAATATGCAGCACTTGAAAAACGAAATAATGAATTCTGCTTTGAAATAGCAAAAGAGTATTTCGGTAGAAAAGTGAAAAAGAATGACTTAACAGTTGTTGAAGGAATTGGACCAAAAATTCAAGGTTTACTTCATGATGCAAATATCAACACTTGGTATGACTTATGGAAAACGCCAATAGCTAAATTAAAAGAAATTTTAACTAATGCTGGACCACGTTACCAAATGCACAATCCTAAAACTTGGCCAGAGCAAGCAAAACTTTGTTACTACTGCCAATGGGCTAGATTGAAAAAATTGCAAGATGAATTGGACGGAGGAGTAGAAGTATCTGAAAAGCCAGCACCGGTAAAATCTGCACCTAAGAAAGTAGGACTTTCTGCTGATGAAAAGAAAAATATTTTGGCAGGAGCTAAAGATTACTTTGGTCGATTAAAATGGGATGACTTGAAAATTGTAGAAGGAATCGGACCAAAAATCGAAGGACTTTGCCATGCAATCGGAATCAAGACTTGGAAACAATTATGCGACTCAGATTATAAGACATTGAAAAAAATGTTGTCTGATGCAGGTCCTCGTTACCAAATGCATGATCCTAAAACTTGGCCAAAACAAGCTTGCTTTGCTGCCAATGGTAAATGGGCAAAATTGAAAAAATGGCAAGATGAGTTAGATGGTGGAAAAGGAGTATCTAAAGCAAAAGGCTTAAGTGATGAGCAAAAAGCAAAATCTTTAGCTAATGCAAAAAGCGTTTTCGGCAAAAGAATCAAATGGGATGATTTGAAAGTAGTAGAAGGAATCGGTCCAAAAATTGAAGGATTGTTCCATGCTATCGGAATCAAAACTTGGAGAAAATTGTCTGAGACAAAATACGATACCATGAAAAAGATGTTGAACGACGCAGGTCCTCGATATCAAATGCATGATCCTAAATCTTGGCCACTTCAAGCTGGAATGGCTGCAGATGGGAAATGGGAAAAACTCAACAAATGGCAAGATGAGCATTCTCATGGAAGAATGTAGACATCAATAATTGTTATTTCAAAAGTCCTTTGTTTTAGTCAAGTTAAAATCGAAATCAACACTTCCGTTGGTCGTTTTTGATTCCAATTTTAACTTGACCAAAGGACTTTAAAAATAACCTGACATTGAATATGAATAAAATATTAAAGCCCGATCAAATTAATTTGATCGGGCTTTTTTTATTTCCATTAAAAATTATTCATCATTAAAAATTAACCGTTAAATAAACTATCCCTTCAATCCTCTCCCCTCTTTGTTAATTTTTCCTTCCTTATCCAACTGCTTCATCAATCGATCTAAAATTCCATTGATAAAATCTTTACTTTTATCGGTACTATAAAGTTTAGAGATTTCTACAAACTCATTCAAAGTTACCTTGGTTGGAATTGAAGGAAAACTAAGCAATTCACTCAGCGCCATTTTCAATATTATCATATCAATAATTGCAACTCGATCTACATCCCAATTTTTTAGAGCGGGTTCGATGATCCCCAATAATTCATCATTATCGTTGACCACTTTTTCCAATAAAACTTCTCCAAACTCTACCGTCGTTTCATCAGTTGGTCGATAAGCTTCACAAAAATTTTCCGTTGCAGGCAGAGCTTTGATAGTTTTTTTCATAGATCCCATGATCAATGATTTATCATCCATCCAACATGGAAACTCACTCTCCATTTCATCATCAAAAGACTCATTGGAATAGCAAAAACGATATTGATGTAAAAATATATCCTTGTGATTTTGATCTGAATCTTCAGTTTGACTTAAGTATGCTTTATACTCATCGGACTCAGAAAAATCGACATAATATTTTAGATTAGTATCATCATCTAACAATTCCTTAATCTTTCTTGATTTCACCAAATCCCAAAAACATTTATTATTGACAATGGATTGCATTAATTCATTGTCATAAATTTTGGGAGTAAAGGCTTTATCTTCTGCGGAAGGCAAATGTTTGGAAGCACGCTTCTCAGCGTCTTTGTAGGAATATTTCGCAACTTCGGTCAGTTGCAAAACATTAAATAAATAGAGGTCGAAAGATTTATGAATACTCTTTCGATAATGGTTAAGAACTTGATACAAGCTCAAGTCTTTGTCACGGCTCATTGTGTAGAGCATCTGCATAACTTTAATGCGGATATTTCTTCTACTCAGCATAAGAAATTATAGTATTTATACTTATTCTATAAGGTACAAAGAAAGTTCTTTTTTTAAAAAAACAATAAATTTTTGCTGTTTAAATTACACACATCACAATATAAGTATAAGCGCAGTATTATCTAATTCAAGATTATGCCATTGATCTTAAAAAATTTAAGCAAACAAAACCCCTAAATTTTAAGTAATTCCTCTTATTTCTAACCTTCTTACTTAATCTTTCTCAGTTAGTTTTTCTATCTATTAGAAATTGTATTACACATGACATACTTCCATTACTTTGCTATAAAACTAAGGGTAAAATATTACTTTTGGTGTCTTTTAAATTAAACATCCCTTCTTCTTTTCCATAAAGCTTGAACAATTATCGCTGAAAAAATTTTACTGAAATGAATTTCATTTTCTAATGAACAATTTATCAAACTCAAATATTTTTATGAAAAAATTATTACTCTTATCAGCATTGTGCTTTTCATTTTTTAGCATGACAGCTCAACTTAATGTTTCGTTTGTAGGAGACTTACCCTACTCTGAAGAATTAAGTGACATCTGGGGATATGCTGCTCCCGATGGAACTGAATATGCTCTTGTAGGTGTCAACAACGGAACATCAATTGTATCCTTAGCTGATCCTGCCAATCCAACTGAAGTTGGTTTTATTCCAGGTGCTCAATCTATCTGGAGAGATATCAAAACATTTGGAGATTTTGCCTTTGTTACAACTGATCAAGGTTCTGATGGATTATTGGTTATTGATATGACTAATCTTCCTACTTCTTTTGAATCTTATTATTGGACACCAGAATTACCCAACTTAGGAACGTTGTCAAGATGTCATAATATTTATATCGACGAAGATGGTTGGATGTATTTAGCTGGTTGTAATATTAATAATGGAGCGGTGATGATTTTTGATGTTTTTACCGATTCTTACAATCCTGTTTTTGTTAATAATGTTCAAGGAAATTATTCACATGATGTTTTCACAAAAGGAAATATTATGTACTCTTCTAACTTGACAAGTGGTTTACAGATTTTTGATGTTACGGATAAAATGGATCTTCAATTAGAAGCTACCCAAACGACTCCCTTTAATTTCACTCATAATGCTTGGGCAACTGATGATAATAATTTCGTTTTTACAACGGATGAATTGGCTGATGCTCCAGTTGGAGCTTACGACGTTTCCAACTTAAATGACATTAAAGAGATGGATCAATTTCGTCCAACTACCACACTTGGGGAAGGAGTGATTCCTCACAATGCTCATGTTTGGGGCAACTATGTAATCGTTTCATATTATTCTGATGGTTGTATTATTTTGGATGCGACTCACCCTGACAACTTAATTGAAGTAGGAAACTTTGATACGTTTATTCCAACTAGTACTGGTTTTAGTGGAGCTTGGGGAGCATATCCATATTTACCATCAGGACTCATTTTAGTTTCAGACATTGAAAGTGGCTTATATGTTTTGCAACCAAATTATGTACAAGGTTGCTACCTAGAAGGTCTAGTAACTGACGCCAATACTAATGCATCCATTAGTGATGTTGAAATTACTATTGATGCGCCTGCTCCAAATATTGATTACTCTAACAATACAGGTGAGTATAAAACTGGTCAAGCTATTCCAGGAACTTTTGACGTAACCTTCACTAAGTTTGGATATTTTCCATTAACAACTTCTGCTGTTTTCGAAAATGGAGTAATCACTATTCTCGATGTTCAAATGATTCCATTTGCAACTATTGATATGATTGGAAGTACTTTAAAAGCTGCTGACGGTACCTCTCTAGCTGATGTGGCAGTAGTTGCTCAATCTAACAACGGAGCAATATATTCTACTACTTCAAATGGTGATGGAACTTTTACCTTAAATAATATTTTCGAAGGCGATTATCAATTCTTTGCTGGGAAATGGGGTTACTTACATGCTGTGGAAGTACTTACCATCGATCCAAATAGTAATTCTGTCACTCTTAGTTTGAGTGAAGGATACCAAGATGATTTCTTTTTTGATTTTAATTGGGTACTTGATAACTCTGCTCAAACAGGAATGTGGGAATTAGGCGAACCAGTCGGAACAATCTATCAAGGCAGTCAAAGTAATCCAGGAATGGATGTAGATGGAGATTTAGGAATGGATTGTTATGTGACTGGAAATGACGGAGGTGGTGCTGGAAATGATGACATTGATGGTGGAATCACACAACTTACTTCTCCAGTTATGGATTTGTCTACTTATAATCAACCTATCGTAAAATACCGAACTTGGTTTTTTAACGAAGGTGGAAGTGGAAATCCAAATGATGATTATGTCATTTCCGTTTCCAATGGAACTGATGAAGTTGTTTTGGAAACTATCACCGAGTCAGCTTCTGAGTGGAGACCAGAATCTTCCTTTATCCTTTCAGACTTTATTGATATTACTGATAATATGACCATGATTTATGCTGCTCAAGATCAACCACAAGGTCACTTGGTTGAAGCTGCCTTGGATGCATTTATCATCGAAGAAGGAATGCCTTCGTCAACTGCTAACTTAGAGGCAAGAGGAATTGATTTCCAGATTTATCCAAATCCATTTGATGAAAAGACTTTTGTTGAATTAGATTTTGACAATCATTTCGATCAAGCTCAAGTAAACGTATTCAATGTATTAGGACAATTAGTTCAATCTATTAACATTGAAGATAACACGAACAAAATTGAAGTAGGAAAAAATTGGAACGCTGGAATCTACTTAATTACTCTTGACGTAGATGGAAAATCTTTACAAACTTTAAAGTTGGTGAAGCAGTAAGTTATTTTTTGAAAAATAAAAAAAGGGAAAAGATTCGAGTTGAATCTTTTCCCTTTTTTATTTTCAAGAATGTTTTATAGGTAATTATTAATTAGCCGAACCATTTACATCTCCAATTTTAATCGCCACAAAATTTTGATCTTGCATATTTGTCAAAATCGGTGTGTAAAAAATACTTTCTGGAAATGGAGTAGACAAAGGATCGGATGGATTTGGAAAGTTAAACGCTATTGGCACAAATCGCCAAGAGTTATTATTTGGGAAAGTTGGATCCAATAGCAAAATAACTTTTTGCACAAAAACCAAATCGAATATATTTACACTTCCATCATTGTTTACATCTGCTGCAATAATTTGATAAGGTGTAAGTGGCGTACCTAACCCTAAAATATGTTTTCGCATCAATACTAAATCAAAAACATTTACCCCATTTCGATGATCGTCATTTCTAAATGGAGTGATCGTAAAATCATCTCCATTGGTCAAGTCAAACGCCTCATAAGTTCCATCTACTTGATTATTAAATGTAATTGATGTAGAACCTGTTACTTGAATTTCTACATTTTGAATGGAATCTCCATTTTCTTTCTCAATATTTCCAAAAACAGTTGAACTGTTTCCCAATGCTGGATTGTCAATTCCGCCCAATTGTGTAAAACCTGAATCGATCGGATCTAACCATTCTTTTAACCTCGCAGTAGAATCTGCTCCATCGTCCCAAGAGACTGAAAATTTTCCATCATAAGTAATTAAATTATCACAAACGATAGTAGGCCCGCCGTGTAATTGTCCCACGATATATCCATTATGATTAAACAAAGGCGATCCTGAAGAACCTCCTTCAATTGTTCCAGAATCAAATATAGACCTCCAATGTGAATGTGGTGGAGTAATAATTCCATCCCCCCAATTAGTCATGAATGGGTAACTTTCTAATTCATTAGTATCAACAGCAATTTTCATAACATCTCCAAATGGATGATGAATTTGCGTTGAACTCTGAGGAGGAGTATTTAATCTATTCCAACCATTGAAATAAGCATTATATGAAGAAGGAACATTCGCAAAAAGCTCTAATAATAAAAAATCAGATACTGTTGATCCTGAAACAATTTCTCCTCCTAAGATGGATTGATAAGGAGGTTCATCCGTTTCATTAGCACAAGTCGGGAATGCATAATTAAAATCATATCGCCAGAGTTCAAAATCTGCAATATTATTTCCTAAAAATCCACAATGATTCGCAGTCAAAACATATGGTGTACCATCATTATTGGTATTATTAATCAACGATCCTGAACACCACCCCACTCCTGTATTATAAACTGTCAAAATTCTAACTACTCCCCTTTTTTGATCTTCTACCTCATCTCCTAAAGGGCAATTAATATTAATATTACAACCCAACGATGCTCCAAATCCAGTATAAGTTTGAAAAGGATCATCTGATACAAATTTTTCTCGATCATAAGCTTGCATGATTCGATTAATTTCAAATCGGCCTTGACCTATCGCATACCACGGTTCGTAATATTCGATAATTGCAGTTTCCCCATCAATCATTCCAGTCATAAATTTTCCAGAATCAGAATTATTAAGGTTGGTATAGCCTCCTAAAATTTGTTTTTGATTTTCATCATAAACAAATAATCGAGCACCATTAGGCAAGTAAAAGTTTTTGTAAAAGATAAAAAGACCAAGAGCATTATCTGCTTTGATTTTTAATTTCCAAACTCGACCTCCATCAGCTAAATCCACCCATTGACCAGAGTTAGTCAAAGTGTAATTAACATTTACTGGAGCAGCAAATCGATTAGAACTATTTGCTTTATCTTCTTTTTTCAATCGTGCCATATCTAAAGCAGGTACTTTTATCACTTTATTTTCTTTCGAAAAAGCAGATTGATTTTTTGGTAAAAAACTAACAGGAGTTCCACCAACAGATCGTTGAGCAACAATTACCGAAAAATTAGATAAAAGGAATAGAAATACGAGGAGAGGAGAGTAACGTATTGTGAAATGACGTTTCAAATTCATGGGTTATTGAGATTTGTTCGTAAAAGGATTATTAGATCGGCTTGGGAAATTCTTTGTAAAGTTAATCTCTTTGATTCAATATTACAAATGTCTAATATCTGAAATACTGAGAATACCCTTTTTAGGGTAATCTTTTTTCTCATTCAATGTTTAAAGAATACCTTATTCTAAAAAAAAAGCGCCCAAAAGAATTTCAATTCAAATTTTAACTATTTTCGCAGCGAATATGAACAAATGCAATAACTGTAACACTTCTATTTTAAATGATGCCCGCTTTTGCCATAATTGCGGAACTAAAGTAATTTCAGCAACTATTACTTGTCCTGATTGCCATACTTCCAATCTTGTCAAGGCTGCCTTTTGCAAATCTTGTGGTTATTTTTTTTCCAAAAAAAATGCACCACGAGAATCTTATGATGCGATATATCCACTCAATTTTAAAGAAACCAATTCCATTGCACCTGATTTAAAAGAATATTTTTTCAAAGATTTTCTAGAACAGATTCGGGAAGAGCAAAATCTGAAAAAGTATGACCAATATTTAGAACGATTTTATGATTCTGATTTTGGAAAAAACTTTGAAGTTCGACTCAATCAATTGGCAGAAGAAGCCTACTCAATTCATGCTAAGCAAAATGGAAATGTTCAACGAAAAGTTGATCAAATGATTTACTCCAATTTTAATAATTTGCTAGATCACTTCATCATTCTTTTTTGCCATGATTTAAATTCCACTCAATTATCAGAAGAAATCTTAGCCTATCATGATGCAAAAAAAGAAACAGTAGATTTACAATTAATGATTTTGGATTATTTGCATTTAGAAAACGAGAAAGAAGATTTCTTCATTGACTTTGTCACTATGCCTGTGAAAAAATTGCGAAATGCTAGTATTGCTTTTCTATTTCCAGCAAAGGATGAAAAAATAATGTTGATTGCAGACCAAACTATTTTTGGTTCTTGTAAGGAAGGATTCTCCTTGACAGAAAAAGGAATTTATTGGAAGGCACATTTCGAAAAAGCTAACAAAGTCTTTTTCCACGAACTCATTTCTATCAAAATAGAGAAAGATTGGATAACCATCAATGGTCATTTTTTTAATGTAAGCCCGTCTGTTAATATTAAAATGATGAAGTTGTTGCGGAAGTTGAAAGAAATGTATTGATTATCCAACCTGGGGGGACATATTGCTATATGTTCTTTATTGCCAATTCTTGATGGATATAGGATATTCCAAAAAGCAAAAAAAAACGCCACCCAGCGTAGGAGAATACATTGCTAGGTGACGGATGTGTTCAAAATGGGATAAATATCTCGAAGGAGTGAACTCCTGTAAAGTACAATTATGAAAATAAATGAAATGTTTTTTTGCCACACAACCAAGGTGTGAAAATCGGATTTTAGATTAGGTGATATGTATTATGTGTGGGAATGTATAATTTGAGAATTTAGGTACTTCTCTATTTACGATGTGCAAAATTAAACTAATTTCTTAAAATATAAAAAAAAACACCATATAAAATCTAACCTTTTTTCAAAGATTAAACTCGTTTTATAATACCGCTAAATCTACCGATACTTCAAATTGATTATCCAAAATAGGAATTATTAAATCCAAATAATTGCCTCTGATCACTTCCCTTTTGATATTCAAATTCTTGTCTTCCAAAAATAGTGGTTCAACAATTCTAATTGGATTTTTAGATTCAAAAAAAGACTTCTTATGAATATTACCAGGGAAAGGTGCATTGATACTTACCACTTCTGAAATGAAAACATACTCCTCCTTTGGTCCCATTTTCCAGCGTTGCATTCCTGATTCATTTCGCAAATATAACTTAGGGCATCTTCCAACTATCAAAAAATCAATTCCACAAAAAATATCTTGTGCGTCTTCTGGTTCTAAATTTTTATCACTTTTATCTATCCAATCTCGCAAATAATATTCCTTTCGAGATTCGGAATTTATTTTACCTTTTTTATTAATCAGTTCTATTTTTTCATTGTAAAAACTGTCTCGATACCAAACCGTTTGAATAGAGAATTCAAATTCTTTTTTAATAAAAAACTCCATATAAAACTCCATCAATAGTTGGATGTTTTTTCCATAAATCCTAACTCGACCATTTCCATTCATTGGATTAGATTGCATTAGGTTTCTCACTTTCAATTCAAAAAAATCCTTTTTCCATTTTTCCAGTTGATCGGACCATTCAGTTTTATACCCTTGCAATTCCATACAAGCTAATGAAAAATTTGTTTCCAATTTCTCAATAGCCATTCCTTGAATTTCAACTTCGGATTTTAAGTTCAGTAGGTTAGAGTATTTTTCAGCTCTCCCTTTTTCGTCCCAAAACTTTTCTCCTTGTTTATCTTTTTCTCTAATTAATATATCCAAGTCGCTCATTAATTGGGTATGTAAAAACCCTGATTGAAACTTTTGCATTTGCCTTCGATACTCCCCTGTCAAATCGGCATAATCAAATTTTTCAATCTCTTCAAAAAGTAAATCTAGTCCCAATGGATCTGCATCAATCAGAATTTCAATACTTTTATTTTTCATAGAAACATTGATTATCAATTGATCATCCAAATCAAAAACATTGACTTTTTTGGAAAGTGGAATAATCAATTCCTGTCGCAAGGCACGCTGCAAATACCGAGCACCATATCGACTATCATATCCTTTTTTTGACAAATAGTCTAACACCTCTTCTTCAATCGTCAAATCCATTTTACGAAAACGAATACCTTCTCTTTTTTTGAGCGCCTCGATTTCTCGTTCTACGACAAACCGCACGGTATCTTGGGAAAGTGGTTCGAAAGGAATTACTTGATCGATTCGATTGTAAATTTCAGGTTTGAAATAATCTTGAACAGCTCGCAAGTATCGTTGCGAAATTTCTTTATTATGATTTTTGTTTTCGGGGCCGATACTTCTTCTTTGCATCGCAGCAGCTCCAATATTGGAAGTCATAATGATTATGGTGCTGCAAAAATTAACCAATTTCCTACGACTGTCTGTCAATCTTCCTTCACTTAACATTTGTAATAATAGATCATAAAAATCAGGATGTGCTTTTTCTATTTCATCAAAAAGTAATACACAAAACGGCTCTCGTCGAACCGTCGAAGTCAATAATCCATCTGAATAAAAATCAGCTCCCAACAACTTACTCACCGCATCGTAACTTGAATATTCACTCATATCAAACCGAATCATTCGGTCACGACTACCAAACATAAATTCCGAAAGCACTTTTGCCAATTCCGTTTTTCCAACTCCAGTTGGCCCTACAAAAAGAAAAGATGCGATTGGTTTTCCTGTTTTAGAAAGACCAGTTTTGACGGTGCTCAACATATTAACTACACTATCTACCGCAAGCTCTTGACCAAAAACGGAATTATTAAATTGAGCTTTGATTTGATTTAAATGCATTGGAATAACTGGGTCAACCATAAAAGCAGGCATTCCAGTTTCTTCGCAAAAATGACCAATAACTTCTGATCTCGAAATTTCAATAGTTGATTCTCTCTCTTTGGCTGAAATCTGATTGAGTAAGATACTTTCTAGAAATCGGATTGGTTTGCCTGGAAAACCAGAGTAAGGAGTGAATCGTTTATTTAATCGAATCGTTTCTTCGATCGCTTCATTTCCAATGTTGATTTTATTTTTAACTGAGAGGTCTTTTACTTTTTTTAAAATAATATCTTCTAAATCATCTTTGGGTGCTTCCATAGAAATGATTTCAAAATTGGAAAGAAAATTAGAACTACGCAATTCGATAATTCCTTTTTCCTCATTAGTACATTCCGTAACGATCGTCAATTCTCCTCGACTAATGTAGGGCAATAAATATTCAGCAATACTGATACTATTACCTTGATATTTCCCAACTTCGAATAACTCTAATAAATTTCGAACAAAAAGAATATCTCCTTTCATCGTCAATTCTTTTACCAAAGGAATAATGTTATCCTGCCAACCAGTATCTCGAGTCAATTCTTTGATTAAGACGGAAGCACTTGTTTCCCAAATTGCTCCTCGGAAACCTTCTTCTTTGCTTCGATGCGCTAACTCCCAAATCAAAGCCGTTTTCCCAACTCCTGAAGCACCTACCAATAAAACATTTCGCAAAGAGCTTCCTTTCATTGCTCGAATTAGGCGATTAAGTTCAAGTTCTCGACCGTAGGTTATTCTTTCATTTATCTCAAGTTTAGTCGCCACATTGGGTAACCATTTCTCATCTTTAAGTTCTTGAATATTATCCAATTCAGCAGGTGTCGGAAACTGTACTTCAATATCATTTCGTAACAATTCTATTTCTTCGTACCAAATAGCATCAACAATTCCGCTTACGGAATTCAATCTTCCTGTTCTTCTAAATTCTTGTAAAACAACTCCAATCAAAATACTTTCAATTTCATTTTCAGATTCTGCAATTGCTTCCAATTTTAATGCTGGAATAATGCACCAAAATCCTCTCTGATTTTTTTGATAAAAAAAATCAAACTCCAATTCAATATTCGGATAAGAAAATCCGTCTCGAGATTTTGGAATAGGAATTAAAACTTTTGATTTGATAAAATCACCAGTTTGCCAATAGCTCAAAATGTCCTTTAATCTACCTTTGTTGGTGACATGTTTTTGGTATTCGGAAGCGAAGGATTTTGCAACTTTTTCAAGGGACTGGGAAAAACGCATTAGCCCCATATCATGCAGAGGAGTCAACCCTGGAGAGCCAGTTGTATAATGTAACTTAAAAGCAAAAAAGGGGATGGTTACGGTATAAGGCATTGGATAAAATAGAAATAGTTTTTTTAATTGAGTAGCACAAGATAGTGGATTTTTATTTAATGGTTAACCAGTCACCAGTCATAATTAATCAATAAAAAAGTACAACCTTTTACAAGATTGTACTTTCCATTTTATTTATCAAAAAAATTATTTTCTAATTAAGCTGCATCAGTATAGCCCCAAGAGAATTGGGTTTCATATTTTTTCAAAGCCCCTCTCTTTAAAATCTTTCTAGCCTCAGGATCAAAATATAACATTCTCAAAACATCCGAAAATTCAATTACGTTGTCTTGAAAATTATCATGCTCGATTGTCATGCCACAAGATGGATCCATGGTATCGTCTAATTCTTCTGATTCGTAACAAACAACTGGCAAGCCAAATGAAAATGCTTCTGCAATAAGTCGAGTAATATTATCAGTAGATGGTAGTAACATTACCGAGGCATTCTTATACCAATCTTCAATCTCTTCTTGCTCGCTCCACGGAATGATTTCAGTTACTTTTTGGATGCCTAATTTATTGGCTCTTTCATGAATATAATCTTGTAGGGCTCCTTTTGTCACCATGATTAATTTCATTTGTTTTTGATGCTTCGAAGTAACATCATAATATAAATCTGCAAAGGCTTCTAGGGTTACATCAATTCCTTCTTTGTGAATAAATTCACCGAGTGATAGTACGTTAAATTTGGACATTCTCTTTAATTTTTTCTATTAGATCATTTTGATTCATAGGGAAAATCAAGATGCTAATATCTCATGGTTATAAAAAATAGTAATAAAAAAGAGATGTTCGAATAGTGTGTTTTAATAAGTAGGTCTAGTCGTTTAGAAGTTAAAACTAGAAGGGAAAGTTTTATTTATTGGATATCAACTTATATGCAAATCATTTGCCTAAAAAGGTCTGTTTCATAGAATTGTGCCAATCAATAGAACAAATAATGTGACTTTTTTTATTTATGAAAAATCACATTTTATTTTTTCTAGAAAAACAAAAATTTAAGTTAAAAATATTCGCCAACTATAATTTACTCACTTAAAGTATTTTATACTTGCTCAAAAAAAATAAATTATCATTTTAAATATCTCTTTTTCAAAAAATAATGAGCAGATGTGACTATTTTAATAGTCTAATTTTGATTAATAATCATAAGATATTTATATTCATGTACAAGAAAAATTATGGATGATAGTCTATTTGGAATAAAGAATATTATCAGTTATTCAGATTATTCCTTAAATTTGCGATTCCTCTCTTTTAATATTCTCCATAGATAAAATATTACTGACCTTATTTTTATTATTCAAATAAAAGACTAAACCTAAGTTCTTTTGAACTTTATCATTGATGAAGAGAAAATTTTTTCCTAAAAAAATATTTATAGTAGAGGATGACCCTTTATATATAAAAATAATCAAGTACGTTCTGGAACAAGATCCAGAACATGAAGTGCATGTTTTCTCAACGGGGAAAGAATGTATAGATCATCTTTATCTAAATCCAATCATCGTAACTTTAGATTACACTTTGCCAGATATGAAAGGTAATGATGTGATGAAGGCTATCAAAAAATACAATCCAAATATTGGAATTATCGTCCTCTCTGGACAACCTGAGATTTCAGTTGCTGTCGATTTCATGAAAGCGGGTGCATACCTCTACATCGTTAAGGATGATGATACAAAAGACAAATTACTCCTCACCGTTCAGCGCTTAAAAAAACAAATCGAACTACAAGAAGAAGTAGATTTTCTTAAAGATGAATTAGGCGATAAATATAACATCAATAAAAATCTAATTGGGAAAAGTAAGCCTATGCTTCGAGTACATAAATTAATCTCGAAAGCATTACAAACCAATATTTCAGTTACTATCCAAGGGGAAACGGGAACAGGAAAAGAAGTAGTCGCTAGAACCATTCACTATAGTTCCAATCGAAAAAAAGGGAATTTTATCGCAGTCAATGTTACTGCCATCCCGAGAGAACTTTTGGAAAGCGAATTATTTGGACATGAAAAAGGAGCTTTTACAGGAGCATCTACTCGTAAAATTGGCAAGTTCGAAATGGCTAACAATGGAACCTTATTTTTAGATGAAATTGCAGAAATGGAAATCGCTCTTCAATCTAAAATCTTGCGTGCACTCCAAGAAAGAGAAATAACTCGTGTAGGTGGCACACAAAATATTCCCTTTGATGCAAGGTTAATAGTAGCTAGTCATCTTAGTCTTGCAAAGGAAGTGGAAAAGGGAAACTTTAGAGAAGATTTATATTATCGACTGCTTGGTTTACCGATTGAAATGCCTCCATTGCGAAATCGCGGAAATGATATTTTTCTTTTGGCAGAACATTTCTTAAAAGATTTTTGTCATGCAAATAAACTTCCAATGAAGACCCTTTCCAAGGAAGCTAAAGAAAAATTAATTAGTTATAGTTTTCATGGAAACGTTCGAGAATTAAAAGCAATCATTGATTTGGCTGGCGCTCTCTCTGAAGGGAAAATTATCAAAAAAGAAGATATTCAATTTAATAGTCCAAAAGGTAGAGAATCATTTTTGGATAAAGAAATGTCAATCAAAGAATACAATCATCAAATCATTCATTATTATTTAGAAAAATATGATAATGATGTTCTGCTAGTAGCTAAAAAATTAAACATTGGAAAATCTACCATATATAGGCTTTTAAAAGCCGAATAATAATTAACTAAAAAAAACTAAGTTCCTATACCAAATCTAAATTAACTGACTCCAAATAGTTACGCCTTCTCTTATCCATTTTAAATTACTCAAAAGGTTTATTCCCAAAAAAATATTCCTAACTTAAAAGAATTACTAATTTCTTCGTTCCTCTTTATGAAAAATTTTGAAAAAAAAACTGAGGCTATTCCTACCGACTATGGAATTCATATCATGAATCATTCCTCTGATAAGATATTTGTATTAGACCATGATTATCGCTTAAAATATTTTAATCCTTCTGCCCAAAAGTATTGTTTCCTTTTTGGAATTGACCAACTAGAAATAGGAATTAATATGCTTCCTAAAAGAGATCTAAAGTTTTGGAAAAAAGCATATGATCAAGCTTTAGCAGGAGAGGTTTTAGAATTCAAAAAAATATATTTAATTGAAGATAGAAAACATACTGACCTAGTTAACATTTACCCGATTAAAAATGCTGCTGGAGAAATTACTGAAATTTCCGTTCAGAGTAAAAACTTTGAGGTCGGATCATTTCTTCGAAAAGACCTATTTGATCATGAGAATTTATTCCAAAGTCTTTTTGAGACCAGCCCAAATGGAGTTACTATTCGAAAATTTAAAACGCAACAACTTCTCGGTTTTAATTTAAAAATATGTGAACTCTTCGATTGCACGCCAGATGAATTTCAATCTTATGATCAGGACCGTTCTAACTTTGTGTTTTATGAAAACACCGAAGAGATGTCTGAAAAAATGAAGTTACTAGAAGATGATAGGATTGAAAATTTTAAAATTGAAAAACAATACAAACGAAAAAATGGAGAAGTTTTTTGGGGGACAGCTACTCGATCAATTTTTAAAATTGGAGATGAAACCTATCAAATTGGAATTCTAGAAGATATCAGTAAGCAGAAAAAATTTGAAGAACAATTAATTAAAAATGAGGCTAGGATAAAATCTATTTTTAATAGTACCACAGATAGAATATTTGCAGTTGATAAAAATTACAAACTCATAGATTCCAACCACGCTGCCCTAAAAATTTTAGCCATTCATAATCTAGACAAACCTTTTGAAGAAGTTCAAATTTCTGATTTTGATTTTTCAGGAGCTAATCCATGGAAATCAAAATTAGATCGCGCATTTAATGGCGAAGAATTTAATTTTGAAGGAAATTATAACATCAACGATAACGATCAGACTGACTTAATAACGGTCTCCCCTCTCAAAAAAGCATCAGGAGAAATCATTGGTGCAGCCATTCACGGAAAAGAAATTACGGAACTCAAAAATATTCAAAAAGCACTTGCTCAAAGTGAAGCTCGATTAAAAGATGCTCAACGATTAGCCAAGTTAGGATATTGGGAATTGGATGTCAAAACTCAAATGTTAGATTGGACTCAAGACTCCTATAAAATTTATGAATTTCCTGAAGGTGAAAAATCTATTAGCTTAGCAAGCTACTACAGTTTGACTCATCCCGATGATCGAGAGCCATTTAAAAAAGCATTAGAGTTGGCCATCCAAGAAGGAAAATCATTTGAGTTACATTGTAGAAAAATAAAACCTGATGGATCGATCTTATACACCTTGCGTCATTGCGAACCATATATGGAAAATGGAGTGGTCACAAAAGTTTTTGGAGCAATCCAAGATATTTCCACGGAAGGTAAAATCAAAAATGAGCTAGTTCAAAATGAGGCAAAGGTTAGAGCTATTCTTAATAGTACTAATGACAAAATTTATGCAATTGATCGGGAATTTAAATTGATTGATTTTAATGACCCAGCTGCCAATATTTTACCTCAATTATTTAAAAAAGAAAAATTAGAAGTTGGTATTGAAATGTTACCTGAATCCAAAGAGTTTAAACCTCGATGGATCAATCATTATAACCAAGCTCTTGAAGGAAAAAGAATTGCCGTCAAAATAAAATATATCGTTGATGGGAGTTCTAAAACGGACATTGTTACCTTCTCCCCTATTCTAAATGAAACTAATCAAATTAGTGGTGTAACAGTTTTTGGAAAAGAAATCACCGACTTACAAAATACAAAACAAAAATATCGAAACCTTTTTGAAGAGATTTATGATGCTATTGTTATTGTTAACAAAGATGGATTCATAATCGATGCCAACTCCGCTTCCCAAGAATTACTAGGATACCCAAAAGAAGAACTGAGTAAACTAGCCATCAAAGATATTGTTCACCCTGATGATCAAGAACGTTCTAAAAAATATTTTCAAAAATTAATTACTGACGGATATTATTCTAATTATCAAGGTCGAACCATCGCCAAAAATGGTGACATAAAATATATCCAAGTTAACTCTAACGCAATATATGAAAATGGGTTAATGATAGGCTCAAGAGACATCATTAGGGATATTACTCAACTCAAAAAAGATGAAGAAAATCGAAACCAACTTTTTAATCAACTAGCTGAAGTAAATAAAGAATTGAAAGATTTCGCCTACATCGTTTCACATGACTTGAAGGCTCCTCTTCGTGCAATCAAAAATATATCTACTTGGTTAGCTGAAGATTACGGAGACAAGATTGATGAACAAGGAAAAAATCAATTACAATTATTGATTAATCGGGTTAATCGAATGCACCTCTTCATCAATGGAATTTTTGAGTATACCAAAGTTGGGAGAATTGAAGAAACTAAAGAAATTGTAGCAGTAGAAGAGATCATTCAAAATGCTAAATTGATGGTCAATCTAAAAGAAAATGTTGAGATTAGTATATTAAATAAACTACCTGAAATTTTTTGTGAAAAAATAAAAATAGAACAAGTTTTCCAAAATTTAATTTCCAATGCGGTAAAATATAATGATAAAGATATCTGTAAAATCGAAATAGACTATGAAGATTTATCCACTCATTATTTATTCCGAATCAAAGACAATGGAAAAGGAATGGAAGAGAAAAATTTCGAAAAAATATTTCAAATATTTCAGACTCTTCAATCCAAAGACGATTTTGAAAGTACAGGAATTGGATTAAGTATTGTCAAAAGAATTGTCCAACTTCATGGCGGTGAAATTACTGTGAAATCAACATTAGGAGAATACACCATTTTTGAATTTACGCTCAAAAAATATTTGCTCTCAAATCATTAATAAATGAAAAAAATTTTAATCATAGAAGATGATCTAATTGATCAAATGGCGCTTACTAGAATGTTGAAACAACAAGACTTAGACTATCAATATTATGTCGCTAAATCCATCCAAGAAGCCAAAATAAAATTAGCTCAAATATCTTTTGACTTGGTCATCACCGATCATAACTTAGCAGACGGAACTACTTTTGACCTATTGGATGATTTAAAAAACACGTCATTTATTTTGATTACTGGAAATGAAGATCAATCTACCATTAACTCTGTGAAAAGTAAATTAGGTGCGATTGAATGTTTTACAAAAGACTTAGATTTGAATTATCTGCAAAACTTGCCTGTAGTGATTAAACACTTTTTCAATCAAAAAATTAAAGTCCCAAAACAATTAGAAAGTGTAAATAACCGTGATAATTTCACCTCCTTAATTAGCCAGGAAAATGTTTATATCAACTTAAAAAATGTTTATAAAATATTTGACGGAAAAAAACAAGAGATAAAAGAATCTATCGAGCTTTTCATTTTTCACAAACCTAGAGAAATGGAAAAATTATATAATTATATTAATAATCAAGATTGCGAAAATGTCGTTAAAATAACTCACCTAATGAAATCTGGTTTTCGCATTTTCGGAATGAAATCCCAAATTGAATTAGCTAACTATATCGAAAAAAATGCAGGGTCTTCTTATGATTCATGCACTTGTGAGAGAGTATCTGATTCCTTTAAGCAGCTTGCAACAGATACTAAAATTGCTATCGAATTATTAAAAAAAGAATTGCCACTTCTTTAAAGAAAAAGAAATCAAAATCAACGATTGCGATTTGCTTTTGTAGACAAGTAATCAGAATTGAAAAATGAGATTGAATTTTTGATTTTGATTTTGTCTCCATTGATTGTAATTTTAGCAAAAAAAATCCTCTAATGATTGCTTTAGACTTGCTTCGATTTAAGCCTTTTTTAAAATCCAAAAGAGAAAATGGAAAGCAATTAATATTTTGTCCTATCAGAAAAAAATTCCTCGTTTTACAACCTGAAGAATTGGTTCGTCAATTATTATTGGTTTATTTAATGGAAGAAAAAAAATATCCAAAATCAAAAATTGCTGTAGAAAAATCATTGAAAATCAATGAGTTAGAACATCGTTTTGATATCTTGGTTTATGATAAGAACAACCAACCATTTTTGCTAGTCGAATGCAAAGCACCTGAAATTAATATTGAAAAGAGCTTTTCTTGGATGAATGTTTTAGCCGATTCAACCATCGCAAAAAAAGAAATAAAGATCAATCGTAATCCATTTGAACAAGCTGCCCAATATAACTTCCAACTTCAAGTACCTTACCTTTTAATCACTAATGGTATTTCCACTTTTTTATCCAAAATGGATTATGAAAATCAGTCGTCAGAATTCTTAACAGAAATTCCTTCTGCCGAATAAATAATATTAATATAATTCTATTTCCAAAAACTCTTCTTTTCTTTTCCTTACAAATGGAAAATATCTATTTTGTGGTTTAATATTGAACTTTATTTTTATACAAACGTGCTTACTACCTAACCAAAATATACCTTAATGAGAAAAGACAAAATTCTCGTAATTGGTGCCAACGGTCAAATTGGAACAGTTTTGACCCAAGCCCTGCGAGAAAAATATGGCAATGACAATGTCTTAGCCACAGATATCAGGACATCGGAACAACTCAATGAACCATTTGAAATTTTAGATATTTTAGATGGCGAGGGCCTTTCCAATATTGTCAAAAAACATGACATCACTCAAATATATCACCTCGCTGCCATCCTTTCTGCTAATGGTGAAAAGAACCCAAGACGAACTTGGGACATTAATATGAGTGGTTTGTTCAATGTACTAGAAGTAGCAAAAGAACAATCATTAGACAAAGTCTTTTTTCCAAGTTCAATCGCTGTTTTTGGAACACATACTCCAAAAGAAAAAACACCTCAATTTACATTTCTAGATCCAGCCACAATTTATGGTATTAGCAAAGCGGCTGGCGAAAACTGGTGTCAATATTATTTTGATAAATATCAATTGGACGTGCGTTCTATTCGCTACCCTGGGGTAATTAGTTATCAATCTATGCCCGGTGGAGGAACGACAGATTATGCAGTTGATATTTTTCACAAAGCAGTTCAAGGAATTGATTTCGAATGTTTTCTTTCAGAAAATACTCGACTTCCGATGATTTATATGCCTGACACTATTCGCGCAACATTGGAATTAATGGAAGCACCTCGCGAAAAAATTAAAGTCAGATCAAGTTATAATTTAGCTGCCATAACTTTTTCACCAGCAGAAATTGCAAAGGCGATTCAGCAGCATTTCCCTAATTTTAAAATAAGTTATAATCCTGATTTCCGTCAAGCTATTGCAGATTCGTGGCCTGCCTCCATCGATGATTCAGAAGCAAGAAATGATTGGAATTGGAAAGAAGAATACAATATTCATCAAATGACACAAGACATGATTTCACAACTTTCAAAAAAATATAATTTAATACCGTAACTGGTTTTTAAAATTTGAAACATTGGATATAAAAAAAGCATTACTGGAAGAACATTCAAGAAATCAAGCGTTAAAAATTGCAAGTTACATTGGTACTTCGCAAGAACGTTTTGATGAACTAATGAAATATTTTTTTGATGATGATTGGCGACTGAATCAACGTGCAGCCTATACTATGAATTTTACAGTAGAGAAAAATCCGCAACTTTTTAAAAAACATTTGAAGAAGGCTGTACTTAATTTAAGAACACCAAAACATGATGCTGTAAAACGAAATACGCTCCGGATATTAGAAAATTATACTATCCCTAAAAAGTTATTGGGGACAGTTGTGGATATTAGTTTTGAATTTTTAGCTTCGCCAAAAGAACCCATTGCTGTAAAATATTTTTCGATGGGAATTTTATTTAAGGAAGCAAAAAAGGAACCTGATTTATTCCATGAAATAAAAGTACTTATTGATGATCAGATGCCATTGGCTTCTCCTGGCTTTAAAAATAAGGGACAAAAAATTTTGAATTACATTGATAAATATACTGATATTGAATAAGAGGTTACATTTGATATTGTATGCTAAACATCTTATGTTCGCTTCTACATTCTTATTTAAAATAATTTAAAAACTAACCAATCCAACTGGATTTATAAATACATAACAATATGTTTACAAAAGTAAGAACAGATCTTCAAAACGAATTAAATGACATCAAAGAGGCTGGTTTATATAAAGAAGAAAGAACCATCACTACACCTCAATCTGCTTTAATTAATACGATTGAAGGAGGAGAAGTTTTAAATTTTTGCGCTAATAATTATCTAGGATTGTCTTCACATCCTGATGTAATAGAAGCTGCAATAGCTACCATTGGCACCCATGGTTTTGGAATGAGCTCTGTCCGTTTTATTTGTGGAACACAGGATATTCATAAAGAATTGGAAAGGAAAATTGCTGACTTTTTAGGCATGGAAGAAGCCATTCTTTATGCTGCTGCCTTTGATGCGAATGGTGGATTATTTGAACCAATTTTAACAAAGGAAGATGCGATTATTTCTGATTCATTGAATCACGCTTCTATCATAGATGGGATTCGATTATGCAAAGCGCAACGGTATAGATACAATACCAATGACATGGCTGACCTTGAAACTAAATTGCAAGAAGCGCAAGGTGCTAGACGAAGATTGATTGCTACAGACGGCGTTTTTTCTATGGATGGAACGATAGCTCAGATTGATAAAATTTGTGATCTAGCAGATAAATATGATGCTATGGTGATGGTCGATGAATGCCACTCAACCGGATTTGTTGGAAAAACAGGAAGAGGAACTCACGAGTATTGTAACGCGATGGGTAGAGTAGATATAATAACTGGAACTTTTGGAAAAGCAATGGGTGGAGCAAGCGGTGGATTTACAGCTGCTCGAAAAGAAATAGTTGATATATTGCGACAACGAAGTCGTCCTTATCTTTTTTCTAATACATTAGCACCATCAATTGTTGGTGCATCGATTAAGGTAATCGACTTGTTGAGTAGCTCTACTGACTTGCGGGATAAATTGGAAAAAAATGCACTTTACTTTAGAGAAGAAATGACGAAAGTGGGATTTGATATTATTCCAGGCGTACATCCAATTGTACCAATTATGTTGTACGATGCAAAACTTTCACAAGAATTTGCGAGTAAACTATTGAACGAAGGAATCTATGTCATTGGATTTTATTATCCAGTTGTACCCAAAGAGAAGGCCAGAATTAGAGTTCAAATTTCGGCTGGTCATGAGATGGAACATTTGGAAAAAGCTGTTACTGCATTTACCAAAGTGGGCAAAGAATTAGGTGTGATTTAATTTTTCCTAAAAACTAAAAAGCCCTACTTACCAAATGGTGAGCAGGGTTTTTTAGTTTAAAAAAATTATGCTGGTACAGCTTCCAATTTTTTTGCCTCTGGCATCATGGCATAAGTCGTTGGAACAGAGAAAAAGAAAGTACAACCATTCCCTTCTTCTGATTCGACCCAAATGTCACCGCCCCAAGTTGTCACAATACGTTTACACGTTGCTAACCCAATTCCGGTACCTTCATATTCTTCTCTAGTATGTAATCTTCGGAACATTTCAAAAACCTTTTCAAGGTTGTCTTCTGAAATTCCGATTCCATTATCTTTTACTGAGAAAATAAATTTATTTTCTTTTTTAATACAATCTACTTCCACGATTGGATCTTTTTCCCCCTTAAATTTCATTCCATTACTTACTAAGTTTTGAAGTAACTGTATCATTTGAGTTCGATGAGCTTTGATCGAAGGAAGGTTGTCATTTTTAACCACTAATGTTGCATTAAGTGATTCTAACCGATGTCTCAAATTAGCCTCTACCATAATCATTACATCTTGAGTAGATACATGGTTAGTCGGTGTAGGTTGACTTCCAGCTCTAGAGAAATCAAGTAAATCATCTAGAAGGATTTCCATTCTCCCTACCGCATCTGTAATATAATTCATGAATTCTTTTCCTGACTCATCAAAGGACCCCATATATCTCCTTTGCAATAAGTTGGTGTAAGAATTAATCATTCGAAGTGGTTCCTTCAAATCATGAGAAGCCACATAGGCAAATTGTTTTAAATCCTCATTAGAATGTTCTAATTGTTTATTCTTAATTTCAATTTCATCATTCATACCATTGAGCAGTTCATTTTTCTCTTCTAGGATCCGATTGACGTTATTTTGATAATTCAACTTTGCTTTGTACCACCATATAAACATCAGAAATGCAATCGTAACCAGTCCAAAAACATATTTTTGAAGTGATTGATTCATTTCTTTTTGCTCCAATAATTCATTCTCCTTTTTCAACATGGCAATATCATGCTCTTTCTTCTCCAACTCATAACGTCGTTGAGATGTTCCCATCTCTTCCAAGGTTTTTTCATTCAAGAGAGAATCTTTTAGTGCAACATATTTTTTGGTGTAATCCAATGCTTTTGATGCATTGTTTAATCCTTCATATACAACTGACAAGTTCTTATAAATATCAGATTGTCGGCTTTTGGATTCTACCATTTTGGCTAAATCTAAAGCTTCATTCAATACAATAACTGCTTCTCGAAGCTTATTCCAACCTAGATAAACTTTTGACAAATCAATTTTACTTCCAATTGCTCCATAGCTATCTTCCAAATCTAATTTGATTGATATAGCTTCCTTACAATATTTTTCAGCTTCAGCAAAATTATTTACACTCAAGTAATTTGATGCGATGTTTCCTTTAGCATAAGCAATCCCAGTTTTATAATTTAATTTAATGGCAAGCTCAAGTGATTTATTATTGTAATCTAAACTTTTTTCAGACTCTCCTAATTTTTCACTTACTGAACCTAAAGCAGCTAAACAGGAATAAATTAATCTCTCCTGTTTCAACTCATCGCATATGACTTTTGCTTTCTCATAATGTTCCTGAGCTCTTTCAAACTGATTTTGGTAAAAGAAAATAGTTCCTAAATTATATTGTGAATTAGCAATTCCTCCAAGATCATTACTTTTTTCACATATCAACAGAGATTGTATTTGGTTATCAAACGCTTTTTTATAGTCCCCTAGCACTTGATAAATGGAAGATATCTGAGTATAGACTCTAGCCATTGTTTTGAATTCAATATCATCTGGATATTTTTTTGACAATTCAATTCCCCGTTGAAAACAGTCTAAAGATTCTTGATAATTATTTCTTCTTTGATGAGTATATCCCATACCATAAAGGCAATCAGATTGATTCATTATATTATTAGTAGCAATGGCTACTTTATATGCCTCAAAATAATGAAAAGCAGCTTTTTCATATTTTTCCTCTTCACCTGAGCTATACACTTTTGCTAACTCAAAATTTAATTTGTACATATCAGTCAAGATCTCGTTCTGTTCAGCTTCATCCAATACCGTCAGCAAACTATCAACATTACTCGCTGATAATAACACAGGTTTTAAGAAAAAAAGAATCAAGAAAAAACTGATTAGTCTCATTAAAAAATCTTTTGATTTGTGGGTAAATCTATCTGGAGGTAAATTTAATTAGTCCTGTTGCAAAGATTATTCCATAGAATTAAAACTATTGAAACAGATAATGTTCAGTTAGAAATTATTGATCGAAATGGAAAATTAATTTTCTGTAAACTTCGGTCAACTACAAATCTCTACCGACCTCGCAAGTATTAAATTTCCAGGAACTTAGATACTTAAAGTAGTAAGCCAAAACAAAGTCGAATTTTAAATTTATTAAGATAGGTTTAAATTAAGCGTATAAAAAAAGAAAGCGCCTTCTGCAATTGCAGAAGGCGCCTCTTTTAAAACTTATCTAGAAAAGATAATTTGATTTCGTAATCCGAAGATTAGTCAACCAAGATCATCTTCTTAGTAGCTGTTTCAGTAGCTGTTTCCAATTGGTAGTAAAGAACTCCAGTTACGTCGATTCCTTCTCTGCTTACATTTACAGAGTTAGCACCTTTAACTGCATCCATTTCTATCAATCTTAACGTTCTACCTGATACATCGTAGATAGTCAAAGTAACTGCTCCCGCTGCTGGCATGTTGAAACCAATTGTAGTTTCTGCCTTGAATGGGTTAGGTGTATTTTGGAATAATTCGAATCCGTTAGAAACTGTTGCTCCGTTGAATTCTAATACTACGTTGTATAAATCAGAATTTGAATAAGCTTCTGACTCTGTGTAACGAGAGTTGATGCTTAATAATTCTTTTGTGTTAACTGCTGCTGTTGC